>JBGSTC010000032.1:0-4893 GCA_041736705.1 Erysipelotrichaceae bacterium
TCTCTCTTCGTTCGACTTGCATGTATTAGGCACGCCGCCAGCGTTCATCCTGAGCCAGGATCAAACTCTCCATTTGATTTGCTCATTGTTTTTGTTTATTTTAACCGTTCAAAACGGTTCGGCATTCCTGCCGTTTGTTTCCTTTTGAATCGACGTGATTTCCTATTTAGTTTTCAAAGATCCGCTCGCTGCCCTTCGTTCTTCGTTTCCGTTTCCCGTGAGCGCTTATTTATAATACCAAACCGACCACCCTCTGTCAACAACTTTCGGTCGATTCCAAGCCACTTTTTCGTATTTCGCAATATCCGCCAATACTGATGCGGGATATCCCGTAAGACACAAAAATCGGCTACTAAAACCATCCGTAAGTACGGCTCACGATAACATGAATCATCGTTTCCTTTTCAGAGGTATACCTATTATAACAGACTAAAAGCGCATTACAAGGAATGTGTTCCGTTTTTCACCCCGCTTGTGTGAAAGTTGATGAGAGGTGGTTCATGTCTTATTTCTAAGGGTTGGTGATCCGCTCGATCGGGATCGCCTATCTTTCGCAGATCTCTTTGAGTTTCAGTAACGCTTTGCGCCAGTCTTCCTTGAAGTCCTCGAAGTAGGCTTCCGGGGTATCCACATCCACGATGAAGAGCGTCTTGTCGTCATCGGCCTCGACCAGGGTGTATTCCTCATATCCGGGCGTCCACTCCTTTGCCTGTTCGCTTGTGTAGTCTTCAACCCCGTCGACGATCATCCCCAAATGGTTGATGACGATGTGGTTGGGGTAATCGCTGATGAGGATTTTCGAGAGGATCCCGGTTTCCTTGCCGTTGCTTCCCATCGCAACGAATCGGATCGCATCCCCCTGCTTCCATCCGCCAACGAAATAGGATCCTTCATGAAACAAGGCCGTCCACTCATTGAATCGTTCGGCCGTCACGACCGCGTCCCAAACGGAATGGATCGGTGCATCGATTCTGATCTCCGTATGTAATTTCATTTGTCTTCCTCCAATCATGCCCGTGCCGATCGATCGGTATGGGGTGTGTATCTTTATTATATAGTTTTAACGTCGCCATGCCATCGCTACGCCCGACCCCAAGGTCCAAGCATAAAAAAACGCACCCTTGCGGATGCGTCGTTGGATTTAGAATGTTGCGGTATCGACTTTGATGCCGGGACCCATGACGCCGGAGAGAACGACGTTCTTCATGAAGACGCCTTTGACAACGGCCGGACGGGCACGTAGCAGCACATCGTAGATCGCTTTGAAGTTTTCGTGCAACTGTTCGTCGGTGAACGAGAGTTTCCCGATCAGGACGTTGATGTTGCCTTCTTTGTCGACACGGTATTCGACTTTACCTTTTTTGATATCGGTGATCGCTTTGGTGACATCCATCGTGACGGTACCGGTCTTCGGGTTCGGCATCAAGCCCTTCGGGCCCAACAGCTTACCTAATTTACCGAGTTCGCCCATCATGTCCGGAGTCGCGACGATGATATCGAATTCAAACCAGCCGCCTTTGATCTTTTCGAGGAGTTCTTTTCCCCCGACGACATCGGCACCGGCATCAAGCGCTTCTTTTTCTTTCGGTCCTTGCGTAATGACGCATACCTTTTGGGTACGGCCCGTTCCGTGAGGAAGAACCATCGCTCCGCGGATCTGTTGATCGGCGTGACGCGGGTCGACATTCAAACGGAAAGAGACTTGGACGGATGCATTGAATTTTACGAAATTCGTTTCGCGAGTCAAAGTGATGGCTTCCGAAACGGGATACAGTTTGGTACGGTCAACCAATTTGGCGGCCGCGAGATACTTCTTGCCTTGTTTTGCCATTTTAGTTGCCTCCTATTTGTTGTAGCCTTCGATGACGATACCCATGTTACGAGCGGTACCGGCGACGATGGCCATGGCGCCTTCAACATCGTTTGCGTTCAAGTCCGGCATTTTGTACTCGGCGATCTTACGCAGGTCTTCGACGCTGATGGTTCCGACTTTGGTCGTTTTCGAACTGGCGGAGCCGCTCTTTACGTTAGCGGCTTTCTTCAGCATGACCGAAGCGGGGGTTGTCTTCAATACGAATGTAAACGATTTGTCTTCGAACGCGGTGATGATTACCGGTACGATGTCGCCTGCGCGATCCTTGGTCGCATCGTTAAATGCGGAACAGAATTGCGGCATGTTGACGCTGGCGGATGCCAACGCAGGTCCCGGACGGCAAGCGCCTGCCGGAAACTGGAGTTTGACGACTTTTGCAATTTTCTTACTCACAGAATTTCCTCCTTGTTTGGAAATTTCGTAGCCGTGGTTGACGGATGATTGCGCATCCTCCCACGCTAGAAAGGCCGTAAATCGGCTCACTTATTATAGGATACAAGCGTAATCTTGTCAACGTGTTCGTTTTCTACAATATCGAATCGAAGAACGCGTACCGTTATTCATCTATAACGGTCCGATTTCGTAAAAAAAGCGCTATTCCTAGCGCTTAAGCTTCGACTTTGTTGAGATCGATGTAGGCGATTTCGGTCGGGGTTTCACGGCCGAACAAGATGGTCAATACTACGGCGGTCTGCGCATCGTCATGCATCTGGTCGATCGTCCCTTCGATTCCGCTGAACGGTCCGTTGAGAATCTTGACACGGTCGCCGACTTTGAAGTTGACGGTGATCTTACGATCGCTCAGTCCCATACGACGCAGGATCGAATCGATTTCATCGGGGGATACGGGGAACGGTTTCGCACCGCCGCCTGACGATCCGATGAATCCGGTGACGCCCGGGGTATTACGGACGATATACCACGCTTCATCCGTCATGATCATTTCGACGAAGACATAACCGGGGAAAAGATTACGCATCTTTTCGACTTTCTTGCCGTTCTTGAATTCGATTTCGGGTTCTTCCGCAACCAAAATACGGAACAGGTTGTCTTCGATGCCCATCGTTTCGATACGACGTTGAAGGTTTTCCTTTACGCGGTTTTCATGCCCGGCGTATGTGTTGACCACATACCACTCTTTGTTGTTTTCTTCCATGTTACGCCCCGATTCCTAACAACTTGAGGAAAGCGGCGACGGCGATTTCACAAACGACGAAGAAAACGCCGAATGCGAACGTGAACGAGACGACCGTGAGGCTGTCTCTTACCATTTCTTTTTGCTTAGGCCAACGTACACGCTTGACCTCGGTCATAATGCCGGGAATACTGAACCATTTCAACATAGAGGTTCCTCCTACTTCGTTTCTTTGTGCAACGTGTGTTCGTTGCATTTTTTACAGAATTTCATCAATTGCAGACGTTCCGTCGCGTTTTTCTTATTGCGTCGCGTCGAATAGTTGCGCGATAGACAGACCGTACACGTCAAGATGACTCGTTCGCTCTTATCGGCCAATTCGATCACCTGCTTTCATTTGCCATATTACTTTATCATAACGTCCTGTCTTAGTCAAACATGGACGCCAGTTTCTTGCGGATTCTTTGAAGGTTGTTGTCGACGGTCTTATCACTCATCTGCAGCATGCTTCCGATTTCCTTGTAACTGCAGCCTTCGCTGTGGCGGTTGAAGATGAACCAGCCGTCTTACAGAAGCACTTCTTTCAAACTTTCAATGCGCGAAAACCATCACCAAGCTTACAATGTGAATCAAACCGTAGTGATTATCAATATCATTCTTGGTTGGAATTCGACACATAATGTGAGTCATAACAGCAGTCTCGTTTGCTTGGTATGTTATTTAATTTCTTTCCTCGAATCATTTCACAGTAAAGGGAATGATCAGACTCTCATCAGCACCATAAACCTCAATATGATATTCACCGGGTTTAGTTCGAGATCCAACTTTCCAGGTCCAACTTACTTTCCCGTCAGAACCGGATGTTTTATCTTGAAGCCCACTTGCTTCGCTTTCTCCCGAACTATAGTAAACCGATATAGAGTATTCCGTATTGGGCAAGCCCTTGATTTTAAGTGTTGCATTCGAGCCGGCTTTTATTGGTGAAGTGAGCGAAATAACCGAGATGTTTTCCTCAACAGGTTCTTCGACTGGCTCTTCAATAACCGGAGCTTCTATATTGATCGATACTGTATTGCTTTCCACCCCATCATAGATGCAATCGATATTTGCTTTCCCACTACTCAGTCCATACACTATGGCTCCAACGATCTTGACGATCTTAGAATCACTCGATTCACATTTTATCTTACTTTCATCCTTGACCCCTTTTAAGTCGAATTGGATTTCTGTTGATGCCTCAATCATGATGTTCTCATCAAGTATCTCGATTCTTATTTCAACTGGATCGTCTTCAATAATTTCTTCATCATCAGGCTCTGCATCCGAAGAGCATCCTTGGATTAGCATAAGTATGAGAATCAAAGGAAAAATAATGAATCTCTTTGTGGATAGTTTCATAAATTCTTACCACAGTGCGAAGTAAAACTGACAACTGCTTTCTCTTCAACATTCTCCTTATTGTTGATGTCGAAGATTTTGTCAACTGAGACTAGATCCTTTGGAACTTCTACGCGCAGAAGAAGAAAGTAATGAAATGGCATCATTAGTGTCCCCCCATTCATTAAGTTCATAGTAACATCATCACTAGATAATTTGTCAACGTTTTTACGTAAGCACCTTCATAAACTCGATCACTCCGATCCATTGTGCTTTGACCACAGTAAAAACGCCTCCATTTCAGGGGGCGTTACCATTCTTATATGTGGGATAAACTTGAAACTCATGGATCGATCACTTGATACATCCTGTCTTAGTCAAACATGGACGCCAGTTTCTTGCGGATTCTTTGAAGGTTGTTGTCGACGGTCTTGTCGCTCATCTGCAGCATGCTTCCGATTTCCTTGTAACTGTAGCCTTCGCTGTGCCGGTTGAAGATGAACCAGCC
>JBGSTC010000005.1:0-35113 GCA_041736705.1 Erysipelotrichaceae bacterium
ACGGATTTCCTTTTAATGCTTCGATTTCTTCCTGGGTGAATCTTACTTTTGCCATTTTTCATCCTCTTTTCTTAGTATAGTAAAACCCCATAGGGGAGTCACGTGTTTTATTTCGTGTCTACTCTATGGGGTACAGTTTACTTGAAGTCGCCTTCTGACTATTTACACGCGTGTAGAATCTCGATGACATCTTTTTCGTTCATCGGTACATAGGCATAGGCCAGTCCGCCGAGTTCGACGGCTTTTTTCGCCATCGTTTCGAATTTCGATTCATCGATGCCGACCTCATGCAAGGTCATCGGAATCTTCAAGGTCTCGAAGAAGGTTTCCGTCGCATCGATCGCCGCGTTGGCTAGGTCGAAGCGAGGCATGTCGCTGGGGAGTTTCCAAACGTTGACGCCGTATTCGCAGAACTTTTCGACGGTGTTTTCGTTGAGGATATGTCTCATCCACGGCGGGGTAAGGATGGCCAATCCGATGCCATGGGTCAAATCGTAATAGGCACTCAGCTCGTGTTCGATCGGATGGACGGACCAGGCACCGTTCTTGCCGCTTCCCAAGAGTCCGTTCAATGCCAGTGAACTCGCCCAGGCCAGGTTCGCACGGGCGCTATAGT
This sequence comes from Erysipelotrichaceae bacterium, assembly GCA_041736705.1. GTDB lineage: Bacteria > Bacillota_I > Bacilli_A > Erysipelotrichales > Erysipelotrichaceae > GWE2-51-13. The sequence continues at coordinate 617 of JBGSTC010000005.1, forward strand.
CCTCGGGATACGTCATGGCGATCGGAGCGTACTTGATGACCGTCAACAAGATGGCTTCCGCCATCCGGTCTTGGACATAGGCATCCGGTGTCCGTTTGAAATAACTTTCCAAGACATGGGAGAAGATGTCGGCACTCCCGGCGGCCGTCTGTTTTGCCGGTAAGGTATAAAGATAGGTCGGATCGACGATCGACGTTTGCGGGATGGTCGACCACGCCCCCGTACCCCTCTTCACCTGGGTTTCCGTATTCGTGATGACCGCGCCTTTGTTCATTTCGGAACCCGTACCGGCCATCGTCAAGACGGTTACGATCGGCAATGCCTTGGTGATCTTGCTTGAATTCTCAACCAAATCCCAAGCGTTCCCATCATAGAAGGTCGCCGCGGCGACCACTTTACTACAGTCGATGACGCTACCGCCCCCGACCGCCAAAATCACGTCGACGTTATGCGCCAGACAAAGATCACGACCCCGTTCGACCGTCGTCAGGTGCGGGTTGGGTTCGATATCGGAGAAATCGATGACGTTGAACTCGCTCAACAAGCTTTGGATCGAATCGTAGATCCCGTTTTTCTTGATGCTTCCCGATCCATACGCCAATAATACGTTCTTCCCGTACTTTGAAAGTACCGCGGGAAGCTGTTGGATTTGTCCCTTACCGAATAAGATTTCGGTGTATGCATGAAATTTAAAGTTATCCATTTCGTCCTCCTTGATTCATCTTTAGTTTACTCCGTAAAGCCCACTTGAGGTCAAGCGATATCATCGAAAATGTCACAAGATTCGACCTTTCCCTCCAATGAGCGTATAATGGAGCCATACCCGCACGAGAATAAACAATCCATAAACAAGTTCGTTCGCGGGAAGTCAGAGAATCATTTGCCCGACATGCGTCTACAACCACAGAAAGAAGGGTTTGATATGAGAACAAGCACCAAGGTTTTCTTAGGAGTCTCAACCCTGATCATAGCGACAGGCGCGGCGACGTACCTCTATATGAATCGTAAGGGATCATCGAAGAAACCTGAAGAACTGATCGAAGACGCGAAAGCGTTCGTCGATGAGATGAAAGAGCATGCGGAAGAGAAAATCGATGCGATGCGCTCGCCTGAACAAGAAGAGAAAATCATGCATGTGATCCGGGATGTGAAGAAGAACGTAAAGAAGACGATCGAAGATGTTGAACACGAGCTTCAATCCGCGACCGAAGATGTCGCCGAGAAACTTAAATTAGGGAACTAAGCTCAAAGGGCAAGACGATTCTCGAGAGACCGCGATAAAAACGCGGTCTTTTTTCATCGACGAGAGAGTGAAGCAAGCAGAATCCATGATAGAATAAACATCGTGAGGTAACCATGGCAACCATCGATCACATCGCGAAACAATTCGAACTCTCCGTCCCGACGCTCCATTATTATGAGCGTGCAGGGCTTTTACCGATTATCCAGCGCAATGCGGCGGGACATCGGGACTATAGTGAAAAAGACATTGAATGGATCCGCTTGATCCAGTGTTTTCGTCGCAGCGGGATGTCGATCTCCGAAATCAAGAAGTATGTGGATCTCTGCCGAAGCGAGGAAGACACGATCGATCAACGCTATGAACTCTTGTTGGCACAGAAAAACAGGGTGTTGGAACAGATCGAAATCTATCAAAGCAATCTACAGGTGATTCAACGGAAAATCGAAACCTATGCGAAAAAGAAGGAAGAGAAGCATGATCCTCTGAATCCGGTGAAGAAAAAGTAGGAATGCAACTTAAGTTGCGTCATTGAATGGAAGGGTTGATGGGAAATTTCGTGCGTGGGATGTACACTACGACCAAGGGGGTCAATTCATGACAACAGGACAGAAGATTCAGAATCGCAGGAAATCGCTTGGACTATCACAGGATCAGTTGGCAGTGCAACTCAACGTATCGCGCCAGTCCATTTCGAAGTGGGAACAGGACATCGCCTTGCCCGATCTTCAAAACGGGGTGGAACTCTGCCGCGTATTGGGCATGACGATCGAAGAGTTACTGCACAAAGATGATCAGGCGATAAGGGAACCTGAACTTGTCAGCGAGAATTCGTTTCAATCCGCCGAGAAGTTCGTACGGAAGACCTGGCATTTCTCAGGTTTGTATATCGCACTGCTTGGCGGTGCGATGACGCTTGGTGCCTTCTTGTTTAAAAGCATCTCGTCCGCGATGAACCAACAGGCGAACTCGATGTTCGACGGGATGTTCGGAGGGTTCGGGGATTTCTTCGGGAATCGCCCCAATGTCGCCAACGTCTTCAATCCCGTGCTCGACGGGGCGATGGTGTTGGGCATGGTGATCCTGATCGGCGGGGTTTCACTCTTCCTCTACGGTCAATTCAAAAAGAAACAGGCATAAAAAATCCGGAAATTGCTTTCCGGATTTTCTTTAGTTCTTTTCGGTGTAGTTGCTACGACGCGGACCTTTGGAACGATTCCCAAAGTCACGGTTACGGTCATAACTGCCCGAACCGCCGTAGGTACGCTTTTCGTAAGGACGGTCAACGACAGGGGACAAGACCGCTTTGATCGTGTAGCCTTTGATCGTCGCTTTGTTGACTTCTTCCAAGATCGCCTTGTCATGTTGGACAGGGATCTCGACGGTCGTCGTACGTTCGCCGATACGGATCTTTCCGATATCGCGTCCGGAGATGCCGCTGGCTTCCGCGATGCAGCTCACGATGTGGGCGGCGGCGATGCCATGGGCGTTCCCGACATCCAGCGTCAGATTGGAGTAGCCCTTGTGGGTGACCACTTTCTGGAAACTGGCCGGTGATTTGATTTCTTTGAAGACATCCCCGCCGATCGTCTTGAACAACAAGGCGCGGCTGATTTCTTCCAAGGAGAATCCTTCATCGACGAGTTCTTCGACGATGCGTTTGATTTCATCCGGGACTTCTTTGGCCAAAAGCTTACGCATTTCGGTCTTCATCTGGTGGAATTTGATTTCCTGTACTTCGGCCAAGGTCGGCAAGGGTTTCTTGTTGATCTTCGCACGGGTCAAACGTTCAAGAACGTTGACCAAGTACTTCTGACGCGGCGTGATCAAGCTGATCGCGATCCCCGTCTTCCCGGCACGACCGGTACGGCCGATACGGTGGACATAGTATTCGATTTCCTGCGGTAGGTCGAAGTTGAAGACGATATCCATATCGTCGACGTCGATCCCGCGTGCTGCGACATCGGTACACACCAAGATGTTGATCTTGCGGTCTTTGAACTTCGCCATGACGATGGAGCGCATTTCTTGCTTCATGTCGCCATGGATCGCGGCGGCGCCGTAACCCTTGCTTAACAGCAAGGAAGCGATGTCGTCGACCATTTTCTTCGTGTTACAGAAGACCATGGACAATTCAGGACGGTAGATTTCCAACAGTTGAAGCAACAAATCCTGTTTGGTGCCTTGGTTGGTTTCGTAAAGGATCTGTTCGATCGTGGATACGGTCATTTCGGACGTCTTGATCTTGATGAATTCCGGATCCTTCATGTAGGCTTCCGTCAAATTCAAGATCGGTTGCGGCATGGTGGCGGAGAACATCACGGTTTGACGTTCTTGCGGTAGATACGACAAGATGTCTTCGATTTCTTCGCGGAATCCCATATTCAACATTTCATCGGCTTCATCCAATACCAATACTTTCAGATCTTCGAACTTCAGGGTGTGACGATCGATATGATCTTTGATACGGCCGGGGGTTCCGACGATGATGTCTGCTCCGCTTTTCAATTCACGGATCTGTACGGAAATCGGTTGTCCTCCGTAAATGGTTACGGTGCGGACCCCTTCCGTGTATTTCGCAAACTTCCTCAGTTCCTCGGCTACTTGGATCGACAACTCGCGGGTAGGACACATAATCAGCGCTTGCGGGCGCTTCTTGTCGCTGGGAACGATCGACTGGATCAACGGTAATCCGAAGGCAGCGGTCTTTCCCGTCCCCGTTTGGCTCTGTCCGATCAAATCCAAGCCCTGCAACATGACAGGGATGGTTTTTTCTTGGATCGAGGTGGTCTGGGTATAACCCATATCCTCGACCGCTCTGAGCAGCTCGGGGGACAAATTCAGTTCATTAAAGTTCATTCAATTCTCTCTTTCTTCGTGTATGTCAAAACATACCGTCGCATTATAACACAATCCACCTTACTTTCATAGTAAATGATTCATTTCGCGGGGGAAGTTTTCACTTCATCGAAGGATAGCGGTTACACGGATCGGATTCATGAGGGAATCGCCGAAAACATCGATGGATACAACGAATCCGATCCCTGTTCGTTGATTCTTTCGAACGATAATTCCCGATTCCATGCGTTGAACCAAGCGATTGAAAGCAAGATTTACGATAGAAGGAAGTGTAGGATTATGCTATCCTTATTCTAAAGGGAATAGGGAAAGTTCATGATTCAAAATCAATGGTACGGCATCCTGGATGCGAATGAAATCAAGGTCGGGAAGTTGACCGGGGTCACACGATGCGACGAGAAGTTGGTGTTATGGCGCAAGAAGGACGGATCGATCGCATGCATCGCCGACAAGTGCTGTCATCGAGGCGCATCGTTGTGTAAGGGTGAACTGCAGGGCGACAGTGTCGCCTGCCCGTTCCACGGGTTCGTCCATGACGCTTCCGGTAAAGTCGTATTGATTCCGGCTAACGGAAAGAACACGCCGGTCAGCGATCGCTATAAAGTAAAATCGTTCATGGTGGTCGAGAAATATGGCGTGATTTGGCTATGGTACGGGGACCCGTCGGCAGAGAAACCCGAGATCCCGTTCTTCATGGAGTTGACGCAGAAGTTCGTCTACAGCCAATTCAAGGAAGTCTGGCCGGTGCACTACTCCCGTGCGGTGGAAAACCAACTCGACGTCGTCCACTTACCTTTCGTCCATACCGATTCGATCGGACGGGGTAACCGCACCTTGGTCCATGGACCGGTGGTGACCTGGGATGAACAACGCATGACCTTCTATGTCCACAACGTGGTCGATGACGGAAAGACATCCGCCATGAAGGCGAGCGAGATGCCGGATTATCTCAAGTATTTCAGTCTGCAGTTCCAGATGCCCAACCTTTGGCAGAACCGGATCAGCGATCAAGTCCGCATCGTTGCGATTTTCGCTCCGATCGACCAAGAGAATACGATGATCTATCTACGTTTCTATCAGTCTTTCATGCCGGTCTGGGGGATGCGCCATCTGGTCGGATTCTTCGCCAACATCGCCAACCGGCATGTCCTGCATCAGGACCGTGCGGTCGTCGTGACGCAACGTCCGATCAAGAGCGAACTGACGATGGGGGAGAACCTGATCCCGGGCGACGCCCCGATCCTGAATTTCCGTCGACGCAGAGCGGAACTTAAGGGAGAATTCAAAGGAAGAATCAAGTAAGTCAGGACGGGTGTGAAGAACTCCCGTCTTTTTTAGAAAATTGCTTCACAAGGCTTGAAATCAACGGATAAAAAAGGTATAACTTACTTAGCACTCTAGTAATGTAAGTGCTAAAATTGGGAGGAAAGCATGTCTAAACCTTTTAAAGCAGAGTCGCGAAGACTCTTGGATCTGATGATCCATTCAATCTACACCCACAAGGAAATCTTCTTGCGGGAACTGATCTCCAATGCGAGCGACGCCTTGGATAAGTTGTATTTCATGTCGCTCAACGATGAAGTGAAGGAAGTCGACCGTACCGGCTTGTCGATCCGGATTCTTGTGGATAAGGATGCACGCACCTTAAGCATCGTCGATAACGGGGTCGGAATGACGTCGGCAGAGATGGAAGACAATCTCGGAACGATCGCCAAGAGTGGATCGTTCGACTTCAAACAGATGATGGACCAAGCGCAGAAGAAAGACGAGGTCGACATCATCGGTCAGTTCGGCGTCGGGTTCTATTCGGCCTTCATGGTCGCCAAGAAAGTCGAAGTCGTCAGTAAGAAAGCCAATACGGATGTCGCATTCAAATTCGTCTCCGAAGGGGAAGAAGGGTACGACATCGAGGAAGCACAACGCGATTCGGTCGGTACGAGCGTCATCCTGACCCTCAACGACGACACGGAAGACGAAGACTACTCGCAATACCTGGATGACTTCAAGATCCAGGAATTGGTGAAGAAATACTCAGACTACATCCGCTATCCGATCGTGATGGATGTGGAAGAAGAAGTGAAAAAAGAAGACAGTGAAGAGGTTGAGACGAAAGTCGTCGCGAAAACACTGAATTCAAGAATCCCGTTGTGGAAGAGATCCAAGAGCGACATCACCAAAGAAGACTATAACGAATTCTATAAAGATAAATTTGAAGACTATCAGGATCCCCAACGCGTCATCCACACCAATCTTGAAGGCAGCCTTTCCTTCGATGCGATGATGTTCATCCCGAGCCACGTACCCTTCAATTTCTATTCCGCCGACTATGAAAAAGGACTACAACTCTATTCCAGAGGGGTATTCATCCTCGACAAGGCCAAGGAACTCATCCCGGATGCGTTCCGTTTCGTCAAAGGATTGGTCGATTCGCCGGATCTTTCCCTGAATATTTCCAGGGAAATGCTGCAACACGACCGCCAGCTCAAAGCCATCGCCAGCCGACTTGAAAAGAAGATCAAGAGCGAACTCTTGGGGATGCTGAAGACGGAACGTGAGGAATACGAAAAATTCTGGAAGAACTTCGGTCTGCAGATCAAATACGGGATGTATCAGAATTATGGCGCCAACCGTGAATTGTTGGAAGACTTGCTGCTCTTTGTCTCCAGCCATGACAATAAGCTCGTCAGCCTGGAAGAATATGTCGCGCGCATGAAAGAAGACCAAAAAGAAATCTACTTCGTCTCCGGGGAAACGGTCGAGAAATGCGCCGCGGTCCCGCAAAGCGAATGGGTGCGCGAGAAGGGATTTGAAATCCTTTATCTCACTGAAGATGTGGATGAATTCGTCCTTCAGATCCTGCACACCTATAAAGAGAAGACGTTCAAGTCGATCAACCAAGGCGAACTGGATATCGCAAGTACGGAAGAAAAGGAAGAAATCCAGAAGAAGAGCGAAGAAAGCAAAGATGTATTGACCAAGATCAAAGAGGTGTTGGGAGCCAGCGTACAGGACGTACGACTCTCCACGAGGCTGAAAACGCATCCTGTTTGCTTAGTCAGCGCGGAAGGGTTATCCTTTGAGATGGAGAAGGTGCTGTCGCAAATGCCCGATGCCAACCCCAACCTCAAGGCGGGCAGGATCTTGGAGATCAACGCCGGACATCCGCTTTTCGAAGCCATCAAGGAAATCCATCGACACGATCCCGAGAAGATCGACAACTATGCCAAAGCCTTATACAACCAAGCCTTGTTGATTGAAGGATTGCCGATCGAAAACCCTCTTGAATTCTCGATCCAAGTCTCCAATCTCATGATCGACGCATCCAAATTTCATTAACGTTATCTTAACGAAGAGTTTGCTATACTATGGACACTTAAAGGGGAAACCCTCCAAGAAAGGTGATCCTATGTTGAAATTCAAACGTTTCTCCATGTTCTCCCTGGTTAGCGCCGTCTTGTTGTTCATGATGATCCTCCCGGCGTTGGCGATGGAAGGCGAAGGCAGTAGCACGTGTACGGTCAGTTCCGACGGCGTGGAAACCTGCGTGAGTGATTCGATCGGTACCGGCGAAAACGAAGGAAGCGAACCTGGAAACCCGGGTGAAGAATCCGTCGATCCCGCCCCGGTCGATCCTGTCGAAGAAGTTCCGGTCGAAGAGAAGCCGAGTGAAGAAGTCCCTGTCGTTGAAGAAAAACCCGTCGAGGAAGCACCGGATGTCGTCGTCGATGAAGAAGGCAGCGTCGTTCCGGAAGACTGGATCAAACGTACCGACAGCGATGAAGAAGCGATCGAAGATGACGGAATCCGTTACTTCATCACCGCGGATCTCGCCTCCAACGGTTCACAGTTCGCAGCGAATGCGAACGGCATCGTCGCAGGGGTCGGGATGATCGCAAGCATGGCCGGATTGACCTTGCTGGCTTTCCGCAACAAAAAGAAATAGTCGTCACCACCAAAGCTCAGCTTTGGTGTTTGACTTTCAGAAAGGAGAGTACGATGCGCATTCTATTGGTTGAAGATGAAGTCCAATTGGTCGATGCCTTGGAAAAAGGCTTGAAAAAAGACGGATATGCGATCGATAGTGCCTATAACGGACGCGACGCATCGGAACTCTTCAGTATCAACGATTATGATTTGGTCGTACTGGACATCAATCTGCCCGATGAGAGCGGGTTGAATCTGTTGAAGCAACTGCGTGAGAAAGACACCGAAGTTCGCGTCATCATCCTTTCCGCGAACCGTTCGATCGACGATCGCATCCAAGGCTTGGATCTTGGGGCGAACGACTATCTGACGAAGCCGTTCGACTTTCAGGAACTGAAGGCGCGGATCCGCGCCTTGCTACGCCGTGACTTCAACTCCAAACCCACCATCCTCAAACAAGGGGACTTCTCGGTGGATCTTGCCTTACATCGGGTCCAATACCAAGACAAAGACGTCCCGTTGACCCTCAAGGAATATGCCATCTTCAGTTATCTTGTCCGCAACAGCGACCGCATCATCAGCAGCGAAGAGTTGCTGGAACACATATGGAACGAAGAAGCCGATCCGTTCAGCGATGTGATGCGGGTGCATATCTATTCGCTTCGTAAGAAGTTGTCATCCGCGACAGGAGGCATGACGGTCATCCAGACCGTCAAAGGCTCCGGGTATCGCTTCGATGCGAAAGGAGGGAACCTATGAAACGCAAACTCGACGTACGTGTACGACACGGACTCACGACGATGTTGTCCTTGTTGGTTTTAGGCGGGTTCACGATGTTCATGTCGCTGAAAGCCACCTTCCCCAGTATGGCATCCGAACTCGGACGGACCACCAAGTATTACAATTTCATGGATACTTCCGAAGAGATCGAAGCCAACACCACCATCGATAAGACGCAATACGATGCGGCGATCGCACAAGCGACCGCCATCCAGGAACAAATCGACGCTTCGTTCGACCGCTTAATGTGGATGAGCGCAGGGGTCTTGCTTCTGATCGCGGCGTTGGGCGGGGTGGGTGCCTATGTCTCCAGCGGACGGACCTTGAAACCTTTCCGTAACCTCAACGAACAAGTCAAGTTCGCGAACGCCGAAATCGGGGATACCATCGTATTGAGCGATTCCACGCGTGAAGTGCAGGATCTGACCCACTCGTTCAACACGATGTTGGCGAAACTGGAAAACGCGGCGGCGACGCAGAAACGCTTCAACGCGGCGGTCGCCCATGAACTGAAAACCCCCTTGGCCGTCATCAAGACGCACATCGACGTCCTCAACGACCAAGAAGGCAAGAATATGGATGATTATAAGCAGACTTTGGGCGTCATCGAGAACTCAGTACGCAAAATGAACGCCTTGATCGAAACCTTGTTGGATTCGATCAGTGTCGAAAGCGCGGGCATGGATGACCAAGTCTCGCTCGACATGGTCCTCTCCGATGTAATGGAAGACCTGGCGCTTTATGCCAAGAAACATCACGTGAACCTGAACGGGGAAATCCTGTCAGTCGATAAAATCCCCGGCAACGAAGTGTTGGTCTACCGCGCCCTCTACAACATCGTGGAGAACGCCATCAAATACAACCGCGAAGGCGGAAGCGTCGACCTTTCCCTCTCCCAAGACAAAAACGATCTCATCGTTTCCATCAAGGACACGGGGATCGGGATCGCCAAAGAGAACCTGGATCTCATCTTCGAGCCGTTCTATCGCGTCAAAGGACAAGAGAAAACGGAAGGGTTCGGATTGGGATTGGCGATGGCGAAGTCCTTCCTGAAAATGCACGGGGCGACCATCATAATCGAAAGCGAACCCGGCAAAGGCAGCGAATTCATCCTCAAATTCCCCAAATGATCCAAACGGAGAAGACGTGCGAAACGTCTTTTCTTTTGCGTCTATCCCTTACTGTTAAACTTAAAGACATCGTGCTTTGAGTCCAAACTCGAATCATGGTAGAATAATGACAACACTCAAGGAGTAACAACCGATGGAAAAAGTAGTCCGTAAACTACAGATGGGTCGCATGACCCTCCTGCTGATGACGATATTGACAGGCATCTACTTCGTTCTTCTCTTATTCGGAATCCAGATGGATTCCCCGTATTCCGCATTCCTGCCCCAATTCCTCGCCGTCATCGCCCATGCGATGATGGTCGAATTCGGATTCAGCGTCAGCGTCCTCTTCGTCGTCTTGCTTGGCATCGCTCTGATTTCGATCTACGCCTTCGCTTGGGTAAAAACGAAAACCAGTGCGAAGTGGTTCATGATCGCCTTCATCCTCTTCTTCGTCGACACCTTGTTTCTGATCTACTGGTACCAGAACATCCTCACCCAGCTTCCGGTCCTGCTGACGATCGCGATCCATTTCATCATCCTCTATTATCTCTATACGAGCTATCAGACATTCGCCAAGAACCCCGACGCACCCGATTGGTCGAAAGGGAAATACAAATGAACGTCTACGACTTCGACAAAACCATCTATGACGGGGATTCCTCGATCGATTTCTATGCCTACAATCTATCGAAATCCTGGGTCATCGCCCTCCTTTGGCCATCCCAACTCATGGCCGGTGCATTGTATAAACTCAAACTCATCGACAAGACCTTGATGAAACAGATTTTCTACGCCTATTTCCGTTTCATCCCCAACATCGATAAACGGCTGGACGGGTTTTGGAAAGCCAACCGATCGAAAATCAAGGCGTTCTATGCGACCACGAAAAAAGAAGACGACATCATCGTCTCCGCCTCCCCCGAGTTCATGCTTGAACCGATCTGCAGGGAGTTGGGGGTACGGTTGATCGCCTCCCGTGTCGACAAACGCAATGGAATCTATACCGGCAAGAACTGTTTCGGTGAAGAGAAAGCCAAACGCTTCCGCAAACTTTATCCCGAAGCGGAGATCGACGTCTTTTATTCCGATTCACTCTCGGACAGCCCGATGGCTATGATTGCGAGAGAAGCGGTCTTCGTCGTCAATGAACAATTGAATCCGTGGCCTAAAGAAGAGTAATGACTCTTCTTTTTTATATGTTCTGACTAAAAAAAGAAGGACATCGCCCTTCTTACTTCCGATTGAAGATTTCACCCCACTGGTCGATCATCTTATGCAACTCTTCATGGACGCCATAACCGATCACATCTTCCTCGTGGAGTTCGAATTCGGAGAAAATCACACTCTGGACCTCGTCCTCCATCATCCCGTCGATCAGTGCGAAAAACCGATCCTCTTTTTCGATGTGTAGAATCAAGAGGTCGCGATACTCCCGTGCGCACCGTGCGAATTCGTTGAGATCCTCGACGAAGAGGGCGTCGTCCATTTGAGCGACCCATTGTCTTGCTTGCATATGTTCACCCTTCAATTCTTCCAAGATTGCTTCGATCTTTTCATCGTTGAGCGAGTGAAGATAGCGGAAGAGATACCGCTCTTCCTTGCCGTGATGGCAAGCATCGGCGAACACCTTATAGAAGGTTGTCAGTTCATTATAGTAACGTAGTTTTACGGAAGGTTGGCTCGTGTAATCCATCAACATCCGATCCATGAGACTCAGTACATGATGGATGGATGCATGTTCATCCCGTAGATCCTGGATGGCTTTTCCCATGTGAATCTCCTTTCTTGATTGGTTATCTTCTTGAATCGTAGTCCTTTTTCATTCCCTTTACAACCCATACTCCCTAAGTTTCCCGATCATTCCCTAAAGGACGGTCTCGTGAAGCGATGAAATCGCTTCTTTCTCCATCCGGACCAGATGCCAATCCTCAAGTACGATGGCGCCCAAAGATCGATAGTAATCCAAGGAAGGTGTATTCCATGTCAAACAGACAAAGTCCATGCGTTGACAATCCTTCTTCTTGGCGATCTTGGCCAGTTCGACGAAGAACAGGGTTCCGATGCCTTGGGACCGATGTTCGGGCTTAACGTAGAGGTCTTCAAGGTATAGGCTCGGCAGTCCGGTAAAGGTGGAGAAGGTGATGTAATAGATGGCGTAGCCGACCGCGACATCCTTCTGCCATGCGATCAGTCCGCGGGCGGTTTTACTGCGCAGCGCCTCTTTCATCAACTCTTCCGTGATGACACACTGGTCTGCCAATTTCTCGTAGACCGCCAACTCCTGGATCAATCCGACCAAGATCCCGGCATCCTTGATTCTCGCTTTTCTTAATTCGATCATGTCGTTCACCTCTTCTGACTTCATTGTAGCGAAGATTCAGGGAATGTCCATATTCATCCCTAAAAGGGAGGGGTGGGGAAATGGAATGCATGCGGTGCGGGAATCGATCGAGACGATATTTCACGGTCTATCAAGGAAAAACGGTTTGCCGTCGATGCATCGGATTCACCGGGGACATCGCCGACATCCAAGCGAATAGCGGGGAAGTGACGATCCAACTTCCGTTTCGACTGAGTGAAACACAAAGGAAAGCGTCACATGAAATCCATCAGGCATCGCTGTCAAAAGATGTCCTGGTGAATGCGGTTTGTGGGGCAGGTAAGACGGAGTTGGTGTATGAAACGATCGCGAAGACGTTGGAAGCGTCGAAAACGATCGGATTGGCGATCGCCCGTAAACAAGTCGTCCTCCAACTCGCCAAGCGTCTGTCCGAAGCTTTCCCCGGAATCCATGTGCAGGCGATCTGCGAAGGGCAAACGAGCATCCTCGACGCCCAACTGTTCGTCGTCACGACCCATCAGCTCTATCGCTTCCCACAGAAGTTCGATTGTTTGATTCTCGACGAACCCGATGCTTTCCCTTATGTCGGAGATGAACTGTTGGAAGGATTCGCAAAGCGGGCGTGCCGTGGACGGATGATCTATCTCACCGCCACACCGGATCGGAAGATGTTGCGAAGGATCAAGAAGCAAGAGATGGTCGAAGTGAAGGTGAACGTCCGCCCCCATGGTCATCCACTTCCCGTACCGTCGATCCGATGCGCTCCGTATTTCATACAACTCATCCTGTTGAAACGATGGGTAGAGAGGACGAAAGGACGGAAACTGGTTTTCATCCCGACGATACGGCAGGCTTTATTCATCGCACGTCTTTTCAGATGGAAACAAGTGAGTGCGAAAAGCGTCGACCTTCAGGAAAGAATCGATGAATTCACGAAGAACGAGAACGGTGTTCTTCTCTGTACGACGGTTCTTGAGAGGGGTGTCACTTTCGAGAACGCCCAAGTCTGCGTGGTGATGGCCCAACATCCGGTGTTCAACGAGGCGTCGTTGGTTCAAATCGCGGGAAGGGCTGGACGGAGTGCAAGATTCCCGAAAGGAGAGGTGTTGTTTCTTTGCGGATACAAATTAAGAAGCTGTCTCAACTGTATGAGCATCTTGCTTCGATCGAACAAAGATGCCTCCTCTGTTTCAACCCCTTGACCCATGGTATGACCTTGATTGATGTCTTTAGTACGGAGGATGTACTTTGTAAAGAGTGCCGAAATTCGCTGAAAAAGGTCGAACGATGGGTCGATGTGAATGGAATGAAAGTATATGCCTACTATGAATTCGACGATCGGATGTCGACGCTTTTCCACCGCTACAAAGAAGCGCATGACCAGGCTTTGGGCAAACTCTTCCTACATCCCGTCCACAAGACCTTCGACAAGCAATTCAAGGGAAAGACGATCGTCTGTGTCCCATCCTCAAAGAAGAAAAGGGAAGAGAGAGGCTTCATGACCTTGCATACGATCTTGGGTGAGAGCCGGTTGGTGCGGGTCGACGTACTCGAGAAGTTATCCGATGAGAAACAGAGTTTGCGAACCGCCGCGATGCGGAGGGAAATCAAGCATGAGATGGACCTATCGAATCCGATGTTGGTGGAGGGGAAAGACATCCTGCTCTTCGACGACATCGTCACCACGGGTTCATCGATGCTCGCATGCAGCGGATTATTGGAGAAACACACACGATCTTTGACACATGCATGCATCGCAATCCACCCTTTCTTCCTTAAAAACGAGAAAAAGGGGTGGAAACCGACCAAAAAGCAAGAGAATAAAAGCGCTTTCAAGGTTTGAATCGCAAAATTATTGCAATTTTTCCAACATAAGGTATAATAAACACAGTAGCTCAGACTACAGAAGAAAGGTATAGGTTTATAATGCAAGGCAAAGTAAAAAAGTTTAACAAAGAAAAAGGCTATGGCTTCATCAAGTTGGCTGACGATCGCGATGTATTCTTCCACTACTCACAATTGGTAATGGATGGATTCAAGACCATCGAAGAAGGCACCGAAGTCGAATTCGACCTGATCGAAGGCGACCGTGGCTTACAAGCTCACAAGATTACCAAAATCTAGTTGCAAGAAGGGTTGGTTGATTCCAACCCTTTTTGTTTGCCTTTTGGCATGGTACAATACAAAGGAAGAATCGGAGGAAGATCCTAGTGAACCTACTCGACAAGTTGTTTAGCGTCGATAAGAAACGCCTAGACGAAATTACAAAGAGAGCCAAGGAAGTCGATGCTTTGGCCCAAACATACGCTGCGATGAGCGATGATCAATTAAAGGCGAAAACCCCTGAACTGAAACAAAGAATCGCGGACGGGGCGAGCTTGGAAGAGTTGTTGCCGGAAGCGTTCGCAACCGCGCGTGAAGCCGCAAGAAGAGTGATCGGGGAGTACCCGTTTTTTGTCCAGGTCATGGGCGGCATCGTCCTTCATCAAGGCGACATCGCCGAAATGAAGACCGGGGAAGGGAAGACCTTGACCTCGGTTTTACCCGTCTACCTCAATGCGTTAGCAGGCAAGGGCGTCCATATCGTCACGGTCAATGAATACCTGGCCGGACGCGATGCGAAGTGGATGGGTGCCATCCACCAATTCCTTGGCTTAAGCGTCGGATTGAATGTCCGGTCGATGACACCGAAACAAAAACGCGATGCGTACTTGTGCGACATCACCTATACGACCAATGCGGAAGCGGGGTTCGACTACTTGCGCGACAACATGGTCACGACGATCCATGATCGTGTGCTTCGTCCGCTCAATGTCGCGCTGATCGACGAAGTCGACTCCATCTTGATCGATGAATCCAGAACGCCCTTGATCATTTCGGGTGGTCAGAAACAGACCGCCAACCTCTATATCCAAGCCGACCGTTTCGTGAAGAACCTGGTCGAGAACGAGGATTATGAGATCGACATCAAAGGGAAGACCGTGCAGATGACAGAGTCGGGTGTCCATGCGGCGGAAAAAGCGTTCCGCATCGATAACCTGTACGATTTATCCAACACCAACCTCGTCCACCATCTGTATATGGCGCTCAAAGCCAACTTCATCATGTTGAAGGATGTGGAATATGTCGTCCAAGACAAGGAAATCATCATCGTCGACCAGTTCACGGGACGCTTGATGCAGGGACGTGCGTATTCCGACGGCTTGCATCAGGCGATCGAAGCGAAGGAAAACGTACCCATCAAACAGGAAACGTCGACCTTGGCGACCATCACCTATCAGAACTTCTTCCGTCTCTATGCGAAGTTGTGCGGGATGACGGGGACGGCGAAAACCGAAGAAGAAGAATTCCGTTCCATCTACAACATGCGCGTCGTGGAGATCCCCACCAACAAGCCGGTCGTCCGTGAAGACTATCCGGATGCGGTGTTCGGGAGCCGTAAAGCGAAGTTCGATGCCTTGATCGCCGAAATCATGGAACTGCATGAGAAAGGCCAACCGGTGTTGGTCGGTACGATCGCGGTTGAAACCAGCGAATATGTCAGTAAATTATTGACGCAGCGTAAGGTGCGTCATGAAGTCTTGAATGCGAAAAACCATGCCCGTGAAGCCGAGATCATCGCGAAAGCCGGTCATGTCGGATCGGTCACCATCGCCACCAACATGGCGGGTCGCGGTACCGACATCAAACTGGGTCAAGGTGTTCGTGAATTGGGCGGATTGGCCGTATTGGGAAGCGAACGGCATGAAAGCCGACGCATCGACAACCAGCTACGCGGACGTTCCGGTCGTCAAGGCGACCCGGGATATTCCCGTTTCTATGTCTCGGTCGAAGATGAACTGATGGTTCGTTTCGGCAGTGAACGCTATTCCATGTTATTCAATCAATTGGGGGATGTCCCCATCGAATCCAAGATGATCACCAAATCCATCTCCAGCGCCCAGAAGCGGGTCGAAGGCGTCAACTTCGACATCCGGAAGACGCTCTTGGATTATGACGATGTGCTAAGACAACAACGCGAGATCATCTACCAACAACGCAACTTCATCCTGGAACACGAAGACGTGCATGCGGTCGTCAAAGACATGTTCGACCGGGTGGTCCTCAATACCGTGAAGTCGCATACCGACAAGAGCGGACGTGAACCCAAGATCGACATCGAAGGATTCCTGCTTGGATTGGAAAAGATCGGATTCAAGGATGCCGGGATTTCACAGGAAGACCTCGTCGATAAGACGATATCTCAAGTAGAGACGCTGGCCATCGATAAAGTATGGGCGAGTTATGAGACGAAGATCGAACGCATCAAGGAACCGATGAAGGAAATCGAGAAAACGATGACTTTGAAACTGGTCGACCGGGCTTGGGTCGAACATATCGACACCATGAGTAAGTTGCGTGACGGGATCCATCTGCGCTCCTATGCCCAAAGCAATCCTCTACAAGCCTATGTCCAGGAAGGGTTCGAATTGTTTGAAGATATGTTGGCGCGGATTTCGCAGGAAGTCGTCGCGTTCTGTTTGAATGTGAAAATCAAATTCGAGGAGAAGAAATAATGGAACTGTATGAAATGAAACAAGGCGTCCTGAAGGTCAGGGATAAACTCGAGCAGTTGGGTGACTCACTTTGACTCGGCAGGGCGCGAAAAGAGAATAAAAGAGATTGAAGAATTGATGATGGCCGAAGGGTTCTGGGATGATCGCAAGAAAGCCCAAGGCTTGATCGATGAGATGAACGGCCACAAGGACATCGTCGATAGTTATCACCACCTCCAAACCCGCTATGCTTCCATGGAAGAGACGGTCGATCTGCTGAAAGTGGATTTCGACGACGACATGGCCAAGATGGTGGAAGAGGAAGTGATGGATGCGCAGAAGGAATTCGAAGATTTCGAGATTAAATTGTTGCTGAGCCATCCCTATGACAAAAACAACGCCATCCTGGAATTACATCCTGGAGCCGGCGGGACGGAATCACAGGACTGGGCGGAACTGCTCTATCGCATGTATACGCGCTGGGCGGATCGCAAAGGTTGGAAAGTCTCGGTCTTGGACTATCAGGAAGGCGATGAAGCCGGCATCAAGTCCGTTTCGTTCTTGGTCGAAGGCGACATGGCTTACGGGTATCTGAAAGCGGAGAAAGGGGTCCACCGTTTGGTGCGCATCTCCCCCTTCGATTCTTCGGGCCGTCGCCATACTTCCTTCTGCAGCCTGGATGTCATGCCTCAATTCGACGAGCAGGTCGAAATCACCATCGACCCCAACGATATCGTCCTGGAAACCCGTCATGCCTCCGGTGCAGGCGGTCAGAACGTCAACAAAGTCTCCTCCGCCGTCCGTCTTTACCATAAGCCGACCGGCATCGTCGTCAACTGCCAGACCGAACGTTCCCAGCTCAACAACCGTGAGAACGCCATGAACATGCTGAAGAGTAAACTCTATCAGAGGATGGTCGAAGAGAACGAAGCGAAACTTGCGAAAATCAAGGGTGAACAGAAAGCCAACGAATGGGGCTCGCAGATCCGATCCTACGTCTTCTGTCCGTACACCATGGTCAACGATCATCGGACGGAATACAAAGACACCAACGTCCAGAAAGTCATGGACGGCGATCTGGATGATCTGATTTATGCTTATTTACGCTCGCTCATCGCATAAAAATTGTGATTTTCATCTACACTTTCCCACGTTAGAGAGTGTATAATCTGAGTGAGGGCAATCCCCTCAGAGCCGACAAATCCCCCACCCAGTCGGCTCTTTTTTTATGCTTACCCCCCAAGATTCGCTAAAATCCATTAAATGAACGATTAAATGAACGAAATAGAAATGATAGGGGTTAACTTCACAAATAAATCATAAATATTATACAAAAAAATCATTAAATACTTGATTTACGTTTTTTGTTGCTCTATGATATGGATGTAGATCAAGACGGAGGAACACGATCATGAGTAAAATCGACGAAGTCACCCGCGAATCGTGGGTGCTCAGTACATTCCCTGAATGGGGCACATGGCTGAACGAAGAAATCGACGAGGAAGTTGTCCAACCGGGTACGTTTGCGATGTGGTGGCTGGGATGCACCGGCATCTGGGTAAAGACACCCGGCGATGCGAACATCGCCATCGACTTCTGGACCGGAAACGGAAAACGTACCAAAAAAGTTAAGCAGATGGATCCGACTCATCAAATGGCAAGAATGACCGGAGGACGCGACCTTCAACCGAACCTGCGCGCCGCACCGTTCGTTTTGGATCCGTTTGGCGTCAAGAAAATCGATGCCGTTCTCTCCACCCACTATCATAACGACCATATCGACATCACCTTCGCAGCGGCCGTATTGAAGAACTGCGATCCTTCCGTACCCTTCATCGGTCCGCAATTCTGCGTCGATGTCTGGACGAAATGGGGCGTTCCCGCGGATCGTTGTAAAGTCGTCAAACCGGGCGACGTCGTCAAAATCAAAGACATGGAAATCCTTGTCTTGGATTCGTTCGACCGTACCGTGTTGATCACGACGCCGACCGTCGACAATCTCTGGGGCACCTGCCCGAGCGACATGGACCTGCGCGCCGTCAACTACCTGATCAAAACACCGGGTGGCAACCTTTATCATAGCGGCGACTCCCACTATTCCAACTACTATGCCAAACACGGCAAAGAAAACAAGATCGACGTCGCATTGGGATCCTATGGGGAAAACCCGATCGGTTTGACCGACAAGATGACCTCCAGCGATATCCTGCGTATGGGCGAAGCGCTCAACACGCAAGTCATCATCCCGTTCCACCACGATGTTTGGACGAACATGATGGCCGATCCGCGCGAAATCGACATGCTTTTCGAAATGCGTAAATATCGTCTGCAATACAAGTTCCTACCCTTCATTTGGGAAGTCGGCGGAAAGTTCATCTTCCCCGATGACAAAGCCAAACGTGCCTACCACCATCCGCGCGGCTTCGCCGATGCGTTCGCCAACGAACCGAACATCCCGTATGTTTCGTTCCTCTAGGATCCAACCATGATCCATGAACTGATTGAGTTAAACCGCGTCATCTTCCGGGAATCTTTCCCGGAATGGCGTAGCGCGGTCGCCGAATCCTGTACCCCTTTGGTGGCGGACGGATCGATCACCGAACAATATGTCGCCGATGTCATCAAATGCGTCGAAACGCACGGACCCTACATCGTCATCGCCCCCGACATCGCGATTCCCCACTCCTTAGCCGGAGGGCCGGGGGTCAACCGCAGTGCGATTTGTTTCATGAAGGTCGAACAAGCCGTTTCGTTCGAGCCGGGGAATCCCGAGAAGGATGCCCGTCTCTTCTTCGTCCTCGCGGCGAAAGACCCGGATGAACACCTTGCCAATCTCGTCAAGCTTGTCGATATGCTTTCGGATGAAGCGAACGTTGCGAAACTCATCGCCGCGAAGTCGATCGACGATTTGAAGAGCTCGTTTGCCTAAACCCGACGGATCAATTTTTGATCCGTTTTTCACAGGAGGAAAACCATGGAATACATGAAGCACCATTGCGCCGACATTTTCAAATGTTACAGCACTTCCGCGATGCAGATCGACGGGAAGTGGCATTATCTCTTTGCGACCGAAGACAAAGGGGTTTGTTTGGATTTCAGCGATGATTTCAAACTGAACGGCACCGTATGGGAAGGACCTGGCGGGACGATGTCCATCGTACCGATCCCGGGGAAACCCAATCAGTTCCTCGCCGTCCAGGAATTCTTTCCGACCTTCAACGCCCCCAATGCGAAAATCGTGTGGGCTGAATACATCGACGAAGCCTGGGTCATCCATCCCTTCATCGATCTCCCCTATGTCCACCGCTTCGACTTGCTTCACAGAGACGGCGTCACGTATTTCGTCGCCGGATCGCTCTGCACAAGCAAACAGGATCGCGACGATTGGTCCGATCCCGGAAAGATCCTGGTCGGCATCCTGCCCGACCATTGGACAAAACCGATGGAACTCAAATCCGTCAAAGACAAACTGACCCGTCACCACGGCTATTCGCGCGGGAAATGGGAAGGTAAGGTCGCCGGGTTCTTCACGGCCGATGAAGGGGTATTTTCCCTGATTCCTCCGGGAGAGGGTGATCTCGACTGGAAAGTCACACAGTTGATGGACCGTCGCGTCAGCGACATCAGCGTCTTCGACATCGACGGGGACGGCGTGGATGAAATCACGACGATCGAACCCTTCCATGGCAACGCCTATGTTGTCAGTAAGCTGATCGGAAAAGAATATGTCGAAGTCTATCGCTATCCCGGTGAATTGGATTTCGCCCACGTTGTGTGGGGCGGGAAACTCAACGGAATCCCGACCCTCTTGGGTGCGGCACGCCGACTAAACAAAGAACTCTTCATGATCCGTTATGATGAAACCAAAGGCTTCGTCACCACGGTCCTTGAAACGGGCTTCGGTCCTTCCAATATTTTCGTTGTGAATCGTCAAGACGGAGACCATATCTTGGTATGCAACCGGGAACAAGGGGAAGCGGCCGTCTTCACCACGAAGGGCTAACATGTACACGGCACTGAAAGAGCGTGTTCTCCACGCCAACCTCCAGTTACCTAAGTATGGTTTGATCACCTTCACCTGGGGGAATGTGAGCGAATACGACCCTGTACTGGGCGTCGTTGCCATCAAACCCTCCGGCGTCGACTATGATTCCATGACCGCGGAGGATATCGTCGTCGTCGATCTTCAAGGGAAGATCGTCGAGGGAAAATATAAACCGTCCAGCGATACTCCGACCCATCTTGAGATTTACCGTAACGATTCCCGTGTCCGCGGGATCGTCCATACCCATTCCCGTTGGGCGACCTTGTTTGCGCAAGCGAAGGTCGACGTCCCCGCTTTGGGGACCACGCATGCGGATTACTTCTTCGGATCCATCCCGTGCACAAGAATCTTGACGGCGGAGGAGATCGCCTCGGATTATGAATTGGAAACCGGGAGAGTCATCCTTGAAACCTATCGTGATCGTAAGATCGACCTCATGAGCGTACCCGCCGTCTTGGTGGCGTCGCACGGACCCTTCACCTGGGGGAAAAGCCTGGAAGAAGCGGTGCATAACGCCGTCGTCTTGGAAGAGGTCGCGATGATGGCGTGGCATGACTTGATGCTGAACCCGAACGTCGGATCGATGCAGGAAGAATTGTTGAAGAAACATTATCTTCGTAAACATGGTCCGGGGGCGTACTATGGCCAGAAGTGACATCCGGCTGGGTTGTTATGAAAAAGCCATGCCCTCCAATTGGACATGGGTCAATAAATGCGTCGCGGCGAAAGATGCCGGCTACGATTTCATTGAAATCAGCATCGACGAGACCGATGAGAAGTTGGCGCGCTTGGATGATTCCAACTTCGCTTCGACCGTCCTTAACGCCGTGAAACTGACGGGAATGCCGATCCGTACGATGTGTCTGAGCGGACATCGGAAATATCCGTTGGGGAGCGAACATCCGGAAACGGTGATCCGTTCGTTGGACATCTTCACGAAAGCCGTGAAACTGGCGGAATGCCTGGGCATCCGCATCATCCAACTGGCCGGCTACGATGTCTATTATGAAGATTCCAGCCCCGTGACACGTAAGCGTTTCTTGGAGAACTTGAAGAAATGCGTGGCGATCGCCGCACGGCACGGAGTTTTACTGGGTTTTGAGACGATGGAAACCCCTTTCATGGACACGGTCTCCAAAGCGATGGCGGTCGTCCGTGCGGTCGATTCGCCCTACCTCAACGTCTATCCCGACTTAGGGAATTGCACCAACGCGGCGAAACTCTATCGCACCGAACTGGTCGACGACCTGCATTCCGGTCAAGGCCGGATCGTCGCCGTCCACATCAAAGAGACGGTCGTCGGGAAGTATCGCGAGATTCCGTTCGGAAAAGGGCATGTGGACTTCAAGAACGCCCTCAAGACATGCATGGAACTGGGTGTACGGATGTATGTCGCCGAGTTCTGGTATGATTCCACGACGGAAGCCAACGACGTATTGAAGTCGAACCACGATTTCCTTACCGCATATTTCAACGATTAACCAATCCTCCATCCAACGATGGGGGATTTTTTCATATCATAAACAGCCATGATTTCATCGTGTTATGGTAGAATAGGCGAATCAAGGAGGAAATCCATGAAACAAAATCAAGTGATCCGATTTCTTCTCGTTCTGATCGGGACGCTCTCTTTGGGGTTAGGGATCCTCGGGATCTTCATCCCGCTTCTTCCCACCACCCCGCTTCTGCTTCTTAGTGCCTACTTTTACGTGAGAAGTTCGAAGCGCATGTATACCTGGTTGGTCAATCACCGGATTTTGGGGAGTTACATCTACTACTATCTCCACTACAAGGCGATTCCGTTGCGTATGAAGATCAGTGCGACCCTTTTGCTTTGGTTATCATTGGTCGCGACGATGTTATGGTTGAGAAATTCATGGGTAAGCATCGGATTAACCTTGGTCGGCAGTGCGACCAGTTTCCATGTGATTCGCTTGCGGACCTTGAAACCGGAAGAAATCGAAGCCTATCAGACCCGTTTTGCGAATGATGAATAGAAAAATCCCCGCATCGGGGATTTTTAGAGAAGATAGAGAAAGAGGAGATTGAAGAATAAATCCGCCAACAAGATCACGACGAATTTCGTTTTCCTCGTCTTGTGATGGAAGCTGAACATTCCTGCCCAGATTCCGCTCGCACCGCCGATCAATCCTAAAAGGAAGAAGGTCTTTTCAGGGATCCGCCAATCATGGCGGATCGCTTTTCGTTTATCCACATAGACCAAGACGAACCCGATGACCGATAAGAAAAGATAAACATATAAGACGGTTTCAATCATCGGAGAACCTCGTTGGATTTAGGATAGGCATTCAGGACCTCACAACCGTCTTTCGTGACCAAGACGAGATCTTCGATGCGGACACCGCCTTGTCCTTCGATATAGATGCCGGGTTCGATGGAGAAGACCATGCCTTCAAAGGCGACGATATCGCTGACGCCGCTGACATCGAAGGGTTCGTGGACTTCCGCTCCGATTCCGTGACCTAGACGATGGATGAAATATTCACCATAGCCCTTATTTTCGATAACACGACGTGCGGCGGCATCGATTTCCGAGAGTTTCACACCGGGTCTGACGGCTTGGATTCCCGCCAGGTTGGCTTCTTTGACCGTATCGTAGATCTCTTGATTCCAAGGCTTACCAAGGGAGAAACTTCGGGTCATGTCGCTGCAATACCCATCCTTGATGCACCCCATGTCGATGATGATCGGCATGCCTTCTTCCAGTTTCCGGTCTTCGCATTGGGCATGGGGATCGGCCGTCGCACTTCCGAAAGCGACGATCGGATCGAAACTCACCCCGTCCGCGACCTCGAGGAAACGTTGGCGGATGAACGCAGCGATTTCGATCTCACTCACGCCGACCTTCAGTCGCTTTACCACTTCCCCCATCACTGCATCGTTGATTCGGCTGGCGAGACGCATTTTGTCTTGTTCGTCCTTCGATTTCTTGGCACGGATCCGATCCACGATGAACGAACCGTCGCTGACATTCAAGTTGGGACGATGCTTCAAACATTTGAGTAAAAAGCCGGAGGCGAATTGGCGATCGATCGAAAGATCACGTCCCGTCAACCGCTTGGTAAGCAGTATGGTCGGGTCGTCGATGTCATGGAAACGGACGATCTCGATCGCCTCGTTCTCATAGGGAAACAAGCGATTCAGAAATAGAATCACCTCTTCGTCTTGAAACAAACACGCCAGGAAACGCTCGGAAACATGGAACCGTTTCCCTAATACATACTCGATGGCCTTCGGGTCGCTGATCAGAAATCGGCGGACGCCCAGTTCGGCCATGCTTTTTTGGATGGCTTGGATACGCATAACTTAACCCCTCTCTTCGCTTCCACCATTTTACCATTCTCTCTTCGCAATGTCTTGGTAAAACAGAAGGGGATTGTTGGGACATGGAAACGCAAGATTTAATAAAACGAGGGTGAATTTGCGATGAAATCGATCAAGAATTCGCAAAAAACGTAAAATGAAGTTTATGAAAACGTTTTCTGTGATAGAATAAAAGTAACAATGGGAGGCTTTTATGAAACAGTATTTAACCATCGATGTCGGCGGTACAATGATTAAGTATGCATTAATGGATGAGAAAACAATCATTCATGAGAAAGGTGAAGTTCCCGTCCCCCATGACACCTTGGAGAATTTCATCGAAACGATCGGTCGCCTGTATGACAAGTATGCGAAGAAAATCAGCGGGATTGCCTTTAGCGTCCCCGGTGTCATCGACGTGGAACGCGGGCACATGTATTCCGGCGGTGCGTTGAAATACATCGTCGATTGTCCGATGCGCGACCTACTGTCCAAACGCATTCCGGTTCCCATGAGTTTCGAGAACGACGGCAAATGTGCGACCTTGGCCGAACTCTGGATGGGAAGCATGAAAGACGTGAAGAACGGGGTCATCATCCTTCTTGGGACGGGCATCGGAGGCGGTGTCATCATCGACCATAAGCTTCATCGCGGGATCAATTACGCGGCTGGGGAATTTTCCAGTCTCCTCACCAACCTACACTCGTTCAATGACAAACCGCATAGTTGGTGGGAACTCAACGGAAACACCGGCTTACTCCAACCGTTTGCGGACAAGAAGCATCTCAACATCCACGACGTCAACGGACGGATGTTGTTCGAGGCGTATCATGCACATGACGAAGATGCGATCAATACGGTCGACGGGTTCTGTGAAACCCTGGCCAACGGGATCTTCACGATCCAATGCATCTTGGATGTGGAGAAGTTCAGTATCGGCGGAGGGATCAGCGCCCAGGATGTGTTGATCGAAACGATCCGTCGTAAGGTGAACCAGCTGTTCGACATCACGACCTTGGGGCAGATGCCCATCATCCGTCCTCGGATCGAACGGTGTGCTTTCGCCAATGACTCCAACTTGATCGGCGCTTTATACAACCACCTTGAATTAAACAAAGGGATCAAAGAGTTCTTCTAGACCTTCGGATTTCCGAAGGTCTTTTGTTTACCCGATCCAAGTCGAATCCATCCTAAGAACGGTTCATGATATAATCTGAATCAAGGAAGTAAAGCGAGGTCGACATGAAACGAAGCCTGAGTATTCGTGTCCGTTTAGCCATATTGATCAGTATCTTCACGATCCTGCCGACCTTGGCGATCGTGTCGTTTACCATCTTCACGCTTCAGAATACCTTGAAGGATGAGATCGTCGATTCCAACCGGTTCCAGATGGAATGGACCAACCAGTTCATCGACGATCTGTACCTACGCGCCGATTCGATCTTCAATACGATACAGATCTATCCCGATCTGATTGAGAATCTGGAAATCAGCGACGATGAAGATGTGGAGACACAGCTTGAATCCTATAACTACATGCGGGATTTATTGAACGTGTTCTACTATTCAAATGCCTTGTTTATCGATAATCTTTCCGTCGGGACCAAAGCGGGTCTTAAGACCTTCTCCATCGACAATTCGATCCAACGTGTTTCTGCCCTGGATGCTAAATCTTTGCCTTGGGAAGACGCGAACATGTATTTCGAAGGGATGGATGGATCCATCGTCATCCGTCGTGCCGTGAAACGGTTCGAGGACCGGGTGACGGTCGGCTACCTTTCGATACGGTTACGGGAAAGCGTCACGTCGCAGCTTCTCAATATCCTGCAGATCGATGAAAAGAGTTCGATTTTCCTGGTGGACTCGCAAAACCAGATCCTTCTTCAACGAGGGAACCCGGTCGAACTAGATTTTGCGAAAATCAGTTTCGAAGAGGAAATGCAGACGATCGACCAACGGTTCGTTTTCACCACATCCGTACGCAACGGTGCTTTGAAGATCATCAAGGTCGTTCCGATGTCCGTGGTGGATACCGGGTCCAGTTCGATTCTGCTGGGCGGGTTGGCGATTTCCATCCTCTTCGTGGGCTTGGCCATCGTCCTTTCCTATGTCTTCTCGACACGTATCACCAAGCCGATCATCTCCTTGGCCAACACGATGAAAAGCGTCGATATCGAGGCGTTCAAGTTGAGGGAAGTCGACGAACAGAACGAAATCGGCTTACTCGAGACGGGATATAATGTGTTGATGCTGAGAACGAGGAATTTGATCGACCAAGAGTATAAACGCGAGATCGAACTGAAAAACGCTCAACTTAAGGCACTGCAGGCTCAAATCAACCCGCATTTCCTCTACAATATCCTTCAAATGGTCGGCGGCATCGCGCTTTCCCACAATGTCGACGAGATCTACCATATCACCAACATCATCGCCGACCTCTTCCGCTATAGTATCAGCGGAGGGAGCGATCTGGTGAGTGTCGGGGATGAAATCAAGCACATCAAAAACTATCTGTACATTCAAAACCTGCGTTTCGGGGATCGCATCGAAACGAGCGTGGAAGTCGACGAGGCGGCGATGGGGGTCATGATTCCCAAGTTCACGATCCAACCCTTGGTGGAGAACGCGTTTGAACACGGACTGCACGAGACCTTGGCGAAGGGCGAACTGAAGATTTGGATTCGGGACGAGGACCATCAGATTAAAATCCATGTCCGCGATAACGGGGAAGGGATCCGTCGCGACCTGCTTGAAACGCTGAAGGGAAACCTCAAGAACGCCCAACCCTTGAGCGACGATACGAAATTCGGGATCGGGATGAAGAACGTGGATGCCCGCCTGCGTCTCTTGTTCGGGGAAGCGTATGACTTTGAAATCCTAAGCGAAGAGAACAAGTATACGGAAATCATCTTGACCTTACCGAAGCGTAAAACGGAGGGCAACCATGTATAGACTGATCATCATCGACGATGAGAAATGGTCGCGCGAAGTCGTGAAGAAACTGATTCGCTACGATGCCTTGAAATGTACGCTGGTCGCAGAAGCCGAAAACGGGTTCAACGGATATGAACTGATTCGGTCGCTTCAACCCGACATCGTGATCACCGACATGAAAATGCCGGGGCTAAACGGGGTGGAACTCCTGAAGAAAATCTCCGTCGAATATCCCCGGATCAAGACGATCGTCATGAGCGGATTCGAGGATTACACCTATCTTCGACAGGCAATCCGAAGTAAATCGGTGGAGTACCTGTTGAAACCGATCAAAGAAGACGACATCAACCAAGCGATCCTCCATTGCATCGATGAGATCAAACGGAGCAAGCGCGTCAATCTATCCGCCAGCCGGGTTTTTCAGGATGAAACGATCCAGCGGGAATACAACCGTTACCTCAAACAACTGAACCTGGTACTCTTGAAACAAAAGAACGACGAGATCGAACATACGTTGAACGGCGTGAAATTCTACGAAGACGCCATCAAGACAGCGGAAATGGTGGAGAAAGTGAAAGAAAGCCTGTTGAACCAAATCGCCCAATACCTCCTGACCCAAAGCTTCGACTTTTCCTATGATGTCGAGGAAGTGCGAAGCGAAACGTTGGACGGGATGCTGAAGGATGTCAAAAAGATCTATCACGACGTGATGAATCAGATCGAATCCGTGCATACCCTCAAATATTCAGGTGACATCCAATCCATCCTGGATTTCATCGACCAACATTACATGTATCAGATTTCGCTCAACGACGTCGCCGAGATGTTCAACGTCAGCAAGGAACATATGAGCCGGATCTTCAAGAAACATACCGGTGAAGGGGTGACGCAATACATCCTGCGGAAGAAAATGGAAGGCGCGGTGGATCTGATCCGATCCACGGACTATTCGATGAAGGAAATCGGGGAATTGATGGGGTTTGAGAACATCCCGTACTTCTACAAGATGTTCAAGAAAAAATTCGATTGTTCACCGGGGGAATACAAGGAATCCTTGAATTCATTGGAAAAGAATGAAATATCAAAAAAGTAGAAGACAAAACGACACTATCGGATAATTTCAAAGTAAAGCGCTTACAGTATCATGTGACTGTAGGTTCAATCATGAAACAAGGAGGAAAGAATGAAGAAATCTATACTACTCTCAGCATTGGTTTTATTTCTTGTCTTTGCCATCGTCGGTTGTGGTAAGGCTCCGGTCAGCGAACCGAAGAAGGTGACCCTGAAGGTATTCATGACCTTCCCGCGTTTCCAAGAACAATTCGAAGCGTATTTCGAGGATTTCAAAGCCAAGGAATTGGAAGAAAAGAACATCGACGTGACGATCGAATTGGAAATGCCCAATTCCGACCAAGCGGCTCAGATTCTGAAAGCCAGACTCTCGTCCAACGACGCCCCGGATTTGTTTACCTTGCATGCGATCGCGGATATCCCTTCCTTCTACGAGGCGGGTTACCTCAGCGATTTGTCGAGTCAACCGTTTGTTTCCGATCTGCTTGAAAACGTCAAGGACATCGTCACGTACGACGGTAAAGTCGTCGCGTTACCGATGGAAAGCTTGGCATGGGGTTATCTCTATAATAAAGACATCTTCGCCAAGTATAACCTTACGGCACCGGATACGATCGCCGAAATGCTGAATGTCGTCAAAGTGTTGAAAGAAAACAACGAAACGCCGTTCTTGTTGGCTTTCCAAGAATCGTGGATCCCGCAGTTGATGACCGCGTTGGCCATCGGTGGCGTCGTCACCAATGAAAACCCGGATTTCGTCGAGAAGATGAATGCCGGTACCGCTTCCTATAACGACATCGACCAGATTTTCGATATCATCGACATCATCATGGAAAACGGAACGGAAAAGCCGTTTGAAGTCGGAAACGCCGCGGCATCCGCAGCGTTTGCGGAAGGAAAGGCTGCGATGTGGGTTCAAGGAACCTGGCAGGCACAAGCCATCCTCGACATCAATCCGAGCCTCAACATCGGTTGCGCACCGCTACCGACCAGCGACTCCGAAGACGGCGCCCTGATCAACCTCTCCGTCTCGACTTCCTTGGCCGTCTCTCCGACCAGTAAGAACAAAGACGTCGCCATGGATTTACTGAACTACATCCTCGATAAGGAAGCCTCGACCGCCCTGTTTGAAGAATTGAAGTTCAATCCGGTCGCGAAATTCCATGACTACGAAGTCTTCCCGTGGACGGATGAAGCGATGTCCTATGTCGCACTCAACCGCGGTTACCGCGATCTGAGTCTACCACAAGCCGTCACGGCCGAACAAGCCGCCCTGCTGCAAAGCTATTACGCAAAGACGATCACCAAAGAACAGTTCATCGCGAAAGTCGATGAAGTTTGGAAGAACTCGCTCGGTCAATAACGAATGAAGTATGCGGGCTTATTTCAAAAATAAGCCCGCAGTTTTAGGAAGGAATGAGGTTACATGAAGAAAAACAACAAGAAACTAACGTTGTTCATATTACCCGCACTACTCTTCTATTCGGTGTTCACCCTGGCTCCGGCCATCGGAGGGTTTTGGTATAGCTTGACGAATTGGAACGGTTTAAACAAGAACTATGATTTCATCGGATTGAAGAACTACGCCGCCATCTTGAAAGACACCGACTTCATCAACTCGATCACGTTCACCTTGAAGTTCGTCCTCATCATGGTCGTCCTTCAAAACATCATCTCCCTTGCCTTGGCCATTGCGATCGAATCGCGCAACCGGTCGAAAACCTTATTCCGTACCTTGGTTTTCATGCCCAACATGATCAGTATGATCATCGGCGGGTTCATGTGGATGTTCATCTTCACCAAAGCGCTTCCCTACATCGCCCAACTATTGAATAACGCAGCCTTGATGGACATCTCCTGGATCGGCGACCCCTTCTTCTCCTTCATCGCCATCATCATCGTCAGTCTCTGGGGCGGGATCGGTTACTTGACGATCATCTACCTCGCCGCGCTTCAAGGCGTCGACAGGACGCTTAAGGAAGCCGCCAGCATCGATGGCGCCAACGCCTGGCAAGTGTTCCGCAACGTCGTCATCCCGTCGATCATGCCGGCGATCACGATCGGTGTGTTCGTCACCCTGAACAACTCGTTCAAGGTATTCGACGTCGTCTATTCCCTTACCGGCGGCGGACCGGGAAGAAGCACCCAGGTCATCGCCATGAACATCTTCGCCGAAGCCTACAGCCTCAACAACCGCTATGGCTATGCCAGCGCCAAATCGATGGTCCTCTTCGCGATCATCTTCGTGATTACGATCGTCCAGTTGAAACTGATGCGGAAAAAGGAGATCGATTGATGAAAACAAAGAAAATGTCAGGTTGGAATCTCTTGGTTCTCATCATGTTGATCCTGTATTCGATCTTCAGCCTCTCTCCGATTCTCTTGGCGATTCTCAATTCAGGCAAAACCCAGGGCGAAATCCTGACGAACATCCTCTCGTTCCCACAGAATTTCAAGTTCGACAACTACCTGATCGCGTTTGAGAAAATCAACTTCCTGCGCAGTTTCATCAATACCATGGTCGTCGTCATCGTCGGCTGCACAGGCATCGTCCTACTCTCCGCGATCGCCGGATACAAACTCGCCCGGGTCAAATCGAAACTGAGCGGTTTCTACTATTCCTTATTCGTATTATCGATGCTGATCCCGTTCCATTCGATCATGATCACCTTGGTGAAAATCGCCAACGTCACCGACCTGCAAGGCAAAACCCTTGGGTTAGGCATCATCTATATCGGATTGGGCGTCCCGATGGCGATTTTCCTCTATACCGGGTTCATCAAATCGATCCCTCCCGAACTCGACGAAGCGGCACGGATCGACGGATGCGGCGATCTCCGTTTGTTCTTCAAGATCATCTTCCCGCAGTTAAAGCCGATCACCGCGACCATCATCATCACCAACGCCCTCTGGATGTGGAACGACTTCCTGCTTCCGCTCTTGATCCTCCCCAACAGTAAAACCTATACGATCCTCTTGTCCACCAACATGTTGTTCGGACAATATGGCAACAACGACTGGCCGGCGATCCTCTCCGTGCTGATCATGGCGATGCTGCCGGCGATCGTCTTCTATCTGATTCTGCAGAAAAACATCTTGAAAGGTATCTCGGAAGGAGCGCTGAAACAATGAACAATCCCTATCTTCACGCACAAGGAAAAACGATCGTCGACAAGCACGGTCGCGAAGTCTTATTGAGAGGGGTCGGACTGGGTGGATGGCTTTTGCCGGAAGGGTACATGTGGAAGTTCCCCCAAGCCGGGGATCGACCGCGCAAGATCGAACACTGGTTTAACAAGTGCATCGGCGAAGAAGACGCCTCCCGATTCTGGGATGCGTTTTATCGCAATTTCATCACCCATGCGGACATCAAGGCGATCGCGAAGCTAGGTTACAATTCGATCCGCATCCCCCTGCATTGGCGCTTCTTACTCGACCAAAAGAATAAGATCGACGAAAACCACTGGTCGATCCTCGATGACGTCATCGGGTGGTGCGAGAAAGAGAAAGTCTATGTGATCCTGGATCTGCATGGCGCCCCGGGTGGTCAAACCGGCGCCAACATCGACGACAGCGAGCACGACTTCCCCGAACTCTTCACACATACAGAACATCAGGAGTTAACGATCTCTCTCTGGGAATCCTTGGTCTTGCGATACAAAGACAAGGAAATCATCGCGTGCTACGACCTGCTTAACGAACCGCTACCCAATCCGTTTAGCCAGTACCACGACGAACTCGTCTCACTCTATAAACGATTGATCGACAGGATCCGTGCCTTGGATCCCTATCATATGATTTCCCTGGAAGGGGTCCATTGGGCAACCGATTGGTCGATCTTCACCCAGAAATGGGACGACAACGTCCTTTATCATTTCCACAAATACTGGAACCATCCCGACCAACGAAGCATCCAGCGTTTTCTGGACAAACGTGAAATATGGAACGTGCCGATCTTCATGGGAGAGGGCGGGGAAAACAACAAGGAATGGTATACGGGAACCTTCGGGATGTTGGATGATTTGAAGATTTCCTGGAATTTCTGGACCTACAAGAAAATGGAAACAACCAATTCTCCCTATTCGATCAAGATGCCGAAAGGCTGGGTCGATTTCGCTCAAGACATGGAAGCGGGAATCGTAACACAGAAATCCAAGGTTATGAAAATCCTGTGGGAATATCTCGAGAACGTCAAAATCGAGAACTGCACCCCTTATCCCGAAGTTTCCGATGCACTATTCCGGCGTCCCGATATCCTTCTGCCTGCGGTTTTCTATGCCTATGACGATGAGGCGAAACTCAACTTATCCGGTCACAAAAATATCGGGTTTCGCATCGAAGACCAGCGCGAAATCGGATTCGTGGAAAGCGAACTGGATTCTCCCAATTTCAGTCACGGACAGGGCCAATCGTGGAAAGAGGATGAATGGCTCTATGTCGGGGTCCATACCGGAGAATCGATCCGCTATCACCTCAATTCACCGAAGAAACAATCGATTTTGCTTGGGCTGGACTTGATCGTCGAGGACACGGCGCAGATCACGGTGAAGATTGGACTTCAGTCCCTTCAATCCACACTTACGAGATCATCCCGCATTTCCCTTTCACTTGGAAAATTTCTCTTGATCGATGGTTTGAACCCGATCCAATTGTGTGTGGAACAGGGCAAGATCAAATTGATCAGTCTACATGCGATCCGGGTAGAGTAAACAAACGATTTGCCTTTTGGTTACCGGAAACGGTATAATGGGACGGTAAAAAGGAGATTCCCATGACACTGAAACTAGAATTCCAAAACCCCGTCGTCACCATCAACATGGATAACGGACAGATCATCAAAATCGAGCTCTTCCCGAAAATCGCACCCAATACCGTCAATAACTTCATCTCGTTGGTGAAACAAGGGTACTATAACGATTTGACCTTCCACCGCATCATCCCCGGATTCATGATCCAAGGCGGTTGCCCGCAAGGGACCGGGACAGGCGGACCGGGATATTCGATCAAAGGGGAATTCAGCTACAACCATATCCCCAACGATTTGAAACACACCCAAGGCGTCATTTCGATGGCACGCGCCATGCATCCCGACAGTGCCGGAAGCCAGTTCTTCATCATGGTCGCCGACGCACCGCATCTGGATGGTCAATATGCCGCGTTCGGTAAAGTGATCGAAGGCATGGATGTCGCATTGAACCTCGTATCGAAACCGCGCAACCGTCAGGACCGCCCCGAAAAGCCGTTGATCATGCGTACGGTCACCGTCGATACCTTCCGTGAAGTGTATCCCGAACCCGAAAAAATCTAGCCTCCGCAAGGAGGTTTTCTCTTGTTTGATGCGTATATGAAACGTAGGGACCCCCCAATCAATTCATGTATTTTCATACGATGAGTTGCGACCTCAACGTATCGGCTGTATAATATAAGAAGTGGGGGGCAGGAGAAAAAACATGACCTCGAACGTACCGATCAACCCTATTGTCATTCTGCATATGATGAGCGGAAAAAAGATCAAAATCGAATTGTATCCGCAAATCGCACCGAACACCGTCAGTAATTTCATTCATTTGTGTAAGAAAGGTTTCTATAACGGATTGATTTTCCATCGTGTCATCCCGGGATTCATGATCCAGGGTGGCGATCCGAGTGGAACGGGGACCGGGGGTCCCGGCTATACGATCCCCGGTGAATTCAAGTTCAACGGCGTCGAAAACAATCTCAAACATACCTTGGGTGTCGTATCCATGGCGCGATCCTCGCATCCAGACAGCGCCGGCAGCCAATTCTTCATCATGGTGGCCGATGCGCCGAGCCTGGACGGGCAATATGCGGCGTTCGGGAAAGTGATCCAAGGATTGGACGCTGCACTTGAAATCGCCAAACAACCCAGGGATGCGAAAGACCGTCCCTTGAAACCGCAAGCCATCCGCAATGTGACGATCGATACCTACCTGGGTACCTATCCCGAACCCAAGAAATCAAGTCTCCGTTGAACTTGTCCCCTTAAAACGGACAGAGTAGAAAAGCACTATTGAAGAGCTAGTTTCCTGAAAACCATCGGAGCTAGCTCTTTTGTTTGTTTTTGGCGTCTACGATGATTATAGTGATCAACGTAGTTGGATACAAGTTCTTTCGCACGAGTACGAGTCAAACGACGATGAAGATAAATACATTCACATTTGAGAAGACTGAACCAGGATTCGATGGGGACGTTGTCTGCACAGCTGCCTTGAGCGGAGACGCTATGAAGGATTGAATGCTCCTGAAAGAACGCACTATAGTCTCTGGAAGTAAACTGCGAACCTTGATCCGAATGAAGGATCAGACCTTCG
>JBGSTC010000009.1:0-35360 GCA_041736705.1 Erysipelotrichaceae bacterium
CAAGCGGTTTAAGGGACCGGTCTTGAAAACCGGCAGATGTGCGAGCATGCGTGGGTTCGAATCCCACTTCCTCCGCCATTTGCAGTCTACATCCAGTTTACATATACAATCTGTGCTCATTAGATATCGCGGGGTAGAGCAGCCTGGTAGCTCGTCGGGCTCATAACCCGGAGGTCGTTGGTTCAAATCCTTCCCCCGCAACCACGGTTCTGTAGCTCAGTTGGTAGAGCAATGGACTGAAAATCCATGTGTCGTCGGTTCAATTCCGACCGGAACCACCATCCACGAAGATGACCTGTCAGAGACAGGTTTTTTTCTGTCTTCTTCCATGGTTTTCATGAATTTGGAAATAATTACCGTTCTTGCTTTTTCTTCTTTTCCGTATTGAAAAAGCATAACGTTTCCTGTACCCTTACTTCAGGTTATGAAATCGCTTGCGGGAGGCACTATGAAAGTACAGTTGATCGGACTTGGGAAAATGGGATTCAATCTCGCCATGAATATGATGTCGCAAGGCATCGAGGTGACCGGATACGATGCGGACGAACGGACGCGTTTTTTGGCCAACGAGGCGGGGATCAAGGTGGTCGGATCGATTCCTGAGTTGATTACGTTGAACCCGGGGTCTTCGATCGTATGGGTCATGGTCCCTTCGGGAAAAATCACGCATGACGTGTTGAGCCAGTTGGCGAGAGATGGGAAACCGGGGGATATCGTCCTGGATGGCGGGAACTCCAACTATAAAGAGAGTAAAAAGCATGCGGAGATGTTTGCGCAAGCCGGCATGTCGTTTTTGGATGTGGGGACTTCGGGCGGGATGAGCGGCGCACGGCGCGGGGCATGCCTGATGGTCGGCGGAAACCGTGAAACCTACAATCATTGTCTACCCTTGTTTGAATCGGTCTCCTGTCTGGACGGATGTTTGTATGCCGGTCCCTCCGGGAGCGGTCATTTCTTAAAGATGGTCCATAACGGGATCGAATACGGGATGATGCAGGCGATCGGGGAGGGGTTCGAGGTGTTGGAAGCCAGTGAATACGACTTCGACTTCGAAGCGGTGGCGAAGAACTGGAACCACGGATCGGTCATCCGGGGTTGGTTGATGGAATTGGCGCAGGAAGCCTTTGGCGAAGATGCGCGGCTTGATGGTATACTAGGGGAAGTGGATGCGAGCGGCGAAGCGCAATGGACGCTGGAAGAAGCTCTGATGACACAGGTTCCGACCCCGGTCATCGCGCTATCGCTGATGATGCGCTACCGCTCCAAACAAGACGACAGTTACAGCGGGAAAGTGGTCGCCGCGCTTCGAAAAGGATTCGGCGGACATGCGGTGAAGAAGGCAGGCAACTGACGAAAGGGGATTTCGATGACACTGACTCACGCTTTATTGATTTCACTCTGGGTGTTCTTGGTTCAATCCCGTGTCTTGGGGTATGCGACCCTCTCGCTTCGTTTCAGCCCGTTGGTGACCGGTTTCATCGTCGGACTCATCTTGGGCGACGTCCCTCTGGCACTGAGCGTCAGCGCCCTCCTTCAGCTTGTCTACCTAGGTGTCTTCGCACCGGGCGGACCGATGCCTGCTGAACCATGTTTCGCCAGCGCGACGGCGGTATCCGTCGTTCTCTTGGGGAATCTTCCGCCCGTAGCGGGGATCCTGATCGCGATTCCGGTCGGCATTTACAGCGGTAAACTCTACACCCTTCGCTATAAATACAACACCGCTTTCATGAGCGATCTGCAGTCCTCGATCGATGCGCTGGACGAGCGCTCCTTAACAAAGAAAATCCTGATCCAACCGATCTTGGCCAGTTTCTTCTTGTTCGTTCCGCTCCTTGTCGGCTTTCTCATGATCGTCGCGCCTTCCTTGGCGCAAACCCTGGCAGGTTTCGTTACGCCGGATGTCACGCGGATTCTGAATCTGGTGACCATGGGCGTCTCCGTCATCGGGATGGTCGTCATGGTGACGATCGTCGGTCAAAAACAACACCGGATCTTCTTCTATGGTGCCTATGTCTTTTCAACATTCCTATCGCACGATCCAAGCTTCATCCTGGTCGCGATCCTCATCGGACTGGTGTCCGGCGTCTTCTTCGCACTCAAGAAATATGGGGGATTGGTCGATCCGGTCTATCCGGCATCCTCCTCGCGATCCCTTCTTTCGAAGGGCGACGTCCACGGCGCCTGGTTCCGTTGGTGGTGGGCGAATGAAATCACCCATACCTTGGATACCTTGATCGGACCTTCCTTTTTCATCGGGGTGCGACCGGCCTTACGTATCCTTTATCCGGATCTTGAAGAGCGGAAAGAAGCCTATGAGCGCCACCTGCGCTATTTCAACACCCAATGCAACTGGGGCGGCGGGACGATCACCGGCGTCATCCTGAACCTTGAAAACGCCCGCGCGGTTTCGATCCTCGACGGGGAATCCCCTCTGTTCGACTCGGAAGCCATCCATACCACAAAGACGGGGATGATGGGGGCGTTGGCGGGAATCGGCGATGCGGTCGATTCGGGGAATATTCAATTCCTCTTCATCGCCGCCGGGTTTCCGTTCTTACTAAAAGGGAATTACCTCGGTGCACTGCTTCCTTGGATCGGTTTCATGGGACTGACCTATCTTTACGGATGGTACTTCACCTGGCATGGTTATCAAAAGGGTCGATACGCGGCGCTTGAGATCGTCGGGGGAAAGAAGACGAAAATCCTGCGCGAAGTCTTGACGATCGCGGCGATGATCACCTTGGGGGCGTTCGCAGCGACCGTCATCCGCTTTCCATTACCCGACTACCTGTCGAATCTAAATATCGGTACGGACCCCCGGATCCTCGCGATCCTGTACTCGTCCCTCATCTCATCGCTTATCTATTTCATCCTCTTGGCCGTCTTCTCGAAACACGGCACGAAATATAAACCCGCCTTGCTTTTCATCTCTGCGATCGTTACAGTGCTCGCATTGATCCACCTCATCTAGGAGAAACACCATGGGAAACATCCAATTGACACGCATCGACGACCGTCTGCTTCACGGACAGGTCATGACCCGCTGGGCGAAGGGGAACCAAATCGACGCCATCTTCATCATCGACGACCAAGTCGCCAACGACGACTTCATGAAACAACTCTATCTGGCTTCCGGTCAAAACGCGGGGTTCAAAGTGAACGTGTTGACCGTAGAGAACGCCGTCGGATATTGGCGCGAGAAACAATTCGACCAACACAACGTCCTGATCCTCTTCAAATCGGTGGATATGATGGCGAGAGCAATCAGGGAAGGGCTGCCGATCAAGACGGTCAACGTCGGGGGGATCGGCAAGCGCAAGGAGACGAAATTCGTCATCAATACGGTGGCGATCAGTCTCACCGAACTTGAGACCTTGGAATCGATCGCCGATCAATTCAACGTTGAAATCTCGTTTCAAACCCTACCGGACAGTCCGAAAGTCGGTTTAGCCGAAGTACGGGCGACCTACTGAGAAACTTCGCAAGAAGTTTCTTTTCTTTTTACTAAATTTCTTAACTAACTATATTGCAATACTACATATATAGTGATATAGTGTTGTCAAAGGAGGTCGGACATGAACGCACAATTTAAAAAAGGGGTTCTGGAACTCTGCGTCCTGGCCCAACTGGCCAACGGCGATATGTACGGCTATGAGTTGACGGAGAGGATTTCAAGTCAAATCACGGTCGCGACCGGAACGTTGTATCTGCTTCTCAAACGACTGAAAGACGATGAGTACGTGACCACGTATCTACAGGAAGGTTCGGAAGGACCGGCACGAAAATACTATACCTTGACGATGAAAGGGAAAACCTATTATGAAGAACTCCATCTTGAATGGATCGAGTTCATCGGTCAAGTCAAGAATCTCTTGAAAGGAGAGGAACGTATATGAAGAAGGAAGACTACCTGAAACAAGTGGAAGAGGCGCTGAAAAATACGGATGCGGCGACACGGGACGAAATCCTCGATGATTTCAACCAACATTTCGCCGCCGGGATACGCCAAGGGAAGAGCGAGGATGAGATCATCGCCTCCCTCGGGGATGTTTCGCAGTTCGATGATTTGGAAGGATTACCTAAAGTGAATCCCAAAGAAGATAAAATCGAAGACTCGCAAACGAAAATAACCGGTAAAGGCCAGCGTGGTGTGTACATCGATGCGCGGCATGCGGATGTGACTGTACGTCCTTCCGCCGATGCTGCACACCATGTCAGGCTGATCAAGGACGGGAACTTCGTTGAAAACTCCTATCAGTTGGAACGCATCGAAACGGCGGATGAACTGCGGATCAAGATCGTTTCACCCAAAGCCTTCTTCCGGATCGACGAGCGGGATTTGGCACTTGAAATCGAACTGAGCGACGCATGCAAGACGCTACGCATCGATACGGCGTCGGGGGATGTGGACCTCGGCGAATTGAACTTGGATGAAATCCGTGTCAGGACGGCGTCGGGGGACATGGAACTTGAAGCGTTGCGAACGACGAAGGTTATCCTGAACAGCGCGTCCGGGGACTACTCGATCGATGACCTGAAAGGCGACTTAAGCATCGAGTCGGTTTCCGGTGACATGGAGATCGACGGACACCAGGGCGAGGCGTTGAGTATCACAAGCGTCAACGGCGACCTGCGCTATGCGGGGACGGCGAAAAGCGTAAAGATCACCAGCGTATCCGGGGACGGGGAACTGGAGTTGTCGAATGCGGAGAACGTGAAGATCGATACGGTCAGCGGCGATTTCGAAATCCAACTGCCCCGCGATATTTCCGGGGTGAAGTTGAACTTCAGCGCCATGGGCGGAGAACTCGACTTCGATCTCATGGGTAAGAAGGGAAGATATGAAGGGCATGGCGGATCGACGCTCATCGGGGACGGGAAAATCAATCTTTCCCTCAACAGCGTCAGCGGCGACTTCAGCGTCGAGAACTAAACGATTTGTTTAGTTCTTTTTTTTCGATTCCCGTTGAGATGGACTGCGTTTCTTGATAGGATAGAGAAAAGAGGTAGCCCCATGGAAAGTTTCAAGGATTTCTTCGCAGTTCCCGGAGTCTTCGAAGTACAGGAATATGCTTGGTTTGGGACCGAACATCTTATCTGGCTCGCATGTATTTTCGTTTTCGGTTGTTTCCTCGTCTATCTCTACCATCACATGAATCCGATGAAGCGTAAATCCTTCCTGCGTTGGTTCGCGACTTTGATTGTCTTGTCGGAAGTGGCGCGCCAACTCATCTATGCCCTGCAAGGCGCCTACAAACTCGAATACATGCCCCTGCATCTCTGCGCGGTCACCGAAATCGCCGTTTTCATCTACGCGTTCAAACGCGATGCGGTCAGCCGCGAGTTCATGTATTGGTTAGGACTTCCCGGTGCCCTGGCGGCGCTGCTTTTCCCCGATTGGCTGCATATCCCCTTAGGCAATTTCCAGTCCATCCACAGTTACGGCGTCCATGGGGCGATGACGATCTTCGCCGTGTTGTTGCTGACGGGCGGGGAATCCAAACCGAAATTTAAGCGGACGACCTGGATGCTTGCCTTGATGGCGATCCTCTCGACCCCTCTCTACTTCCTGAATAAAATCTGGGATACGAACTTCTTTTTCCTGAATTATCCCTCTCCGGGATCCCCCTTGGTGATCCTTGAAGACATCGCCGGGAATCCGGGTTATATCGGACTGCTTGTCCTGTTGGTGTTCGCCGTGTGGATCGTCATCTATATTCCTTGGGGTATCGCATATAAACTAAAAAAACAAGGCTGAACTCAGCCTTGTTTTAGTTCATTGAGGAAGGATTCCATGCGGTTCATCGCTTCCGTGATGTGTTTGAGGGAGTAGGAGTAGGAGATGCGGATGAATCCTTCGCCGCAATCGCCAAACGCCGTCCCGGGGACGACCGCGACTTGTTTCGCATAGATCAGTTTTTCGCAGAATTCTTCGCTGGTCAATCCGGTCGAGCGGATGCAGGGGAAGGCATAGAACGCACCTTCGGGTTCGAAGCAGTTCAAACCCATCGCATTCAAGCGGTCGACAAGATAACGGCGACGCATATTGTATTCGTTGCGCATCCGTTTGACGTCTTCATCCCCGTGTTTCATCGCCTCGATCGCCGCATATTGGGAAATCGTCGGTGCGCACATGACCATGTATTGGTGGATCTTGGTGAGTTGTTCGATGATTTCCACCGGGGCGCAGGTGTATCCGATGCGCCATCCGGTCATGGCATAGGACTTCGAGAATCCGTTGACCAGGATCGTCCTCTCCCTCATTTCGGGAAGACTGGCGATCGAGACATGGCTTTTCTCGGTATAGTTCAGTTCACAATAGATTTCATCGGAGAGAACGAGGATTTCGGTATCGCGCAGGACTTCCGCCAACGCTTCCAATTCTTCTTTCTCCATGATCGCACCGGTCGGGTTGGTGGGGAAACTGATCACCAACATCCGTGTTCTCGGCGTGATTTTGGCTTTGAGTTCGCTTGCGGTCAGCTTGAACTTATTTTCGGCCTTGGTTTCCAGGATGACCGGGATCCCTCCCGACATTCGGATCAGCGGGTCGTAGCAGACGAAGGAGGGTTGGATGACCAACACCTCGTCGCCTTCGTTGATAAGCGCGCGGAAGATCGTATCGATCGCCTCGGAGGCGCCGACCGTCACCAAGACTTCGCTTTTGGGGTTATAGTGCAAATCGAAACGGCGTTGCAGGTAGCTGGAGATTTCCTCGCGAAGCGCCAAAAAGCCCATGCTTGGCGAATACCAGGTTTTTCCTTCTTCGGCGGCTTGGATGCCGGCTTGACGGATATGCCAAGGGGTTTGAAAGTCGGGCTCGCCGATACTGAGCGAGATGACGTCCTTCATTTCATTGGCGATATCGAAGAACTTCCGGATCCCCGAGGGTTTCAATGAATCCAGGTTGCGGTTGACGGGGATCTTTTTCATCAGACCACCATTTGACCGCGAAGTTCTTTCTTCTCTTCATCCTTCAAAATCACACCGTCTTGTTTGTATTTCGTCAGCACGAAGTGCGTCGCGGTCGACAAGACGGAATCAAGCGTCGAAAGACGCTTCGCCACGAACATCGCGACTTCCTGCATCGTTTTCCCCTTGACGAAGACCGCCAGGTCATAGTTGCCGGCCATCAGATACACGTCTTCCACTTCTTCAAGCGCCATCACGCGATCGGCGATTTCCTGAAAGCCCAGTTCTTTCTTGGGTTGGACTTTGAGTTCGATCAAGGCGAACACGGGGGCGTTGTCGAGTTTCTCATAGTTCAAGACCGCCTGATACCCTTTGATGATGCCTTGTTTTTCATACGCTTCCAAGGCTTTGGCGACCACTTCCTCGCTTTGGTTCAATAAGACGGCTAATTCTTTGATGCTTAATCGAGCGTTCTGTTTCAATAATCCGAGCAAGTTATCCATCGTGACCTCCATGTGTTGACTATAGTGTAATGAAAGATGGGTGTAATTACAAGAGCGACGTCGAGAATTGGAAAAAAGCACCGATTTGGAGTATAATAGCCCTGTTTGGAGGGCTAAACCATGCGTATCATCGGGAATCTGCTTTGGGTTTGTCTAGGCGGTGCGTTGCTTGCGTTAGGCTGGATGGTCGCCGGTATCCTTTTATGCATCACCATCATCGGAATCCCCTTCGGGATCCAGTGTTTTAAGATCGCAGGCTTGGTCCTGTGGCCGTTTGGGAAAGAAATCAGTTATGGAAACGTCGGTGTCGGATCGACCTTGATGAATCTGATCTGGATCGTGGTATTCGGATGGGAACTGGCCATCGCGGCTTTGACGATCGGATTGATCTATTGCATGACGATCATCGGGATCCCGTTTGGGATCCAATGTTTCAAGTTCGTCCAGTTGGCATTGTTTCCCTTCGGGGCGAGCGTCACCCAGCGAAGGGTATTCTAGGAGGGTCACATGGGAAACATCGACCTGCATATCCATAGTATCCATAGCGACGACGGGGAATACACCGTCGAGAGTCTGGTCACTCAAGCCGAAGAAGCCGGCTTGAGCGTTGCGGCCATCGCCGATCACGACAGCGTCAAGGCTTGCCTCGAACGTCATCGTTTGAATCTGAAAACAAGCACCCGCTGGATCGATGCGATCGAAATCTCTTGTCGACACAAAGACAGGGATTATCATCTGTTGGGCTATTTCATCGACCCGTTCGATTTGCGGTATGCAAAACTTGAAGAAAACATGCGGATCAACGAAGAAGCGGCGACGCAAGAGCGACTCGACCTGCTTACTTCGCACTTCGGCTTCGCGTTCCCCATGGAAGCCTTGCGACATGTCGCAAAGGGCAAACTGATTACTGGCGAAGTCATCTGCGAATGGCTGCTGGAAAACGAAGAGAATCGCAAGATCGAAGAACTTCGCAAGTATTTCCCCGGCGGTTCGCGCAGCGACAACCCCCTGGTCAACTTCTATTGGGATTATCTTTCACAAGGCAAGGTCGCCTATGTGGAGGTGGATGTCCCTTCGATGAGCGAGAGTATCCGCTTGGTCCATGAAACGGGCGGGGTCGCCGTATTGGCGCATCCCGGCAATAACGTGAAGGAAGACAAAGCGGTGTTGGATGAATTGACGTCGTTGGGTCTGGATGGCATCGAAGCGTTCAGTTCCTATCACGGAGAACTGCAGAATGCCTTCTATATCGCCTATGCGAAGAAAAAGAACTTGCTTTTTACCTGTGGAAGCGATTATCATGGTAAAACGAAACCGAAAATCAGACTCGGTTTGACACACTGTCCCTGCGATGCGCAGGCGATCGTCGAAATGATGGAAAGAGGACGAAAATGAAGATTGGATTCGTATCCTTGGGATGTAGTAAGAATTTGGTCGATAGCGAGCGGGTCATGGGTTTATTGAAAACCAACGGGCACACGATTACGAATTTGCCCGAAGACGCCGACGCGATCTTCATCAATACCTGCGGGTTCATCGACCCCGCCAAAAAAGAAGGGATCGACACGATCCTGGAGATGGCGGAATATAAGGATGGGAAGTGTAAAAAACTGATCGTCCTGGGTTGTCTTGCCCAACGGTATAAAAAAGAGTTGGAAACGGAATTACCGGAAGTCGACCGGTTCATCGGCGTCTCGGAGTACACCAGACTGTCCGAGATTTTAACCGAAGAGCTCGGGGTCGAAATCAAGGGGAGCTACGGGAAGATGGAACGCTTGTTGGCGACCAAGCCCTACACCGCCTACCTCAAGATCTCGGAAGGGTGTTCCAACCGGTGCACCTATTGCGCGATCCCGTTGATCCGCGGGAACATGGTTTCCTATCCGCAAAACGATATCATGGAGGAAGCGAAAGTATTGGCGGACCAAGGGGTCAAGGAATTGGTGTTGATCGCCCAGGATACCACACGTTACGGCGAAGATTTGAAGAACTCCGGTTTAGCGGGGTTGCTGGATCAACTCAGTGCGCTGCCGTTTCATTGGATCCGCATCCTCTATATGTATCCCAATGCGGTCAGCGACGAGTTACTGGCGTCGATGCAGCGCAATCCGAAAGTGATCCCGTATTTCGACATCCCCGTGCAGCACGCGGACGACGAGATGCTGAAGAAGATGAACCGGAAGGGAAACGCGCAGAACCTAAGGGAAGTCGTAAGTAAAAT
Source organism: Erysipelotrichaceae bacterium (assembly GCA_041736705.1). Taxonomy (GTDB): domain Bacteria; phylum Bacillota_I; class Bacilli_A; order Erysipelotrichales; family Erysipelotrichaceae; genus GWE2-51-13. The sequence continues at coordinate 9,637 of JBGSTC010000009.1, forward strand.
CCGCGCGGTTTTTCCAAACGCGATCTTGCGTACGACGATGATCGTGGGATTCCCGGGCGAAACCGAAGAACAATTTCAAACCTTGCTTGATTTCACCAAAGAAATCGGGTTCGACCGTTTGGGGGCGTTCACCTATTCGCCGGAAGAAGACACGGCGGCGTACGATTTGAACGATCAGATCGAGGAAGTAGTCAAAGAAAACCGTTTGCGTGCGTTGATGACGCTTCAAGCCGACATCGCCCAGCAAAAAGGCGAGGAGTGGGTATCCAAAACCATCGAAGTCCTCTGCGAATCGCGCGACGCGAACAGTTACAGCTACCATGGACGCTCGATCCACAGCGCTCCGGACAACATCGACGGGGAAGTCCGCTTCACGGCCGACCGTTTGATCCGAAGCGGGGAATTCGTGAAGGTGCTCATCGATGCGGCCCAAGGACATGATTTGATCGGAAGGATGATCTAAACGATAAAAAATGAACCGGACGGTTCATTTTTTCGTTTTCAAGATCGCATCCATTTCTTTCGCTTTATAAACGCGGATCGAATCGATTTCCATCGCGACCGGCCAACCATCCTCGGCGACCCCTTTGGCGCCGCCCCAGGATCCGCCGACCGCCACGTTGAGAATCAAGTGGAAGGGGACGTCGAAGGGCCATTCGGTATAGTTGGGACAATTCAGGTAAAGGGAAGGCATGAACCGGTATTTGAAGGTTCCGTCGATCGAGAATCGGATCTGGTCGGGAAGCCATTCGATCGCATAGGTATGGAAGGTGCCGTTGACATCTTCGACCCGACTGCTGAACCCTTTCTGCGTCCCGATCTTGTGGTTGAATTTCGACGTATGGACGGTACCGAAGATTTTATCCTGGTCTTGGGTGACGTGTTCCATGATGTCGATTTCGCCGGACTTCGGCCATCCGCCATATTGCGAGACCGTCGGCAACATCCAAATCGCCGACCACGTCCCCAGGTTTTCAGGGACTTTCGCGACGACTTCGATCTTCACATACCGCCAGTCGCCTTTGTTTTTCGAGATCATCCGCGTGGATGTGAAGGGGTTGTCCCCGATGTTTTCCTTGCGGGCTTCGATGACGAGTTTCCCATCCTTGACTTCGACGTTCTCCCCGTCGGTATAATATTGAAGTTCCTGGTTCCCCCAACCATGGCCTCCGGTTTCATAGGACCATTTCAGCGGATCGGGTGCCCCGTCGACATCGAATTCTTCATTCCAGACCATCTCATAAGTAAGCGCGCTTAAATCGTAGGTATAACCCATACCTTTGCATTGCAATGTGCTTTCTTCTTTCGGCGGTTTTTCGGTGCATCCCGCCAGAATCAAACAGAGTATTATGGCTAATCCTTTTTTCATGGTACACCTCTTCGTCTCGATTATAACTGAAAAATCCGCGAAAGAAAACGTTTTCTATTGCGGATCGATCGTTATTTATTCAACTTTCATAAAGTGTCTAAAGATGCGTAGCGCACGTGCGGTGTTGATCGCGCTCGATTTGGATGTCCGTTCCATCAGGAAGTGCATCTTGTTTGGATAAGGCGGGGAGAGCGGCCATTTCCCTTGGTTCTCCAATCCTTTAAGCCAGGATAACGCCTCGTTGAGTCGTGGATCAAAAGGGGAACCACTGTCGGCGAAATATTCCAAGGCACGAAGGACGTCATAGTGCCAATGGGTCGGCCAATGCATCGAGAGAAAATGGTGATCGATGATCCGACCATCCTTATCGCTCAGGAAAAGGCGGTGTTGGAGCAGGAATTCATCGGCGGACCGACGTTGCGATTTGACTTCATCGATGCGATAACGATATCCTTGTCGTTCATACTCCCAATATCCTTCGTTAACCGACAAAGTCGTATGGAAGGAACTATGGTTGACTTTTACCTTTGGATGGCGGCAATTGAATCCCCCGTCGGGAAGATGCTGGTCGAGCAGATGGTCGATGACGGGTTTCAGTTTCTCTTCATCGGCATGGAAATAGGAGGCGAAATTCAGGAACATCCCCGTGATGCAGCAATCCGACCGCTTCTCATGGGGCATTGTACCGATGCCGCCATCCTTGGCGATCAAGGTATCCAAGACCCACGCGACACTCGATTGGATTCTCGGTTCGTCCTGCGGGAAATGAAGACATTTCAGGAGTAACAAGGTATAGTGGGTCGATGTCCATTTCGGACGATAATAGCCCTCACCCCATTCGCCGTTGGGTTGCTGGCAATCCATCAGCCGCTTTCCCCATCCTTCACGGCGGATCTTCTCTTGGATTTCACTCAACACTATAGGTACACTCTTCAAAAACTCGCGATGGACGCGGTATTGGATCGAGGGGTCTTGCTGCAGTAACCAATCCAGGATGTTCTGTTCCATAAGATCACTCCCTTTTCCTTAGCATAGTCATCTTTACCATGATATTTCAAGCAGAATCGCGAAACTTCGCGGAATTGGTCCGTTCAAGGCTCGTTTTCGTTGAAAGTTCGTTACATTTGGTCTAAACTATGGTACATTAAAGTGCACTGCGAAGAAAACGGGGGAGGAACCCTCGATCGCGGTCTGGACGTTTGCCTTTGTGTATGCAGGGATGAAGACGTCGGAAAGGGTTGGAATGCAATTTAATCAATTTGAAATCCTGGCGCAGATTCAAAAAGCGCTCGTTGAAGAGGGGTATGCGGAAGCGACACCGATTCAAGCGCAGGCGATCGGGCCATTGTTGGAGGGGAAGGATCTGTTGGGCTGTGCCCAGACGGGGACGGGTAAAACCGCCGCGTTCGCGATCCCCATTCTTCAGCATCTCCATAAAAACCGTAATGAGAAGGGGATTCGTCCCATCAAAGCCTTGGTTTTGGCACCGACGCGCGAACTGGCGATCCAGATCCACGAAAGTTTCGAAACCTACGGAAAACATTTGGGACTACGCTCGACGCCGATCTACGGCGGGGTGCCCCAGACCAAACAAACCAAGGCGCTGTCCACCGGCGTCGATATCCTGGTGGCGACCCCGGGTCGCTTACTCGATTTGATCAACCAACGCTATATCCGTTTGGACCGTCTGACTCATTTCGTCCTGGACGAAGCCGATCAGATGCTGGACATGGGCATGCTGCAGGATGTACGTAAAATCCTGACTTACGTCCCGACCGTCCGTCAAACGATGTTCTTCTCGGCCACGATGCCCCCGGCGATCATGTCGTTGGCGGATACGATGCTGAAGGATCCGGTCAAAGTCGTCGTGACGCCGATCGCGTCCACGGTCGATACGATCCGTCAGCAACTCTATTTCGTCGATCGTGGCAACAAGACCAACTTGTTGATCGAATTGCTGAAGACCGAAGACATCGAATCGGTCTTGGTGTTCTCACGTACCAAACACGGCGCGGATAAAATCGTAAAATCATTGGAGAAGGCACGTATTCCTTCCTTGGCCATCCATGGCAATAAATCACAAAACGCCCGTCAAGCCGCTTTGAAGAGTTTCAAAGACCGCAAGACCAAGATTTTGGTCGCGACGGACATCGCCGCGCGCGGATTGGACATCGACAACCTGTCGCATGTCATCATCTATGACCTCCCGGAAGTTCCGGAAATCTATGTCCACCGGATCGGCCGTACCGGTCGTGCCGGATTGGGCGGAACCGCGATGACATTCTGTGACGACGAAGAATACGGATTGCTGAAGGATGTGCAAAAGCTCATCAAGAAGACGATCCCGGTCATCAAGAACCATCCGTTCGCGATCCCCGAACCCGTCGATGCGACCTATAAGCCACCACTGCCAAAGAAGAAAGGGCGTCCTCAGAACCATATCTTCGCCCCGAAACAAGAATTCGGGATCGAACCGACCAAACATCATTGGCACAAGGACAAGCCTGAACATAAAAGCCCCTCGACTTCCTATCCCAAGCAAAGCGGCGGACAGAGAAGCGAGCAGAAACCGTCGTATCGGAAAACGACGTCGAACCAAGATAAGTAAAAAACTCCTCGCGGAGTTTTTTTCATGTTTTAAGTATGGCGTAGTCGCAGATCGCGAAACCGCCGACTTCTTGGGAAATGAACGCATTCATTCTTGCGGAGATACCCTCGACGAGCGATATCCCATCATCGACGGACATCGTGTTCACCTTGAGCAACCGCTCGATGTCCTGTCTAGCGTTCTTCGGCATCGATTCAAACGTATCCATCGCTTCCAGCAATCTCTTCTCGCCAGGATGGAAACGCCGGTTCGCAGCGAACAACACATCGAAGTACATCGCGAGGAACTCCGTGGTGCGATGCTGGATCGAAACCAGATCCTTTCGACGAATCGCTTTAATCAGTTGAAAGGACAGGGAAGGCATACGGTTTGAAATCAACAAACCGTTTTTCCTCAAGATCGCTTCACGCAGTTCTTCGCGATACCCTTTGAATTTACCACGCAATGCCTGGATCGACGTCGCGTCGTCATAGAGGATCAGCGATGTCTGAAGGTTATGGATCATGCACGTCGAATAGCCGAAGTTGGCGTGAGGATGGACGTAGGCCGCGTCATAGACCTCGTCGATGAAACTCGTTTTGCGGTAGATGATTTCGAGTTCGATCCCGTCGGTCAGAATCCCGTCATCCTCTTCTTCCCAAAACGTGTTCGCCAGTTCCAGATACGAGAAGTATTTCGAAAGGATTTCCTTTCGGATTGATAATGGAATCGGTTCATCCGTATAGACGTACAGGTCGATGTCCGACTTCGCGTCCATCTTCCCTGTCGCGCGCGATCCGCCCAAGAGAATCAGACGAACCATCGGCAGGTTCGACAGCTCAGCGACGATTTTCTCAAACAAGGTCATCGTCGTTTACCTCAACCGTATCAAGCATTCCCGTCAACCCGGTCATTTCTTCATCGCTCAACACACGCCATTTCCCTTTGGGAATGAATCCGAGATCGATGTTCATGACGCGGATGCGCTTTAAGCGTGCAACGGAATAACCCAATGCGGTGCACATCCGCCGTATTTGACGGTTGAGCCCTTGGTTCAGGATGATCGAAAACGAAGAATCGCTTAGAATCTTGACCTTACAGGGAAGGGTCTTGGTGATCTCATCTTTGACGGGGTTGTAGATTTCGACCCCGCGTTCCATCAACCCTTTGAAATTCGGCTTCAATTTCGTCGTGACATTCACGATGTATTCTTTTTCGTGTCCGTTTTCCGCCCGCAGGATTTTATTGACGATGCTTCCGTCGCTCGTCAATAAAATCAATCCTTCACTATCCTTGTCCAAGCGGCCGATCGGGAAAATCCGTTGGGGGTACTGGATGGCGGAAAGGATGTTGCTTTCGATCTCCGGATCGGTCGTACAGGTGATCCCGACCGGCTTGTGATAGGCGATCGTGACTTTCTTGGTTTCGACCTCCAATACTTTACCATCCAAGGTCACCACGTCCGTGTCTTCCACCTTCATCCCCAAAACCGCCGGTTTTCCATTCACTGTCACCCGGTTTTGGCTGATGTAATCATCCGCTTCGCGGCGCGAACAGAGACCTGTCGCGCTGATGTAATTGTTGAGTCGTGTCATTTTGCCTCCTTCAGCATGATTCATAAATCGGACTGCGTCATCCTTCGAATTCTTCTTCGACCTCGGATTTCGTCAGTTTCTCGATCCATTCCTGGTGTTCAGGATAACGGAGGATCAATTCGGTTTGGGTATGCAAGGTGAATTCTTCAAACAGGAATCCGGGGGAGACCATGCATCCGACCAGGGAAGACCCGTGATCGGGGACAAGGGATCCAAAGACGCACCCTTTGCGGACCAGCGCTTGCATCACCTGGTTGCGGAAGGGACCCAGATGGATGACTTCCAGTACGCCATCCTCGTCGATGACGACGATGTCCAAGGGATCGCCGTTTTGATAATACCAGACTTCATCGCTTTGCAACGTATGAAAGTGGGAAACATCCAAATCGCTGAGTAAAAAGAGAATGCCTGAATAAAGCGGTCGTGTCGGCCGGTCTTCGATGGCGATGTGGTCGGGGGCGAGGATGGTTTGGACATAGTATCCGCCCTCGGGGTGGGGAAGCATGCCATATTGGTCAATCCAGAGTTTCGCTTGAAGATTCATAGGTCATTTCCGTTTCTATCGTGTCCACACTATCTTACCATCGATGGGCGTCGGATTCAAATGACGTGACGAACGATGTTAAAATTAGGTTAAACACATTGACAAGTCGCCGTGTGTGTATTACTGTATTAGTATTCGTAGTACAGTAAAAGGAGGATAAGACCTTGGATTGGCTCAAACCGTATCTCTACTATCTCTCTCCCGAATTCTGGTTCGCGGTCGCCGAAACCTTCAAGGGTTTTGGACCTTTGGCGCCGATTTTCCTGGCGTTGATCGAATCCGTCATCCCCGCGCTTCCGTTGTTGGTCATCATCACGTTCAATACTTCGGTCTACGGACCGGTGCTTGGATTCATCTTTTCGTGGGCGGGGACGACCTTGGGTGCGATCGTCATGTTCTATTTCCACCGCTATGTTTTCAAGAAGTTTCTAATCCAATGGTTCGGTCGTCATCCCAAAGTCCAGGCAGCCCTGGCGTGGGTCGGCAACAAGCCCGCGGCGACCTTGTTCATCATCTCCGCGATCCCGTTCACACCGAGTTCCGCCATCAACTTGGCGTATGGTCTATCCGATTTCAGTAAGCGCTCGTTTGTGAAGACGACCTTAGCGGCGAAGTTCGTGATGGTGATGACGATGACCTTGTTTGGTACCGCCTTCAAGAAAGCCTTCGACAACCCTTGGTTCATCGTGTTGGCGATCGCGATCCTGGTCGTGTTGTTCATCGTAGCGAAAGCCTTAAGTAAACGTCATCATCTGGATGATCTAGGATAAACCAAAGCCCGCGAACGCGGGCTTTTCTTTCATCTTCTTTTTTCTTTGGCGCGTTTGTCGTTCATCGCCTTCATATCGGCCGCCGTGATCCGCGTCAAGTTGTTTTCCTTGGCATAATCGACACATCCCTGTAAAACGGTCTTCAGAAAGACGCGCGGTACTTTCGTCAACATCGCACAGGCTTCGTCTTCAAACTGGATGTTGGGATCGATCCGGTTCGCCGCATAGACGACCCCGGTCAAATCCGTTTCTTTGGCGGCCGGCACTTTCATCGCGATCGGTCGGCGGAAGCGTGTGTACCAGAAGTTGGTCGAATCGCGATAACCGTAATCGACCGGGACACGGGGGAAGACGGACGCCTTCACGCCATCGACGATGGCATCGTAGTAGCGGTCCTGCATCAGGATTTTATCGACTTTCAGAATGAAGTGCGCGCCGAATTTACTCGTGATCCCGTTGAAATCATGATAGGGAGCCGGATAGCCATCCAATTCCCCGGCCATGTCGTTCTCGGCGTGGTCGAGATGACGCATCCATGTGCATTCCATCACCTGGTAGGCTTCATCGACGATTTTCGGTCGAAGTCCGTCTTGACAGAGTCCATCGACCAAGGTGAAGCGGCAATCCGCCATCTTTTCCTTGGAGGTTTCGCCCGGGAATCCTAAGCGGACGGCTTCTTTGAAGTATTTCTTGGAATCCGGGATGAAATTCAGCGAACATTTCCCGTACTTCAGGAGGTTTTGGGCGGTGTTTGAACTGTTGCGGCACTCCAACAGCATCGTGTATTCCGAACGGCCGGCGACATAATAGGGGAAACAGAGGGAGTAGGAACCAAGGCTTGTGCTTTGGTCATCGGTCAATGTTCCGACCAGGACGGTCGGCATCGGATAGAACGCGGAAGTTTGGTAGAAGTTGTCGACGATGCGGAGGTCTCTAAAGTTCGGCATGGTGTTTCCCCGGTTTCGATGGTTGGTTTCGCTAAATCGCGCTGACGGTATGGAAATCGAAGCCGGATTCAAGGAACGTGGTTTCGATCTGCGGGAATTCGCCGTTCAGATACTCGGCCATCTTGATTATCCCCGGGATTTCACAGGTCGGATGATGGACGATGATCATCGGGATCCTGAAATCGACGCAATATTGGCCTTGGACCCAATTGGTCTTGCCATCGTCGCTGACGACTACGCATCCCGCCCCTTCTTTGATCATCGAGAAAATATCCGTGGCGGCACCGGTACCGATCGCCAGCGAATCCACGAGTTGCGTCGGATCCCCGAGGATCGTGACGGAATCTTGCCCAAACGGCTTGATCCCGTGTGCGATACACGATGCGATTTCCAGTACGCTCAACGGTTCGAAATGCGCAAAAGAATTAAAGGATGAAGTCACCCGGGGTTCGAAGGGAAGATCGATGATCTTCGCCCAGGTGTCCGCAACCCCGTAGACCGGGATCCGATCCCATACGTCGTGGCATCGATAAACACAGATCTTATGTTGCTTCAGCAGTTTCATTTTGATGCAACGCGCTTCAAGGATCGCCTTGCGCTGCGCGGTCGATTCTTCGTAGAAGCAATTCTCGTGGCTGATGATGAAGTTGATGCCTTGGTCGATCGCGGTTTGGATCGCCGACATCGTCGCGACCCAGCAGACTCCGACTTTGACGACTTCCTGCGACGGGTCGCCAAACAGGACGACATCCCTCGTCTGGTCGAAATTCACCCATCTTCGGTTCGTATTCAAAACGTCGATGATTTCTTGTGCTTTCATGGTATCCTCCGAACTTCTCTACCTGCATTATAGCGAATCCATGGAGAAAATACAGGATGAAACGGGAGGAAAATGAAGTTCGATGTGGTTTGGTTGACAATGAGGGTTCGCTTTCGTAAAGTAGACTCAATGAAACAAAGGAAGAGGGATCGATATGGCATCGAAAGGGAAAGAAATCCTAGAAGAACTTAAATCCGTGTTTTTAGGGAAAACGTTGGATGCGATCTTACCGCCGCTTCTCTTTGCGATCGTCAACGGGATTTTCGGATTGCCCTATGCCATCCTAACCTCGATCATCCTTTCACTGACCTTCGGGATCTTGCGGATCTTGCGCAAGCAAAATTGGATCTATGCGTTCGGGGGATTGGTGACGATCACCCTGGCCGCTTCGTTCGCCTATCTCGCGAACAACGCCGCCAACTACTTCATCCCGGGGATCATCAGCAACGCCTTCATCCTCTTGGTGACGCTGGTCAGTCTCGTGTTGGATAAACCCCTTGCCGCCTATGCATCCCACTTAACCCGCGGGTGGCGTTTGGATTGGTTTTGGCGCAAAGACGTCAAACCCGCCTACCGCGAGGTGACCTGGCTTTGGACCTTGTTCTTTGCTTTACGTACCACGATCCAAGTCACATTGTTTCTCAGTGACAACGTCGACCGTCTGGTCTGGGCGAACACGCTGATGGGCTTGCCGGTCACAACTTTGGTTTTGGTTTCCAGTTATGTGTATGGAATATGGCGTTTAAGAAAGCTGAAGGGTCCGGGGATCGAGGAGTACGTCGCAGGGAAGACGCCGCCCTACAAAGGACAAACACGCGGTTTCTAGTCGAATCGCGTTTTTTTGTGAAAAAATCGCAAACACGCAAGAAACGGATTAAAACCAACGAAAACAAGTGATATACTTAGGACGCGCCAAATGGCGGACAATGAATCGACGGAGTAAAACGATGAACACAAACCAATACCTGACCCCTGAAGAAATCACCGAAGTGACGATCCAGGCCGGAATCAAGAAGACGAAAGCTTCTGCCCTTAATCTATTCATCCTTGGCCTCTTGGCCGGGGTTTTTATCGCCTTTGCATCGGAAGGTTCCAACATGGCGGCGTTCAACCTCTTCGCCAAACCCGAAACCTACGGTTTGGGGAAAGCGTTGGCCGGAGCGATTTTCGGCACCGGCTTGATGTTGGTCGTCATCGCCGGCGGCGAACTGTTTACCGGCAACACCTTGATCTTGGCGGGCGTGTTGGACAAAAGGATCAGTCTCAAGGCGATGTTGCGCAACTGGGTCATCGTCTATTTCGGCAATCTCGTCGGATCCCTCTTGATCGCCTATATGATGAACCAATCCGGTCTGTTCAGCAGCGGAGCGGACATGCTTGGCGGGGTCACCATCAAGATCGCAGCCTACAAGGTCGGCCTCGAGTTCATGCCGGCGTTCTATCTTGGCATCATGTGCAATTGGCTGGTTTGTTTGGCGGTGTGGATGGCCTATGGTGCGAAAGACATGTCCGGGAAAATCCTGGCGATCTTCTTTCCCATTTGGTTGTTCATCACGTCGGGGTTCGAACATAGCATCGCCAACATGTACTACATCCCGGCCGGCATCTTCGCAAAGGCGAACCCGGCGATGGTCGCAGCCGCGTCCCAACTGGGTGTAAGCGCCGAGAAACTCAATCATCTCAACTGGTCGACCTTCTTCATCAACAATCTGATTCCCGTGACCTTGGGTAACATCGTCGGCGGGGGCTTGTTCGTGGGGGGCGTCTATTGGTTTGTCTACATCAAAAACAGTAAGAAATCAGCTTAATCGATCCACTATGGAAAAGACGAACGCCCTTCGTGCACTGGACAAAGCGCAAATCCACTATCGTCTCTACAGTTATGAATCCAATGGGGAAGCCCTGGACGCCCTTTCGGTTGCATACGCGATCCAGCAAGACCCGCTCAAACTCTACAAGACATTGATCGTCAGGGGTTCTTCGAAGACCCATTATGTCTTGATCATCAATGCGAAGGACGAAATCGACCTCAAGAAATCCGCGGCGTATCTTCACGAGAAAAGCATCGCGTTGATTCCCGTCAACGACCTGCTCCCCTTGACCGGCTATGTCCGGGGAGGTTGTAGTCCGATCGGGATGAAGAAGTCCTTTATGACGGTATTCGACCAAACCGTGCTCAATCAAGACTCATTAATCGTGTCCGCCGGAAGGATCGGACTTCAAATGGAAATCGACCGACAAACCTTGGTGGAGTTTGTGAAAGGGAAAATCGGCGAGATAAGCCAAAAGGGATGAGACTGAACGAATCAGGAAGGAAGGCCTATGCGATACATCGCCTTGTTGCGCGGCATCAATGTCGGAGGAAACAATAAAATCGCCATGAGCGAATTGAAACGGTGTTTTCTAGATGCAGGTTTTTCGCATGTGGAAACCTACATTAACAGCGGGAATGTACTGTTTGATTGCGATCAATTTGATGAATCGATAATACAGAAAATGTGCGAAACGCTGATCAAAGATCACTTCGGTTTCTCAATCTCGGTCGCTCTGGTTAAAGCGGAGACGTTAAGGAGCATGATGGCGAAGGCACCGGATTGGTGGGGGAAAGATCCATCATCCAAACATAATGCGATTTTCGTCATCCAACCTTACTCGGCACTAGAAATCATGGAAGAAGTCGGACAAACGAAACCCGAATATGAAAAAGTCCAAGCGGTGGATTCCATGATTTTTTGGTCGGCTCCCATCGAAACGTTCTCGAAGGCACGTTGGGCGAAGATCGTCGGCACGAAGGCATATCAAAAAATCATGATACGAAACGCAAACACCGCTTTCAAACTTCTCGAACTCGTCTCAACGCCATAGTTCAAATTCTATTCCGTAGATACTTTATAAAAAACGACCTGGTTTTTCTCGGACATCACGATTTTTGTGAATGGTCGTTCTTTTTAATGTTGACCACCATGCTTTGTGTTACTATAAAAACATAAAGATGTTGGGAGTCGTAAACAATCAACTTCCACGGAAATTGCGGGGGCAATATGGGTAGAAATCATCAAACATTCCTCAATGTCATGAAGATCTTTTTCGCTTTGTGTTTACTGATTTCGCTTTCATCATGTAAGCTCGATTTCAATACCAAGCTTGAAAAACCGAGTTTCACATCGTTCTATGTCGGCGAAGATGAATCGTTGCCATCAAACGAGATCCTACCGATTACGCAGAAGAAAAGATCATCCATTCCATCCTTACTACTCTTTTCAAGATGGGAGAAAACGAAACTGACCGATCCGGATTCTTTCGAGTTACGATTCGCTCTCTTCGACGATAAGGGGTCGAGCTATCGCTTTGGAACGTATAACCAAATGACGCTCATAAAGATCGATCGGAAGGATTCCAAGAGCACAACGTACTACTCGGTCGCTCTTGATCTTGACTTCCTTCTTGAAAGAACATGGATGCCGATGCATCTTATCGAGTCGTCGAAAGCAGACCTGATTTCAAGTACGATCATTTCTGGCGATATTGTCCCGTTTGTAATAAATAGCGCCCTTTCATTTGACATCAGTGCCGAGGATAACCAGAAATTGAAAGATGTCATGAGGATTGAAGAATGGGAAAGTATCAATGTGCCCGTCGATCTTCGCGAAAATTACGAAGCAATGATCACGCTATCAAACGGCAAGATGGTATTTTTCGGGAATTGCGAAAGTGGTGATATCGCACAAGTACATTCACTGGATGAAGGGGAAGATACCGTTGATAGTTATCGAATTTCAGTCAAAATCGATGTTCTCAATACATTAGGTGAAATCAGATCTACTTTCTTCGATGGCCCTTCACAACGTGTCCTTAATGCTAAGTTTTCCAGTGCGTATGTTTGGCTTCAGCCGAGTGACGGAATGTATCCACTTTGGAAGTTCCCCTTAAGTAAAGCTCAAAACGATACGCTCAAGACCTTAATGAAATCCGATCAATGGTGGAAGATCGATGGGGAAATCGAATCTAGTGAGCCTTGGTACTGCCTTTATAGCGAAAGCAGGGATTCTTACTGTTATATTTTATCAGAACCACTCGGGTTCATCCAGGTAACATCACTTGATGATCCTACCCTTAAGGAAACCTACTATGGCGGAAACGAAATCGGATACAATAGCGAGTTTTTAACAACGCTATTCTCTTTTTGGGAGAACCCTGTGATTCCTGCTGAAGTGAAGGCATTCAACTTCACAAAAACCAAGATTATTTATGATTACGGTGAAGATGGGGTGATTTCAGCCGGAGAGTTTAGAGTGAATACGAGCCAAATGCAAAAAATCAAATCGCTTCTACGAGTTGATGAATGGTCATTGGATAAGGAGATATTCGCATACGGTTTCGGTTGGTCATATACGTATGAGTTCATGAACGTCGATGGCAGTGTGATCCGGGTTTACAATTTCAAAAACATCAGGACCGTATTCAATGTTGAATCTGTCATTCCTAATGTTGGCGAGAATGGAATATGGTTTTCTGGTCCGATGGAGATTTATACGAATCTAGAGAAGTATATGACCACGACTTTTCCCAAGAAGTGAAGAATGATGAACGAAAGTACGGAGAGAATAAGTTAATCTTGATTGCCTAGTCATTCAATTCTACGTGGCTATAATACGAAATAGTGTTACGGATATCGATAATAATAAACTACTTGAGAAACAGAGGAGAAATTATGCTTGATGTACTTGTACTAGCAATTGGGAAAAATGAAGCCATTGAGCTGAAATCATTCAAAAACATGATTGTGGAGAAGATTAATTCTGATATATTTATTAAGAAGAAATACTTCCACACAATTTGGCCTTTTATGAATAATCTTCCAGGTATAGTTTATAAGATTACTGTTGATGATGAGTATGGGAAGCTTGGTTGTGGAGATGGTTTGCTTAATATCGGATTTGAAGTACCAGATAAAGTTGAGCCATATTGGTTAAGAGAAGTATCAGAGAATCTTTCTTATGATTTTACTTCATTGTGTCTCAAAGATGAGTTTAGACAAGAATTCGAGAGATTACTAAATGAGATACTAAATTCTTCATCAATTGGCACTCTTCTTTTTCTGTGTAGTTGTCAATCAAACGATACTGAAATAATCCAGGGTACTCTTGAGATTGGATCATTTATAGAAATGTTTGTGAAAGGTAGAATTTACTCTAATATTTGCTATATCGTAGCAAAATAAGCATTGCATATTGATACTAGTCAGAGGTAAACAGTTCCTAAGAACCTTAATCTATATGGGGTCAAGGATTGGAATAAATAGTAGCCAAAAGTTGCATAAACACGCTAATCGATCCGATTATGTGCTATTGGGTAATACATGAGATATGATTCAGAACTTTCTGAAGCATTCAAAAGCCAAACTATAAGCAATTTCGATAATTCAACTACCATTGTTGTTTGGTAATCGCATTTTGTAAGTTCATTTATAGGCCAACGAGTCTATTAAGTTAATAATATAATCATATAATAAGAATAGAGTGCTGTTGCTAAATCACTCAAAAATACGGAGAATGAAGATGTCCAATAATATGTATTGTCAGAATTACTACGACAGTCCTTAGATCTGAAATGTTATAATGAAGACATGAAAAAACCTGAAATTAACAATATTCTGGTCAGATTTAATAGTGAAGATGGTCACGAGAGTTTAGACGTTAATTTTGATCCTGCCCACGAGACGGTTTGGTTAACACAGGCACAGATCGCAGAGCTTTTTGAAACGACTACCGAGAATGTTGTGATGCATCTTCAAAATATCGCTAAAGAAAATGAGATTGACGAAAAGGCAACTACTAAGGATTTCTTAGTAGTTCGAAATGAAGGGTCTAGAAAGGTTAGGAGGCAGATAAAACACTATAACTTGGACGCCATTCTATCTGTCGGTTATCGAGTGAAGTCGAAAGAAGCAACCAAATTTCGGAAATGGGTCAATGGGATATTGACTGACTACCTAAAAAAAGGATATATTATTAATCAATCAAAAATCGAAATTCCAAATCTTGCCGAGATCACTCAAATGTTGGATGTGTATCGACAATTTGATGGGGACTTACCTTTAAGTGGGAATGATGTCCTTCAATTCCTTATCGCCTACAACAGAGGTCTTTCTATTCTCGATGATTATGATCATCGGACATTTAAGACACCTGAAGGAATCATTGATACCTATCGTATCAGTTATGCTGAGTGTGTTGATATCATCCATCGCAGTAAATTCTCTGGGAAAAGTGATAATTTCGCTAGAGAACGTGATCAATCCTTTAACTCAAGCATATCCACAATCTATCAAACATTCGACGGAAAGGAACTTTACCCGACTTTAGAATCAAAAGCGGCGAATCTGCTCTATTTAATCACAAAGAATCACAGCTTCATCGATGGGAACAAGAGAATCGCATCAACGATATTCTTATACTTTCTGGACAGAAACAAAGCTTTATTTATCTCAGGAACCAAAAGAATCAATGATGAGACACTTGCAGCATTGACCATTCTCATCGCAGCATCCGATCCGAAAGATAAAGAACTGCTCATCAACCTGATTTTAGTAATCCTTGGATAAATTAAACATCTAGTGTATGGCCTAATATAGAGGTAATTTAGTTCGCATATAGGAGCGAAATAATGGCTCTACAAATGAAGAATCATTTCAATGTTGTGAAAGCATGAAATTCTTTGTAAACTGATTACATGTGATATGTCAAAGACTTGAGTCATAATCATCTGACGGAAGGCTCACCAGTGAAGGGGGAAACATGCTGAATAAGATCCAGAAAAACAGAAAAAAGATCAGTGGTCTTGTAGCCTTTTTTCGCTTTTGATCCTTCTTCCAATCGTATTCACAACCAAGTCAGAAGTCGTCATGATTACGCTTTGGCCCTTGATAATCGTAATTTTGATCCTGACTTCGTCGATGTTATTCAACGGGGTCGTCCTGACGATGAAGGCGCTGACCTACCTCGGATGCTTGATCGCTGTCACCGTCATCGGTTTGATTCTCTATCTTACGGTCGATTTTCCGGATTTTGTGGAAAAGTCCAGCATCATCACCATAATCGTTGTCGTCATTAATATGTTTTTTACTCAGGGACTGCGCTTACCTTCCAAAGCCGGAAACTGGATCGTCGAAAAACTGGATCCAAGCCTGCGACCAGTTCGTCAGTTTGGACACGGCAGTGACATTTCTCTAAGACCATACAGTTATCTTTTCGGTAACCGCATCGATCACATCGCGTCTGGGAAACCTTATGCTTTGGAGAATAGTAGGGGCATCCTGAGAGTACTGCGTGGCGGTCTCTGGTTGGTGATGACCATCAGTGGTTTTATCGGATTATTCGTTGTGATGGAAGCCACAACTTTCGCCGAAAGCTTCGGCGAATTCGGTGTTTATCTGGGAATCTATGTTTGTTTTGCCTTGATTATCTTGGCTTTTGTGTTGCTAATGGCGGGATTCATGCGCTTAGTGTTAGGCATTGTTATTAGTGTTGTGGTGTTTGGGGTCCTCTATTACGCGGTGATCGGGATGAATATCCTCTATGTCCGATCCCTTATTCTGTTTTGGCTGTTAATCGTCGTGGGAATCGGTCTTTTGGGTTTCGCATTCTACCGATTGATCCGATCTATGGAAATCAGCATGAGCCGTAATCTGACGCTTTACGACCATGAAGGCAAGACAATCGGATTCGATCTGGTCGCGAGTCATCAGATCCCGCTTGACAATTTCAGACATGTCGCCTTGATGACCTTTGACCTGCCACAATCCAAAGTCCAACAGAGCATTTTGAAACTGACCGACAAGATGCGCTTCTATGCGAATCATCGGCGCATCTTGATGGCGGGCTATCAAGCCGATCCGAGAGCCCAAATCCTGATGCTGTACTTTTACGCCGAATCAACGGAAGTCTTGAAGAAACTCTCGGTCTATGTTTCCCGATGGATCCGAAAACCGATCAAGCTCACACTTCATCAAGATCCCGAAAAAGCGTTGTTTACCCGTGATTTGGTTCCTGAAATGGACCGGTTGATCGACATCATGAATCAAAAAGAATTGGCCAGACTTACATCACATCGTTTCAATTTCGATCGCTTACTTCGGATTGTTTTCTATGTGAAGTTTGAAAATAACGATACATTAGAAGAATTCAGGCAGGTCGCGGAAGAAATGGGTTATGGATCGGTCACTTTATATCCGGACGATAAAGCCGCTGCCATCATCAAAGAAGTCATTTTGTCTTTGGATCTCATGAACAGTACCTGTAAGAAAATCCATCAACTGGCAAAGACCTATAATGGCTCATTTGGTGGATGGTCATTTGAGGGTGATACTAGATAAACAGATGATTATCTATCATCGTATTGCTGTGCAGTGGAATAAGTCGACTTTTGTTGAGTCGCAATATTGAACCTGTATATAAAGTAGACCATTCGAACTTGAATCGTTGTATGATAATTCGAGTTTGCAAAATAAGTTCGGGATTATTGTTCGAGTTAAACGTAACTAAATGAAGTGAATGTAAATTTGTATGGTCAATGTATGGTCATTTGTTGCTAAACATGCAAAAGCCCGCAATTGATGCGGGCTTTATTTACCTATGGCGGAGGACATGAGATTCGAACTCACGGAAGCTTGCACTTCGCCACCTTTCCAAGATGGTGCCTTAAACCGCTCGGCCAATCCTCCAAGGGCAAGTACTATTATAGCGAATCCATGGGGCTTTGTCACGCAAAAAAGAAAGAAACCTTTCGTGAAAACAAGAAAGCGGACCGGTGGGTCCGCTTTGGGTTACTTGAGGAGAACGTTCTCCAATTGTTGGAGTCGTTGACTGAAGATTTCCAGTGCATCGATGGTGGGTTGGTTGGTGCTCATGTCGACACCGGCCTTTTTCAGGACTTCGATCGGGAAATCGCTGGACCCGGCTTTCAGGTAATCGAGATAGGCTGTGATCGCAGGTTGACCTTGACGTAGGATTTTCCCGCTCAGTGCGCTTGCGGCTGAGAATCCGGTCGCGTATTGATAGACATAATAGTTGTAATAGAAGTGGGGGATACGCGCCCATTCCAATGCGATCTCATCGTCATAGGTCATCGTTTCGCCATAGTATTTACGATTGATTTTCATGTATTCCGCGCTTAACCAGTCGGCGGTCAACGCGATGCCTTGTTGGTCGGCTTGGTGGATCAGATGTTCGAACTCGGCGAATTGGGTTTGGCGATAGATCGTACCTTTGACACCGTCGAGATAATGGTTGAGGATGTAGGCTTGGATCTTGGGGTCGTCGTATTTCTTCAGTAGATAATCCGTAAGCAGGTTTTCATTGGTGGTCGAGGCGACTTCGGCGAGGAAGATCGAATAATCGCCATAGATGAAGGGCTGCGAAGAACGGGTGTAATAGGAATGCAGGGAGTGTCCGAGTTCATGCGCCAAGGTATAGACATTATCCAGGTTGTCCTGCCAGTTCAACAGGATATACGGATTGGTTCCGTAGGATCCCGAGGAATAGGCGCCGGAGCGTTTCCCGATGTTTTCGTAGGGGTCGATCCAGCGGCTCTCAAAGGCTTTCTTCAAGAGGGAGACATACTCGTCACCCATGACGGATAACGCCTCCAGAACGATTTCCTTGGCTTCCTGGTAGGTGAACTTCAAATCGAGGTCTTCCACCATCGGGACATAGAGGTCATACATCCGGACATCGTCCAGATTCAATACCTTCTTGCGTAGTTCCACGTAACGGTGTAGAAGGGGAAGCCGGTCGTTGACGGCTTGAACCAAGGCGTCATAGACGGATTCATCGATATGGTTGCCGGATAGCGCTTTTTGACGGGCGCTGTCGTAATGACGGACATCGGCCGAGAAGTTGTGTTCCTTCACACTGCTCATCAAAGTGGAAGCGAAGGTGTTCTTGAATTGTCCGAAGGTAGTGTACATCGCCTTGAATGCCCCTTCACGGACATCGCGGTTTTTGCTTTCAAGAAACATCCCGTAGCGGCCGTGCGACAACTGGACTTCGTTTCCCGCTTCGTCCTTAACCAATGGGAATTTCAGATCCGCGTTATTGAGGATCGAGAAGGTTTGCGAGGATGCGCCAAGGACATTGCTTGCCTTCGCCAACAAATTCTCTTCGGCGAGGCTTAGGATATGCGGACGCCGTTTAAACAAGATCTCGAATTCATGACGATAGATCGATAAACGATCGCTTTCAAGATACAAGCGCAGCGTCTTCTCATCGGTCGCCAACAGTTCGGCGTCGTAGAACGACAAGGCGGAAGCGACCTTCGTGAAAAGGTTGCGCGCCCGGCTCTGCAAGCCGGAGTAATGGCTATCGGACGTATCCGCATCGCTATTGAGATGCGCGTAGGTGTAGAGGTGCTCGGCTTTCAATACCAAGGCATTGCGATATTCCAAGGCATCCGCCAAGATTTCGACGCTTTGCGCAAGTTTTCCTTCGAATTCCTGCGCCTTCCCCAACATTCCTTCGACCGTTACGAATTCCTTTTCAAACGCTTCATCGCTACCAAAAATGGATGTGGTATCCCAGGTGTCTTGAACCGGGACATCCACCCGTTTCAACAGTTCTTTTGATTTCATGTTGCTCTCCGTTTCATCTTTTCCATTATACCAGTTCTTTTCGATTTTCAAACCGTCGGTGCATTCAGGGTCGTACGATTGTATGTCGCCAAGGCATTGGGTATAATGGATGGGACATGAAAGCAGGGACACTATGCAAAAACTCATTGAACGATTCATCCGTTACGCCAAGATCGACACTCGCTCCGACGAAAGCAGTTTGACGACCCCGTCGACGCTTTCCCAGGTGCGTTTCGCAGAAATGCTACGCAAAGAATTGGTCGACCTTGGGCTAAGCGAAGTAAACCACGATCCCGTCACCGGGTTTGTAACGGCGACCTTACCGTCGAATACCGACGAAGAAGTGGCGACGATCGGGTTCATCGCCCATTTCGACACCGCTGACTTCAACGCCGAAAACATCCGTCCGAGGATCATCGAGAACTACGACGGGGAAGACATCGCACTGAGTCCGGAGATCGTAATGTCGACCGGACTTTTCCCGAACCTAAAAAACCACAAGGGGCATACCTTGATCGTAACCGACGGATCGACCTTGCTCGGTGCGGACGACAAAGCGGGGGTCGCGGAAATCATCGAAGCGATGATCTACCTTCTCGACCATCCGGAAATCAAACACGGCGACGTACGCATCGCCTTCGGACCCGATGAAGAGATCGGCCGAGGCGCGGATCATTTCGATGCGGAAGGGTTCCGTGCGCAGTTCGCCTACACAATGGATGGAAGTACTTTGGGCGAGTTGGAGTTCGAGAGTTTCAACGCAGCCCAGGCGAAAATCACATTACAGGGCGTTTCCGTGCATCCCGGAACCGCCAAAGATAAGATGGTCAACACCGCCAAACTGGCGATGGAATTCGATGCCATGTTGCCGCAGGACGAAGTACCCGAAAAGACGGAAGGGTATGAAGGGTTCTATTTGCTTCATGACCTAAAAACCCAGATCGACCAGGGGCAAATGACCTACATCCTGCGCGACCATGACCGAATCAAATTCAACCAACGCAAAGAAACCATCCTGGTCATCGCCAAAACGATGAACGAGAAGTACGGTGCCGATCGGGTCGTCGTCGAAATGCATGACCAATATTACAATATGGGCGAAATCATCGCCAAAGACATGCGTCCGGTCGAACTGGCGAAAGAAGCGATGAGGAACCTGGGAATCACTCCGGTGGTTCGTCCGATCCGTGGCGGGACCGACGGATCCAAGATCTCCTTCATGGGCATCCCGACCCCCAACCTCTTCACCGGAGGGGAGAACTATCACGGACGCTATGAATTCGCCTGTGCGGAAGTCATGCTGAAGGCGAAGGAGACGATCGTCGAAATCGTGTGTCTCAACGCAACCAAACCAAGAGTTTAGGTCGACAAAGAAATTCGACGAATTACAGGTTGACCTTTTGGTCGACATAGTATAAAATTACTCTTGCAACGCCCGAGTGGTGAAATCGGTAGACGCAGTGGACTCAAAATCCACCGGTAGTGATACCATGACGGTTCGAGTCCGTCCTCGGGCACCAAGCAAGCAAGTAAACCCTTCGTAACGAGGGGTTTTTTGTAGCCAAATCCACGGTTTGACTTTATACTTAATCATGCACGATAACGATTCGATTATGAATTCAAATAACGGTTCATTAGGGACCTTGGGGGAACACAATGAAAAAATGGGCATCCTTGTTTTTAAAACTTAGTGTCATCGTATGCGCACTTCCTGTGCTGCTTTTCTGTATCCGCATTTTACCGGGCATCATCTCAGGCGTGTTGGGTGAGTACCCCGAATTGCTATGGGCGAAATACCCGATGTATATCGGATTCTACCTTAGCGGAGCCCTTTGTCTTTATGTGTTCTACCAGATTTTTCGCTTACTTCGACTTGTCGATAAGGGTCAAGTGAAGGATACAATGACGCATGGGATACTGAAAACAATCCGATGGAGTTCACTCTCGATCAGTTTTGTCTATCTTATGATGTCGCCGGTGGTTTACTATGTGGCGGATCATGAGGACGCTCCCGGTATCTTGTTGATCGAACTGATTATCCTGTTTGCGTGGGTCGCGGTGGCATCCCTGTCGATCATTCTCGATTCGCTTCTTGTCGAGGGCTAAAGCAATCCGAGTTAAGACATATGTTTCATGTGAATTGTTATATTTTATGATATCGCAGGTTGATGAAGCACACATTGTTTGAGTGATTCGGCTATGGTATGATTCCTAAGGAACACCAGAGCCGATTTTTCTTTGACTTTTCCTACTCAAAATGGAGGCGCAATGAACATCCATACAAATAAACTTCTTCAACAAAGTATCCCATATCTATATGTCCTACTTTGCATCGTGGTCATCGCCTACTTCGACCTCAGCGGAAAGGTGGACTATGCGACCAAGTCGTTTTTGAAGATCGGCTTGTTCGGCATATTACCTTTCTTTCTTCTCCGTCGTCCAAAGGTTAACGAGATGTTTAAGGTCAACCGATCGACAAAAAAGATTCTATTCGTCGGAATCGGTATGATTTTTTTGATTGTTCTCGGGTATTTCATCACAAAACTTTTCATCTCCTATGACTTGGTCATCGCTTCCTTGGAAAACCGCTTGAACGTAACCTTGGATAATTTCCTCTTCGTCAGTCTTTACATCGTCTTGATCAATTCCGGCTTGGAAGAGTTCTTCTTCCGCCATTTCATCCCGCTTCAACTCCACATTTCTTCAACATGGACGAATCGGTTGGTATCGAGTCTTCTTTTCGCGATCTATCACGTGGCGATCCTCTATGGCATGTTTGAGGTGTGGGTGGTTCTATTGATGATCGTCGGGTTATGGATCGTCGGCGTGTTTTTCAGTCTCCTCAATCAAAACGCCAAAGGGTTTTTGAACTCTTATCTATTCCATGCCTGTGCCAATATCGGGATCAACCTGGTGGGACTCCTCTTGTTTTTAGGCTATTGAGTCGAAGGAGAAACGAATGAGTGACAAACACAAAACAAGCATCCTGTTGATCGGACCCATGGGGGTCGGGAAAACGACGATCTCCGAAGCCTTGGCGAAACACTACGGATTGCCTTTGGTCGATGTGGATGATCTTCGTAAGGAATACTATGCAAAGATGCCGGAATATTCGCGTGAAAAGAGCCGTGCGATCTTTGAATCGGGCGGAGATCTCCATGCGTACTTCGAACCGTTTGAGACCCAGCAGGTCGAGATGTTGCTTGAACTGGATGAACCCGCCGTCTTTGATTTCGGAGGGGGACATACCGTCAAAAGCGAAGGGTACTTCAAACGGATCTGCGAAGCGTTTCAATCTTATGAAAACGTGGTTCTCCTAACGATTTCACCGAATCATGAGGAAACGATTAGGGAATTGTACTTCGATCATCGTGAAGGGATCGAAACGCAACATCTTAAACAATACAACGCGATGAACCGAAAGTTCATCGAAAGCGGATGCAATGAAGAACTTGCGAAACACGTAGTGTATCGCACAGGGAAAACCGTCGAACAAACCCTCGCTGAAATCATCGCGTGGGTGAATCAAGGAAAAAAATACGAAACAAAGTAAAACACGCGTCGCCGCGTGTTTATTTTAGATTGGTTTTGGTGACCCGGCGAAGTTTGCCTTTGATCGGTGTTTCCTGCAACTGATTGAATACCTGGTTGCCTTTGTGGTTGAGGATTTCCACGTCCGTGAACAATTCCCCGATCTGGATGACGCCGATATCGTTGGATTCGATGCCCGGTAGGCTACAGAGCGCCCCGACGATGTCGACCGGACGGATTTTCGCCTGTTTCCCGCCTTTGATCTGCAAGCGCAGGATCTCATAGTTCAGTGCGGAAGCCTTGTTTCCCTTGTTCGCCTGCAAGGTATTCTTCTTTTGCGTGAACTGGGGACGTGCCGCAAGGATGACATCCGCGGAAGGTCTCTCATATACTTCCAAGGGTTGTTTGATGAAGGCTTCGATATGGTTGAGGTATTTCCCTTGGTTGGCGGTGACGAAGGTGATCGCCTTGCCGGATTGGTCGAAACGTCCGGTACGCCCGATGCGATGGACATAGGTCTCGCCATCCAACGGCGAATCATAATTGATGATGAGGGAAACCGATTCGATGTCCAATCCGCGTGCCGCAACGTCCGTCGCGATTAGGTAACGGAAGGCACCGCTTTTGAAATCGTTGATGATCTTGATGCGGTCTTTCTGCTCGAGCCCGCCGTGCAACTTGAAGACGGGGTAGCGCAGTTCGTTGAGTTCCTTGGTGATTTCATCGACCGTGGCTTTCTGATTCGCGAAGATGATGCAACTGTCCGGATTCTCGACGGTCAGCACTTCCTTCAGGGCTTTGAGTTTCGCGGATGCGATGACTTCGTATTTGAATTGTTCGATGCGGTCGAAAACCCGGTCTTCATCTTCGATGACGACGATTTCCGGTTCGACGCAGTAATTGTCGATGAGTTTCTGGATCTGGAATGGGATTGTCGCGGAAAGCAATACGGTTTGGCGATCTCTTCGCAAGGTCTTCAGGATTTCATCCATCTGCGGGATGAATCCCAGGTTCAGCATTTCATCCGCTTCGTCGATGATCAGATACTTCAGGTTCGATAGATCCAAGGTGCCGTGCTGAAGATGATCCATGACACGTCCCGGTGTCCCGACGACGATGTGCGTTTTCTGTTTGAGTTCGTTTTCCTGTACGCTGAAGGGCGTTTGTCCGATCAAGACCGCGACCTTGACGCGTTTGAAGCGCCCGATGTGGAAGACGTCTTCCTTGACCTGGAGCGCAAGTTCACGGGTCGGGGTAAGAATCAAGGCCTGGGGTTTGTTTTCGTTCCAATCCAGCATCTCGCAGATCGGTATCGCGAACGCGGCGGTTTTACCGCTCCCGGTTTGGGATTGTACGACGACGTCCTTGCGCTGCAGCATCGCTTCGATCAGCATCGTCTGGACCGGGGTCGGATGTTTGTAATGGAGCAGGTCGATCGCCTTGGTTATTTCTTCCTGAAGCCCGAATCGGGCGAATGTGGTTTCGTTCATGTTGACACTTCCTTCGTGGTTTTCACTGTTTTTTGCCTATGTATTATAACATACTCTGTCAATTCCTCTTTTTACATGAAATAATCTCGGATTTCTTTGTGGTTTAAGGAAAATTTAAGTCGTGAAACATTGCATCCGGATTTGTGAAAGAGTAAACTAAGAATAGTTTCGTAGGAAAAGGAGAATGAAATGATACTGGAAATCAAAGGAATCAATAAGAGTTTCACCAACAAACAGATCCTTCACGACGTCACGTTCACCGTGACTTCGGGTAAGGCGATGGGTTTTCTAGGACGCAACGGCGCCGGGAAGACGACGACGATCCGGGCGTTGATGGATGTGTTTACGGCGGATAGCGGGGAGTTTTTGCTTGACGGGAAGAAGTTCGAGCCTTCCAAAAAGAAGGTCGGCTATCTCCCGGAAGAGCGCGGGTTGTATGGCAAGGAGAAGATCCTGCCCCAATTGATCTACTTCGGTACGCTTCGCGGCGCGAGCCGGAGCGAAGCGAAAGCGAGCGCGGAGTATTGGCTTGAACGATTCGGCTTAAGCTATGCGAAGAACCAGAAGTTGGAAACCTTGTCGAAAGGCAACCAACAGAAAATACAGATCGCCCAGGCATTATTGAACGATCCCGAAATCATCATCCTGGACGAACCCTTCAGCGGCTTGGACCCGGTGAATTCGCAGGTCTTGGAAGAGGTGATCGTCGAATCCATCCAACAAGGGAAACTGGTTATCTTTTCGAGTCATCAGATGGGCTATGTCGAAGAATTCTGCGATGAAATCACGTTGATCGACCAAGGGAAGATTGTATTGAGCGGGAATCTGAAGGAGATCAAACGCGATTTAGGGAAACAGAGAATCCGGGTCGGGTTCGCAAGCGACCAATACGAAACGATGCGGAATAAGCTTGAATCAAGCATAAAGCAAATCAAAGTCGACCACGACGACAAGTCGCTGATCATCGAATTATTGGATGGGAAGACGAAAACAATGTTCTTGCAGGAATGCATGGACGCCAAAATCGATCTTGAAATGTTCGGGGTGTATGAACCGAGTCTGCAAGACATCTTCGTAAAAACGGTGGGTGATGAAAATGCATAATACAAGCAAAGTCTTCGCGTTTGAACTACGCAGCATCCTAGGAAAGAAATCCGTGAAAGTGACGACCCTCATCATGGCGATTGTCATCTTCGCGGCCACGGCCATCCCCACGCTGATCGCCGTCTTCGACAAGGAAACGCCGATCGACCCCAATCCCGCCTTGATCGACATCGGTAATGCCGGGATCGTCATAACCGGCGAGAATCTGACAAAGGATGAATTGGTGTTCTTCATCGGGGATGAAGTCGTGTTCTATGACGATGAATCCCAATTGAAAAAGGATGTGGAAGAAGGGGCCCGCGATAGTGGTTATGTCATCGATAGCCCGACCTCCTTCAAA
>JBGSTC010000016.1:0-75233 GCA_041736705.1 Erysipelotrichaceae bacterium
TCTTTCATGAAAGGCTTCCTCCGTCTTGATTGTTGTGCTGTCAGGCTCTTCAATCTTACCACGGAGGATTTTTATTTGACTCATCGCTTAAGCTCTTTTTTACTCCCCTGTAGAACAGGGGGTTTCTTTTTACAAAGAAAATAATAAACCGCGGCCGATTGTCGGTCCGCGGTCGATCTCTTTCTTATCTGCGAATATGCATGCTTTCCAACATCGAATTGAAGACGATCATGCTGACGATCGTATCGGGGACGTTAAGTTCGGTCTCCAATGAACAAAACCCGTGATAATCCCCGTCTTTCAAGATCTGAAGGATTTCTTTATACGCGACATCCCCTTGTCCTAAAATCGAAGGTTTGAATGGTTTGATCTCATGGAGGACATATTTCAGATCCTTGATGTGGATGTGGCCGATCGACTTGAATATCGAACGCATCTCTTCTTCCAGGGTCGCATTGAGATACTTGCGCGGGATCCTGTCTTTCACCGATTGATAGGAGTTCGCCGGATCCCAAAGTAACTTGAAGTGCGGGGATTGGAAATGATCGGTGATCCGTTTGGTCATCGTTCCTTTCGGGAGATGACAGTACGGGCAGTTCTCCAACAATAAGGTGACACCGGCGTTTTCCGCCATCTTAACGGGGGTGCGGAAACGGTCGATGATGAGGAATTGATCGTCGTCGTCACCGATGACGATCCGGTTTTCAGGGGATCGAAACGAGAAGACACGGATATTGGAACATCCCATGATCTTCGCGATTTTCAACGTGTGCTCCAGTGCGGCGACATGTTCGGCATAGGTACCGATGAACGCAGGATACGCGGGATCGAATTTTCGCAAAGCGTCTTGATCGCGCAGCGGTGTCATCAAGAACAAGGTGCTGGCCAATACAACCACCTGCATTTCATATTTCTGAATGAGTTCATAAGCATGACGCGCATCTTCTTCGCTGAGCTGTTCAACCGTCTTACCCCAAATTGAATGGATTTCAATATAAGGGTAGCCAAGTTTACGGCATTTCTTGAGCGCTTCTTCGAAGTCGGAGTTGACTTGATCGGTAATGATACAACGCTTCATGAGGTCGCTCTCCCTTCTTGTGAAACGATGAACTTCTTATACTCATTAGTGTAAACAAAAAACGGTCTATTGTCAATGTGCTAACAAAGAACCGTTTCATTATTGTTTCAGCGAAGAAACATCAGAATCAGAGCATCTATTCGCTAAAGGCGAGGGTCGATATCCGAATCGATCCGTCCGATAAAAGCGATGGTTCGCTCAATCGTGTCGACAAAGCATGATGACGGACGATTTTCGTCAAAGGTAGAAGCACCCCTTCTTCGACCAGGATTTCTTCGATGCGCATCAGCGCATCCTTACGTAATGCCGGATCGACGTTGCGGTTGACACTCAGCAACAACGAATCGATCTCCGGATGCTGGATTCTCAAAGGATTGACCACATCGACACCCATCATCGCATCCAGGAAATCCCCTCCGTCGGCCAAGGCATATTCCCATACAAATACCGTCAAATCAAAGGCTTTTTCAGTTATAAAGGATGTCGAAAGGTCGTCTTGCGACAGTTCGCTTACCGTAATGCTTGTGAACCCGCTGTTGGTCAGCGCTTCTTTGACGTAATCGACCGGTTTGTAATCCTCCGGGAAAACCGATGTAACCAACTGGATATTTTCTCCCATCCAGGATTCCGAAGTACTTCCAAAATCCAGTTCGATCGGCGAATTCCCGAAGACACCCTTCCCGAACAGATTGTCCAACTTCTGCGAACCCACCGTCGTGGCCAGGGCATCCAAGTCGATCGCCGCCATCAATGCTTTTCGAAACGCTTTCTTCTCAAGTTTCAAATTCGCCATGCTTTGCATACGAATGCCAAGATAGGCTGTCGCCGCCGTGTCACCATGAACCCATTGTACGCCTTCCACTTCGTTGAGTTCATCTTCGGCATTAACGGGTACATCCAAAACGATCTGAACCTCCCCATCCCGCAGTTTCGTCAACGCTTCGTTGATTTCGGTTTTCACGATCGCCACTTCGCCGATCACTGCCTTCTCGCCATGATAGTTATCATACCGTGTCAGTTTGATGGTTTTATTCTTCCCGCCGGAAACAAACTTATACGGACCCGTCCCGATCGGGAATTCATCGAGTTTATCGTTTTCGTCGCTATCCGCCGGAATCATCGCGAACATCGGGTTGGCCAATTTCGAGAACAACGTCCCGTCGGGATAATTCATCGTCATCTCGACATGCGTCGCATCCAACGCCTTCACTTCCTTGATCGAATCGGTCCAGTCCGTGCTTTGCGCTTCGATGAGATGCATTAAACTATAAACGACGGACGCCGAATCGAAGGTCGTCCCGTCATGGAAAGTGATTCCGCTTTTCAAATTCACGACGCACTTCATTCCGCTCTCATCGCAAACCGGCAGTCCTTCCGCCAACAAGGGTACGAATTCGTCGTCGCTCAAAATGATCAAGGTTTCGAAGAGTTGACCCTGTACGAACGTTGCCTCCCGACCCTCAAGACGCGTCGGCACCAAACTCAGCGGATATTCGGGAATGGCGATCGTCAATGAATCGACCGTCTCCTCTTTCGTTGCACACGCCCCCAGCATCGATCCGACCAAACACATCGCCAATATCATTTTAACGATCCGCATATCTTACCCTCCCGCATCCTTACTTGTATTTTAGACCAATTTCTGGGGAAAGTATATACGGCGATGGGGAGGTAAAAGAAAACGGACCGAAGTCCGTTCACCAAACCCATTGGGCAAGGAAGATGATGCTTGGAAGCGTAACGATGCAAAGAAGGGTCGTCACGATGACGATTTTCACACCCTCGGTATAATCCATGTGAAACTGTTGCGCCATGATCGCGACGTTGGCTGCGCTCGGTGCGCTGATGGCGATCAGGATCGTCGTTTTCACCATGTCATATTGAGAAGGTACGAATTTGAAGACCAATAAGACCGCTAAAGGAACGACGACCAGTCGCAACAGAGCCGTGGGATAGACGATCGAGGGGCGAAAGATTTCCTTCAATGTCAACTGAGCCATGTAGACCCCCAAGACAAACATCGCCAACGGTGAATTCAAGCTTGCCACCACGTTCAAAGTCGACGTCGCCAAGACGGGAAGCGGGATACGGAAGACATAGATGATCAATCCCACGATCGCACTGACGATGATGGGGTTGCGGATGAGTTTCTTGACTTGCAACGACTTGGTCGAACTGGTCATGACCGCGATGCCGTAGGTCCACATCGCGATGGACGTGAGGATTAGGAAAGCGGACAAGTAGAAGACCGCTTCGGTCCCCAACGATGCCTGGATCAAGGGGATCCCGATGAATCCGGCATTGGAGAAAGCGACGCCGAATTGTTCCAGACGATGCTTACGGAAGAAAATCCTCGCGACCAGGACACTGATCCCAAAGGCGACGGCACCCAAGAGCGCCGATACGATCAAGCCTGAAGTCCGCTCAGGCGTCGCTTCGATCGAGTATGCCCTGATCATAACCAAAGGGGTCACCACGTATAATAAGAGAGCGCCCAGTTCTCTCGAGCCCTGGGCGCTGATGATTCCTTTTTTATACATCAGGGTACCGATCCCCATCAAAACGAACATCAGTTCGATCTGATTGAGTAATATCAGTCCCAATTCCATCCGATTAACCTAAACGCTTGTAAACTGCAATCAGTTCTTCAGCGATGATTTTGAACGCTTCCGCACTCATCAATTGGTCTTCGGCATGCATGAACAGCATGGAGAACGGTGTTTGTTCGCCGCAGGCTTCTTTCTGGATCAATTCGGCATGCGCATGATGTCCTTGGACGAACATGTCGGAGCCTTCTTTGATCAGCGCTTCGGCTTCATCGAATCTTCCGTTCTTCGCTTCCTGGATGGCTTCGATATACATCGAACGAGCCGTTCCGACGGCGGAGATGATTTGAAACGAAAGCAGTTCCATCCCTTCCATGATTAAAGTCCCAATGCTTTCTTGGCTTGGGCGATGACTTTCTTTCCGTCCATCATCCCGTAAGCCACCATATCGATCGCTTCTACCGGTTTGCCGGGCAATTGGTTCTTGACGTTGTTGAGATTGTAGCGGACTTGCGGGCCTAACAAGACAACATCGGCGTCTTTACCGACACGGCTCGCCTCGGCGACAGGATACGCTTCGACTTCACATTCGAACCCTTCGGCTGCTGCGGCAGCTCTCATCTTGTTGACCAATAAGCTGGTTGACATCCCGGCTGCGCATAATAGTACGATTTTTTTCATGCTTCATCCTCCTCGGTGTTTCTTGTCACGTTGTTCTTCGTGATTTCTCACTTATTGTATCTCACTTTCAAGCGTTTGTCTTATTTATTTCGATTCAATTTATCGTTTTTTACGCTCAAGAACTGAAAATCCTTACCAACTTTTACGCTTCCCGTTTTCAGAACCCTCCGACCGATCGATCGCATCGCTTCCGTCCCGTATTCGCTTACATTTCCCTCTTCTTTTCCTGAAGTCGGTAATACTCGTCCTCGCTCATCGAGTAACAGACATCGTCCGTGATTCGACCATCAGGCAATTTATTCGAATATCGCAAAGTTCCTTCGTAGTGGAATCCGGATTTCTCGATGACGCGGCGCGATCTGTGATTGAAGGGGAAATGATAGACGGTGACCATCTTCAATTTCATCTCTTCAAAGGCATATTTCAGTACGCTATCTACCACTTCGACCGCATATCCTTTTCCCCAGGTCGGTTTCGCCAAGACATAGCCGATCATTTTCACATCCGGCGTACTGCGTTTGCGATCCGCATGCAGACCCACGGAACCGATGACTTTCATGCTCTCCTTCTCGACGATCGCCCAAACTTCCTCGTTCAGGATGAAGTGATGGATGATGGCCAGGGTTTCTTCTTTGTTTTTGTGGGGCATCCACCCAGCGTTGGGTCCGACATCCGGGTCGATGCAATAGGCATACGTGTCTTCCAGGTCGGTTTCGCTAAACCCACGTAATATCAATCGGCTTGTCTCCAATGTTTTCATATCGGCTCCTTGTTACTTATCTTTACTTTCCATTATAGTCGATACCTTCAATATATGACGAGTTATCGTGGACCAAAAGAAAAAAGGCAGCCGGTTGGCTACCCTTCTTTGACAGGTTCGATGACTTTCGCGGGTTCATCCTTTTCCAACATCGCTTTTGCACCGGCCAACAATCCGGCCATGTTCTGCAATTCGGAAGGGATGATGATCTTCGTGGCTTGCCCGTTGGCAACCTTTTCGAAGGTCTCGTATCCGCGTAAGGTAATATAGGCTTCATTGGGGGACGCGTCGTTGATCAACTTGATCCCGCGGGCTTGCGCTTGGT
Source organism: Erysipelotrichaceae bacterium (assembly GCA_041736705.1). Taxonomy (GTDB): domain Bacteria; phylum Bacillota_I; class Bacilli_A; order Erysipelotrichales; family Erysipelotrichaceae; genus GWE2-51-13. The sequence goes on from JBGSTC010000016.1 coordinate 5,391, forward strand.
AGACTCTTTCAAGCGCCTGCGCTTGACCTTCAGCTTCGAAAATCAAAGCTTGCTTCTTCGCATCGGCACGCAGGACGACGGATTCCTTTTCACCTTCCGCGATCAAGATCGCAGAACGCTTTTCGCCTTCCGCGTTCAGGATGGCCGAACGACGGTCACGTTCCGCACGCATCTGTTTTTCCATCGCTTCTTGGATATCGCGCGGAGGAATGATGTTCTTGACTTCGACACGGTTGACCTTGATTCCCCAAGGGTCGGTCGCTTCATCCAAAATCACGCGCATCTTCGTATTGATGATTTCACGGGAAGTCAGCGTTTCGTCCAATTCCAGTTCACCGATGATGTTACGCAAGGTCGTCGCGGTCAGGTTTTCGATCGCATTGATCGGATTGACGACACCGTAGGTGTACAGTTTGGGATCCAAAATCGCGAAATAGACGACGGTGTCGATCATCATGGTGACATTGTCTTTCGTGATGACCGGTTGCGGAGCGAAGTCCTTCACCAATTCCTTTAAGCTGACACGGCTGGAAACACGGTCGATGATCGGGATGATGACATGCAGGCCGCGTTGAAGGGTACGATCGTACGCCCCCAAGCGTTCAACGACATAAGCGTTGGATTGCGGGATGATCCTGACGGTATACGTCAATACGATGATGACCAACAGGATGACGAAGAGGAAAATAAACAGCGGAATGAGATAATCCATGGTTCCCTACCTTTCTATCGAATCGATTTTTCGAACGATGAGTTTTGCACCTTCGAGCGCCACGATTTCAACCAATTCCCCGGTCTCGATCGCACGGTTGCCAACACTGATCGCGGCGTAAATCAAACCGTTGAATTTGACTTCGCCCCAACTGTCTTCACTGATGCCTTTGCTGAGATGAACTTGTTGTCCGATGAAACGGTCCACGTTGGTCGAAACGACATTCCCGCGAAGGTAAGCCGCCGCCAAAGGACGTACCGCCAACATCGCCAATACGGAAACACCGATAAACGTAAACATTTGTAACACGAATTCCCCGCCCATCCATTGGACAAGCAAGGCTCCGGCCGCCCCGACGGCGAACCAGATGGAAACCAATTGACCCAAGGTCACGACTTCCACGAGGATCGCGCTTAGGAAGACGATAATCCATAACCAGTCTAGCATGATGATCACCTCAAATCGATGGTCGACTAAAGTCGACGATCAACATCTTATCCACTTCATTATACACGATTTTAAACTTACTTCCGTCAGCTTTCAACTGAGCCATTTCACAAATCGAATCACATACGGATTTGGAGGTAATACGGGCATAGCCGTTCCCGATGGTCACTTTGTGGAGATGCTCGTTCGGAACCAATTGGAGATCGATCTCGCGCTTGGTCACGGGTTTGACGGCGATGCGTCGATGGGTTTTATCCAACCCGATCGATACATAGCGGACCTCGTCGAGATAGCGGGCGGCGGCTGCATTAAGCGTTAGGTTTCCGGGATTGAGCGTCAAAAGAAGTTGGACAGCGTTCCCCGGGATCCATTCGAACATAACGTCACCTTCTTTCTCTTATATTATATTACTTTTCTTATTATTTGCAAGTACTTATTTTACTTATTATTCTTCTTTTTCCGTTCTTCCCTCGCTATTCGCCTTATCACACCTCTTTCTAAACGAAAATAACGCCAATCAGGCGTTATTCGGTTTCATACGGCCAATCGATGATTCCACCAAAGTCATATACTTTCGTGTAGCCCAACCCAATCAGTTTGGTTGCGGCTTGGGCGGATCGGTTGCCACTGCGACAATAGACGTAAATTTCTTGGTCAAGATCCTTCAGTAAAGCCAATGTCGACTCGCCGATTTCATCCAAGGGCAAATTGATCGCACCGGGAATCCGTTCATCATTGAATTCTTCCGGCGTACGGACATCCAACAACACAAATCCCATACTAGCATCCATTTTCTCTTTGGCTTCCTGCGCACTGATTTTCATCGATTTCGCTCCCGTCGTTGAACAAGCACTTAAAAACAAGATCATCGTTAGGATAAGTAGGTTTCTTTTCATGTTCCACCTCAATGAAAACACTTTATCCGAACTTGGATAACGTGTCAACAAGGACGACTGAAGGCGATTTCCTTCCGGGACGCGGTTGCCCGCCTCCCGGTGTGTTTGTCCCTTGGGACGTCTCGATCATCGAGATTCGGGAACGAATCGTAAATGGAAACAATGGAGAGCGGATCGATGCATCTCTTCACATCGGTATTGTTCATGATTTCGTCATCCAAGGTAACACACGTTCACGGCTTGGAAGACATAGGGTTCGCGACGATCGATCACGATGATATTCGCCCTTAATCCACTTTGCTTCCCTTTCGCATAGAACTCCTTCATCAACTCATTTTCTTTCTCCCTAAGGAAACCATATTCGTCATTGTTCATCCGCATCGATTGTGGATATGAGCCTCTTACGAGAGGACTGAAATATTATTAATCATTGCGACATGATGAACATGAAAAAGCACCCGGCTTGGGTGCTAGAGTTTCTTCTCGAAAACAGGAAACATCGATTCCCGATGGGTGAATTTCACTTCACCCCGACGCAAATACCCAAGATTCGGATAGAGCTTCATCGAGATCGGATTCTCACCAAACGTATCCAATCGAACGGAAGTATAACCATGGTCGCGGGCATCGTCTTCATAGGATGCGATCAGGTATTTCGCGATCCCCTTCCCTTGATGTTTCGGATGGACGACCAGACGGTGGATGACGCAGCATTTTCCTTCTTCATTTTCCCATTTTATCGTCGAATATTCATCGGGTTGGTCTTCGTTGACGCAGACATAGGCGACGATTTCATCCTGATCCACCACGACGTACCCATTGCCTTCTTCGATATCCTGTTGAATCCAATAGCTTGTTGGATAGTGTTGATCCCATTGATGGATACCCTGCGATTGCATCGCCGCGATCGCTTCATGGATCACTTCCATGATGGCTGTAACTTCTTCACTTCTTGCTTTCCGATATTCCATCTTATTTTTCCGACAACGCTTTTGATTTCGTCGCCGCCGCCAAAACCGCTTCGATCACCGCAGTCCGAAACCCCGTCGCTTCAAGACTGCGGACCATTTCGATCGTCGTCCCGCCCGGCGAACACACTTCGTCTTTGAGTTGGATCGGATGTTTCTGCGATTGAAGCATCATCGAACCCGCCCCCGACATCGTCGCCGCGGCAAGTCGGATGGCTTCGGCTTTAGTGAACCCCAGGGTCACCCCCGCATCCCCCATCGCATCCGCCATCAGGTAGAACATCGCGATCGCCGACCCGCTCAATCCGATTTCCCCATGCATTTGCTTCTCTTCGATCGGCAGGAAAAACCCAAGCTTCTTAAATAGTTCATCGGTCTCATTGAAGTCGACCGATGTAATGTTTCTTCCTTTAACGCACGCGATGACCCCTTGGTTCAATGCCGCCGCGGTGTTGGGCATCATGCGGAGAATTTTGCTCGAAGGATCCAGTTTTCTCTCCAGGGTTTCAAGCGTCACCCCTGCGGCTAAGCTGACGACGATGGATTCGCTCGTCAATTGACCACGAATTTCTTCCAGCACGCTTTCGATGTCTTTGGGCTTTACCGCCAACACTACCCACTTCGCTTTACGGGCAACCTCAAGGTTGCTTCCGATCTGAACACCGAATGCCTGTTGGATCTTCAGCGGTTTCTCAGGCGTACGGTTGGATACGATGATTTGATCCCCCGATATCCCGGCCTGCACCCATCCCTGGATCATCGCACTTGCCATATTCCCGCATCCCACAAACCCGATGGTTCTTTCCATACGTCTTCCCTCGCTTTTCTGTATTATAACGGATTTCAATCCAAATGGAAAACATGCTAAACTAGTTTAGAAGGTAGGTTACTATGAAAACACAAAACGAACGCTATCTTGACGAAATCCTGAAACTCGTCGAAGCGGATTACTCCGCCGACATCGACCTTCTGGTTCTGTATGGATCGTATGTGAACGGGAACACCCATGCGAAATCCGATGTCGACTTGTTTTATGTCCCGAAAACGAGTCGGAGCCAGGAACTCTGTAAAACTTATTTGATTCAGGATGTCGGTTATGACCTCTTTCCGATTTCTTGGGAACGACTGGAAAACATCGCGCATCTGAAAGAGTTTCTGATTCCTCTCCTTGTGAAAGGGAAAGTTCTTTATGCGCAGTTACCCAAGGATGAATCCCGTTTCATCCAGCTCCAAAACCAAGCGATGACGTATCTTAACGATCCGCTGTATCGCACTCAGGTCGCGAAGCAGAGAATCGATGAAGCGACCCAACGTCTTGGCAAGATGTTATTTCTTTCCGATCCTTCGATGATCCTTCAAGACTCCATCTGTCGGATCGAAGAATGCATCGACGCCGTTTTACTCTCACGCGGAATCGTACATCTCAACGGAATCCGAAATTTCAGTCATGACATCGCACAGGTTCATGACTTCCCGACCGAATTAAAAGACATACTCGATGCACTGCCCCACCAAAAAAACCCGTCGATATTTTTGTCTCTTGTCCTTGATGGGGTGAGAGTCGCAACTTCTTTTATCTCAAATGAACCATTAGCTTCGAAGACTCCGAAAGTCGATGAACTGACGGCGTTTTATCAGGAAGCCATCTCGACCTACCACAAAGTCCTCGCCGCATGCGATGCGAAAGATTCACGTTGGGCTTATCTCGCGGCGGCGCATCTTCAAAAGGAGATGATGATCGTCGAGGATGAAATGAGAATCGGTATCCTTCCTCTTCTTGACCTTGAAAGCGTTGCTTCGCTTTCCGACCTGAAGCTGCATGTTTCTGCACGCTGGAACAATTTCAAATCGAGACTATCGGAACTTGGATGCGATGTGACAGGATTCCATGACCTTGAAGATGCATTCAGAAAAGGATGAGTCAATAATGTATATTGACTTGTCCATCGTACGATTAAACTTCAAGATGATGGGTTGTTGAATCGATCGAGTGACAAGCTACGCAAAGCATAGAAAATGATCCACTTTGAGAATGGATCATTTTTCATCTACTCGATTGTTTCATCTCGTGAACTATGCGATCTAGTTGATGACACGTACTCGTCCTAAATCTTAATTAACGATGAGTAAGTTGACAAAAAGAATTTCTTCGACTCCTTTTGTAATACTTCGCTTTGTTTGCTCGGATTGAATACACAGATAAGACTTCTTCAATCCCTACCTGGGGGTTATCTTCAGTCGTTCAAGTATCGTCTGAAGTCGCTCGAATTCCGATAGATCAAATGTAGAAATTATAAGCACGATTTCATTGCCGTTCCTAAGCAATACCCCGCGATTCTCTTTGAGGTAGTATCCGATGAATTGTTGGTCCACAATAATCGCAGTATCAAACGGATAATCTCTTCTCAGAGTATCCCAGTATTTTTCCTTGTGCCGTTCGGTGTAGAAAACCATGATCTGGGTCATAATGCTGCCCTGTTCTCCACTTTCGATATAGTTCACTTTCTCAAACCCGAGTAAACCAACACTCGCATTCTCATATGCGTTGACATCAACTGACTCAAAATCGAAGTCCGACATCTTTAAGTATCGATCAGGTTGAAAAATGAACGATTGGATGAATCGGTCTGCACCTACGGAAAGAAGCCCAGTCATAGTAAACAATATAATCGCGAAGATTGTTGATTCGATCGTCATACCTCTTTTGCCCTGAATGAATCTTTTCCATTTTGATACACTGAATACAATCGCTACACCGATAAATCCAAAAAGATAAACTCCCGTGGAAAGATTTCTTTTTTGCATTATGAACGGGTAAGACAGGATAAGTATTGAAGGGAGACAATAGAGAATAAAGAGCAATTTTGTTTGAAGCCCGACAAAGAAATCCGGAAATTCGAATGTAGGGATTTCGCGTTTATCTCGATTCATCACTAACCAAGTGATTGCCGGTGCAAGAGTAATCACACCTATTGCGGCAAATATGTATAGAATGATGACATAACTTGCAATGACTGGTTCAAACCATAGATATGTTTCCAGTCCATTGACAGGCTGACCAATAAACAAGAGGATCAATAGAAGCACTCCGAAAATAGATCCTGCGAGAACGGTGTTACTTAAAATTGATTGGTAGCGATGCGATGAATCGGTGTGGATCGGTGTTGCATTCAGATTCACATTCGAAAACACCGAGAAGTTTCGAAACCTCGCCCTCAACTCCCAACCATCTTCGCGACACATCATTTCAGCTTCGTTTAGAGAATCATCATTTTTACTTGGATTTTGTTTCGACTGGACTAGGGTATCAAAAATATGATTCTGAGATTCTGAAAACTTGAAAATCATCGAATATTCATTGATTTCATCCAGAATCCACCCTCTTTTTGCCATGTTCGCTAACCGATTTTCAATACTTGGGAAAAATAGAGGGTTAAAATTAAGCAGGATTGTCTTGCGTTTCATATTACTTAACCCCGACTAGATTCAGTCCTAGTCTGTTCTTAATGATCTCTTGATTCGTTTCGCTTTTCAAATCGAAATCTGTATAAATGATGACGATTTCATCCTTATCGCGATAGATCAATCCCTCGGTTTCCTCGACGTAGTAACCGATCACTCCCCATTCAACAATCGTTTCTTCGCCAAGGCGATGATGCTTGAGTAATTCATTCCAGAAGGATTGAAGTCTCTTTTGCGAGTCGAATTTCATGATTTTCGTTTGGACATAATGTGTTCCGTCCTGCTCAAAGTAATCGGTGATCGTCAGGATATTCGGTCCGGCTTGCGGATGATCCGTGATTTCTTCAGGCACGGGATTAGTGATGAAATCGCCAAGTTTCAACGCGCGATCCGTGGTGAAACGATCTCTGTAAAGAAGATTTACACCACCGGAATAATTCAAAATAATCAATAGAACCGAAGCCGATAAAATTACGATGTCTTCAAGCGATGCCGAATATCTATGTTTCGTCGCTCGTGAATGCTGGTACGTTTTAATGTTGGTGTAGATTACATAGATCACAAGATAGTATCCTCCGAACATTTGGAATCGCTCTGTGAATGCCAAATGCAAGAGGAAACCGACGACAAACAATAGTGTGACGGCTTTTGACCCTTGATAGAACTTGTCGCTGAACTCGAAACTTCCATTGTGACGACTGGCTGCGTTCCGTTTCGTCCAAATCCAAACGAGGACGAGGTTGATGAACAGGCCGCATGTGACCAAGGCAAAGGATAGGGTTTGTCCAAGCGAGTAATAAGAGAGATCATCCAGATAATCATGCGAACCGATGAAAAGATAAAGCAAGAGAAGGGTCAACAGGATGATTGCGACATTCCCGTTGCGGAATCGATCGATCTTTTTCTTTATGCTATTATCATGGTCCAGCGATTCGAAATGAAGAGGAACGGCATCCAAGTTCCCGGTTGAAAAAACGGAATATTCTTTATGGCGAGTCCGCAGTTCCCACCCGCTTTGGACACAGAGGTTTTCATATTCGCTTAACTCCTCGTAATTCCGGTTTTCCATTGTTTGAGCTGGATGTAGGATGATGTTGAACTTCAGATTTCTCGGTTCAGTTCTCTTGTATTTCATCGTCAGTTCGAAAATCTCGTCGATCAACCACCCTTTTGCGGCTTGTTTCGAAAATTCATGTTCAATGTTTGGCAAGAATATCGGGTTCAAATAAGACAATGTGATTTTCTGTTTCATGGTTCCCCCAGGATTTTTTGGCCATCCCCGACCAAGGTATGCAAACGCCTGACTTCCTTCAACAACACTTCCTTGCCTTCGAGACTCAACCGATAGGTTTTCTTGTTTTCATCATTACTCACAAGATCGATCAAATGCTCGGATTCAAATCGACTCAACAATGCGTAAAGCGTCCCGGCACCGATCTGCACCCTGCCATGCGACATCTCGCGTACGAAAAGCATGATGCCATAGCCGTGTCGCGGTTCGACCAGGCTCAACAACACATAGTACATCGGTTCGGTTAGGTTCTGTAATTGTTGACGAGCCATAGGATTCCTCTACTTCGATTATATATCGATACTCGATACATATCAACAAAAAAGTGCTTCCGCACTTTTCGTTCAACTTAGCGATAAAACATCATGCAAATCCAATCAACATAACGATATTGTAATATCGGATTATTTCTTCACCCGATACTTAGGACTCAGAATCAAACGGGTTTTGCGGCTATAGATGTACTTGAAATAACCGAATCCGACCAACGCCGCGAACGCCGATCCGGAACGGATCCAATTCGTTTCCAACGCACCCGCAAGCGCCGTGGCAGAGAGATGGATCATCGCCATCAACGACATCGCATCGTAGAGTTTATATTGGTTCTCATGGATGGAGATCACAACGACCATCAAGACGATCAACTCGAGATTCACGAAGAGATCGAAATAGAGTCCATCCATAAAATAACCAAAGGATGAATAGAGCAGGAATCCGATCCCCGCGAGTCCGAACACCTGGATTAGAAACTTCTTCGTTTTTTTGTTCATCGTAGCTCTCCGTACCCGTCCATTCTATCATAGGGAGTACGGTCAGAGGCGATGAAAGCACTAGTACCTGAGTTTCGCCACATTCACATCGAGGCTGAACTGATTGAAGTTTTGAAGAAAGAGAATCTGCTTGTAGTCGGATCCGGTGATCAAGGTCTTGAGCGAACCGTTGAAGTGACGCAAGTCCACGACATCGATGACATCGAAATGGGAAGTAAGAAAAGGAATCAGACTGTTCGCATAGGAATCTTTGATGACCAGGATGCGGTTGGGGATTAAAGTCTCCCTTACGATGATCTGGGCATAACCGTGGTTGCCATGCAGAAACGCACCGTATTTATCGGATGAACCAAGCGCTTCCTTATCAATCAATGAATCATAGACTTCATCCCCCGCGAGATAACTCAGAATCTGCGGATCGATGTAATCGAGTGTTTCGGAAGGATAATCCTTCGGGCGCGCTTTATTGTAATAGGTGCCAAGGAATCCCTCGACTTCCTTCACATCGAAGGAGTCCAGATCCATCGGGATGAGCCCCCACGATTCCATCACGGCATGATAGGCTAGATAGGCACCGTTTAGCGTCCAGTGATGGTCGCTGAGATAATACAGCGATGAATCTTTGTGAGTCAGCAATTTATCCGAAACATTCAATAAGCCAAGGTCATCTTCCCATTGCTTGATTTGAGAGATCTGGTCGAACTGGGGCGTCCCGACAGGAAGCTTTTCACTATAAATCGCATCGGAATTCGGCGTCAAAAGGAAGGTCAACGGGTAATCCGCATACAATTCTTTGAACTCTTTCAAATATCCGATGTTTAAGATTGCTTGTTGGGAGAGGGTGAAATTCTTTTCGAAGAGGTAGTGATCCTTGCCAAGGAGGATGCCGTTGTTTTCCGATTTACCAAGTCCGGTCTCGACGGACGACTTCAGTGAAACCCAGAAGTCCCGACCGAAGAATTGGTCGTTAATGTAGGCTTCAAGGTCTTTCGTGTAGTCGTTGTCGATGAGGGAGGAAAGATCGAAGCGGGGAAACTGCGCTAAGGCGCGTTTCTCGAAGTCGGAAAACGCACGGACCGGTTTGATCGAGTCCGCGAGGAAAAGAGCGGCGAGGACAAGCAAGAAGAGTTTGGAGGGTATGTTTTTCATCGCGGCTCCTTTCTAGAAGCGGAAATACAGGAAGGGATTATACGTCGAATCCACAAGATAGGCAACCACGAAGAGAAACGCGATCGACATCCCGAGATTCAGGAGAGGGTTCATCCAACGGATTTCTTTCAGCCGATTGATGATCGGCATAGAAAACACGATACATAAGACAAGAATCAAAGAATAGTTTCTTAGGAAATAAATCCAGTCCAAACCGGGGTTGAAGCGGAAGAGGACCAAGAGATAGGAAGCCAGAAGAGAGAGATCGGGGATGGCGAAGATCGCCCAGCCGATCAAGATTCCGACGATGAAATAGGATCTTGCGATGATAGGATGGTTCTTGAAGTGTTTCAAAAGCACCAATTTTTCAAGCGTCAGTAAGACGAAGAAATACAAACCCCAAAGGACGAAGTTATAGTCTGCCCCATGCCAGAGTCCGGTCAGAAACCAGACGATGAACAGGTTGCGAAGCTGGATCTTGATCCCCTTTCGGTTACCGCCCAAAGGGATGTAGACATAGTCGCGAAACCAGGTTCCAAGGGTCATATGCCAGCGGCTCCAGAATTCCGTCATGCTTTTCGAGATGTAAGGATAATTGAAGTTTTTAGGGAATTCGAAACCCATCATCTTCCCCATGCCGATCGCCATCAGCGAGTAGCCGCTGAAGTCGAAGTAGATCTGCATCCCGAAGGCGACAAGCCCAAGCCACGCCCCAAGGGTCGAGATGCGCCCAGGTCCCAACAAAAGGACGTCGTCCCAAAGCATTCCGATATTGTTTGCGAGGAGGACTTTGGATGCCAGACCGGCAAGAAACAACATCACCCCGTCGTTGAACTTCGCCCAGGTCACGACCCGGTTCTTCAGTTCTTTGGCGATTTGAGCGTAGGTGACGATCGGTCCTGCGATCAACTGCGGGAAAAGACAGACGAACGCTCCGAAATCGATGATGTTTCGCTCCGCTTTCAAGTTGCCACGGTAGACATCGAAAGTATAGGACATCGTTTGGAAGGTATAGAAACTGATCCCCAACGGCAAGGTGAGGTTCAGTAACGGAAGGTCGGATTGAAACAGAAGATTGATCGACCGGATGACGAAGTCGGAATATTTGAAGAAAAACAATAATCCGAGGTTCATCAGGATCGAAATCGAAAGATAGACCCGTGTCCGGTTTTTATCTTCCCGATGATTCTCGATCCCGTTGGAACAGAAATAGTCGATGAAGATCGAAGCGAACATGATCGAGATGTATTTCACTTCACCCCAGGCGTAGAAAACCAGGCTTAATCCCAGAAGTACCGCATTACGATACTTTTTCGGGGTTAAAAAAAGAAGGAGTAAGGCGATGGGTAGGAACTTGAATACAAAGAGAACACTGGAGAAAACCATGCCTTACCCCTTTCTTCTACTTCAACGCTTCCAGGATCGCATCGACCCCGCGTTGAACTTCGGCTTGGGCGAATTCCGTGCGTTCAGCATCGGTCGCATCGCTACGATCATCGTAATTCCCTAACAGTAAGAAGAAAACGAGGTTCCCTTCGACAAGCACTTGGGTCGCTTTGACCTTATCCATGTTCATGGGATAGTTGAACCCGTCGTTGATCAGATAATCGCGATAGTCTTCCAACGCCTTCTTGACGCCTTCGACTTTCCCGTCTTTCGCCAACACCGCGATGAAGGTATCGACATTCAGACTCATCAGCGGACCTTCCGCATAGAAGGCTTCCACATCCGCCGCTTTGACTTTCATCACTTCTTCCAACTGCGTCGCATTGATCGGATTGGACGGGATGTAGTTTTCCCCGTATTCCGCTTTCACGGCCGCGACGGCTTTGTCCATGTCGGTCTTCGTGAACTTCGACGCTCCGGCACATCCTCCTAAAATCAAACCGAGACCTAAAACCAAGAGTAGGATTTTCTTCATGAATACGCTCCATTCCAGCGAGGTTTCTCGCGCTACATTGCAAGTTTACCAAACCAAGAGTTAAGCCAAGATTAAGAAAAAAAGCCGACGTATGTCGGCTAAAGGAGTTTGATGTTATATCGGCGGCAGAGTTCTTCGGTCTCGTCCGGCCAGACGGATGCCTGGACTTCCCCGATATGCGCTTTCTGAAGGAAGAACATGCAGAGTCGGGATTGACCGATCCCGCCCCCCATCGAATACGGGAGTTCACCCGCCAACAACGCTTTATGGAAAGGCATCGACCGGCGATCGTCGCATCCCGCCAAGGTCAGTTGACGATCCAACGCTTCTTCGTCGACCCGGATGCCCATCGAAGAAAGTTCAAACGAACGCTCAAGGACCGGATTCCACACGACGATGTCGCCGTTGAGCTGCCAATCGTCATAATCGGGAGCTCTTCCGTCATGTTTTTGACCGGATTTCAATAGACCTCCGATCTGAAGGATGAACACGGCTTTCTTATCTTCGCAGATCTTGTCTTCCCTTACCTTCGGTGTCAAATCGGGATAGAGATCTTCAAGTTCCTGCGACGTAATGAAGAAAATGTCTTGGGGAAGGATCGGTTGAAGTTTGGGATAGCGTGTCTTCACCAACAATTCCGTATCCTTCAATACCTTATAGATCTTATTTACCGTCGCTTTCAAGGTCTCCATCGTACGGTCTTCTTTTTGGATGTTGAGTTCCCAATCCCACTGGTCGACATAGATCGAATGGAGATTGTCGGTCTCTTCGTCCCTGCGGATCGCGTTCATGTCGGTGTAAAGCCCTTCGCCGACCGTGAAACCATAACGTTTCAAGGCGTTGCGTTTCCATTTCGCCAACGAATGGACGACTTCGACGATTTCCTCGTCGATGCACTTCACCCCGAACGCCACAGGACGCTCGATTCCGTTGAGATTGTCGTTGAGTCCGGTTTGCGGACGCACGAACAAGGGTGCCGACACACGGGTCAAATTCAGTTGGGAGGAGAGATCATGTTCGAAATAGTCTTTGATCAGTTTGATCGCATGTTCGGTTTCCCGGATATCCAAGGAAGAATCATAGCCTTCGGGAACCATTACGCCGTTGAAATTCGTTATCATAGGGACCTCGCTTCAATGTTGTACCTATTGTATAGTAAACGCGGTATGAAATCAAAAAGATTCTTCGCGATGAAGAATCTTTTTTTGCGTGATTATTTGCCTTTGTCGAGTGCGTCGAGTTTCGCCATGTCTTTTTCACTGATCTTGAAATCGACCTGGGCGTTTTCGACCATTCTGAATTCCTTGGTCGTCTTGGGCAAAGGCAAGGTCCCTTTTTCCAGGCAATAGCGGATGCAGAGTTGGGCGACCGTCACGTTGTTCTCGTCGGCGATGTCCTTCAACACGGTTTCATTGAAGACGCGTCCCGTCGCCAAGGGGGAATAGGCTTCGACCAAAATCCCTTTCTCATCGCAGAACGCCTTGGTTTCTTTTTGGGAGTGCCCGACGAAGAATGAAATCTGATTGACCATCGGTAGGATCTCGCAGGTATCGATCAGGGCTTGGATGTCCTTGGGGGAGAAGTTGCTGACGCCGATGGAGCGGATGCGTCCGTCCTTATACAATCTCTCCATGGCTTTCCAGGATTGGATGTTGCCTTCGGTGCAGTCCTTACCGATCTGATCCCATGGCCAGGGGGCATGGATCAGATAGAGGTCCAACACATCCAAGTCCAACGCCTTCATCGTCGATTCGAACGCGTCCAAGGTTTCTTGGTAGCCTTTGGTCTGGGCGGGCAGCTTGCTTGTGACGAAGATCTCGCCACGGGGAATGCCCGAATCTTTTACGGCACGTCCGACCGCGTTCTCGTTGCGGTAGGCTTTGGCGGTATCGACATGGCGATAGCCGCTACGCAGTGCCGCCAGGGTCGACTCGTAGGCGACTTCGTCGGGAATCTGCCAGGTCCCGTATCCGATTTTCGGAATCTTCACTCCGTTATACAGGGTATACACATCGGTTAATTGTGGCATGGTGCTCCTCCTGTGTTGCATGTTACAATGTCATTATACAAGAAAGTTCGATGAGGATGAAACGAATGACTGCGAAAGCGCTGTATCGGATCGAAGAACTGGGTTTGTCCCTTGCGAAACGGGAGAGTTGCCTTGCCTTGTTGGGACTGGGGTCCGTCGGTAAGGAATTGAAGCGATGCGACGAGTATTCCGATCTCGACTTTTTCGTCATCGTCAACGCCGGGACGAAGATGGACTATCTCAATAATCTAGATTGGTTGAATGAAGTCAAGCCTTTGGTTTATTCTTTTCGAAACACCGTCGACGGATACAAGGTCTTGTTTGAAGACGGGGTCTACGGCGAGTTCGCCGTCTTCGAAGAATCCGAAATGTGTGCCATCGCCTATAGCGAAGGTCGTTTCGTCTTTAAGAAGGACGGTTGTCACGTCAGTGAACAACCCATCGTCGAGATTCGGGAAATCAAGGAAGACAACATCGATTTCGCCCTCAACGAACTGCTAACCAATCTTTTGGTCGGAATGCAGCGTTATCGTCGTGGAGAGAGGTTAGCGGCCCAACGCCTGATCGAAGTCCATGCCCTGAATCGTTTGCTTTCCATCCACCATCATTTCGCCGACGAGGAGAACGACTTCATCGATCCCTACAATCTGGAACGAAGGGTCGAATTCCGTTTCCCCGCGCTCGCCAAACTCCTTCCGACGTTTGTCCAAGGGATAGAACATGTCCCCTCTTCCGCCAAAGCCTTGCTTGACTACACACTCGCGTTGGGGATGCTGAACGAAGCAATGGTCAAGGAGATCGAAGCGCTACTCTAGATCGTCCCAACCCGCTTTACTTTCGTAAGCATGTAACTTTCGAAGTAGAGCGTTCCATGATACATTGGTTGAAAGGAGAAAGAACCATGAACCGTCTTAAAGCCCTACGTATCGTCAATGCCTCGATCGCCTTCCTCGTCCTCGGACTTGTGTTTTCCGGACTCTTCCACGATTTGATTCCCTATGCGGTCTTCTCGAAGTTGCATCCCTTGACCGGTTTCACTTTCGCGTTTCTGATCGCCGTCCACGTCTATCTGAATTTCAACTGGATCAAAGCCAACTATCTTAAACGCAAGAAGTAAACATCCCGGTCCCCCGGGATGTTTTCATTGTAGACCCGAAAGGTCTTCGTGGACGAGTTTGAGATCCCGTCGTATTTGGATTTGTTGGGGGCACATCGTTTCACATGCACCGCAGAGTTGGCATTGGTCGGCACGTTGTGAGTCTTCCATCGACTTGAAGTAACGACGGATCGTCGCTTCTTTATTTTGATAGACCGAATAGTCGTTCCATATCCTGAAGTTGCGCGGGATATCGACTCCATAGGGGCAAGGCATGCAATAGGCACACCCGGTACATCCGTTCTTTACCCTGGCTTTCATCGTTTTTGCGACTTCTTCGACCAATTTAATCTCTTCTTGAGTCATCGGTTTCGCATCGTTGAAGGTCGCCAAATTATCGGAAACATGAGCCATCGTCGACATCCCGCTTAAGATCACCTTTACGTTTGAAAAGGAAGCGACCCAGCGCAATGCCCATGAAGACAAACTCAAATCGGCATCATGGTTCTTGAAGATCGACGCGATATCGGAAGGAAGGTTCGCCAAGGTCCCCCCTTTAATGGGTTCCATGACGACGACGGGAATCCCTTTGGATGTCGCCAATTCATAGCCTTTGAGCCCCGCTTGGATTTCCGTATCCACATAATTGAATTGGATCTGGCAGAAATCCCAGTCATGATGGTTCAGAATCGTTTCGAAAACCGGATAGTCGTCGTGGAAGGAAAATCCCAGATTGCGGATTTTCCCTTCTTTTTTAAGATCGAGACAGAATTCCACGATGTTGAAATCGAGGACTTTCTGCCATTTCTCCTGATCCAAGGCGTGAAGCAAGTAGAAATCCACATAGTCCACATCCAATCGCTTCAGCTGCTCTTCGAAAATACGTTTCACATCTTCCTTGGTTTCAAGCGCCCAAATCGGGAGTTTGGTCGCCAGATAGAACGACGAACGATCATATTTTTTGAGCGCTCTTCCGACGAACGGTTCGCTCTCCCCGTTATGGTACGGATAGGCCGTATCGATGTAAGTCACCCCGTTGGCGATCGCCGTATCCAGCATCTTCTCCGCTTCGGCTTCGTTGATCGTCCCGTCGGGCAACGTGGGGAATCGCATACACCCGAACCCCAACAACGATGGTTTGAAACCGGTATTCTTAAATTCTCTTTTTTCCATGGTTCCCTCGCTTT
Organism: Erysipelotrichaceae bacterium; assembly: GCA_041736705.1. Classification (GTDB taxonomy): domain Bacteria; phylum Bacillota_I; class Bacilli_A; order Erysipelotrichales; family Erysipelotrichaceae; genus GWE2-51-13. The sequence goes on from JBGSTC010000016.1 coordinate 21,319, forward strand.
ATATCCTTATGATAGTACATGAAGTATGCTTTAGGTCAAGAAAAAACGCAATCGTTTCGGATTGCGTTAGACAGGAATCATGACTTCGTGGGCTTCATCGTCGATTTCGTATCCGTTCTTGAAGAGATCCAGACATGCGTTCACGACATCCGGACGATAGAGGCGTCCACTCTTTTCCTTGATTTCAAGCAAAGCGACATCCTGCCCAAGCGACGGACGATACGGACGGTGCGACATCATCGCTTCCACGACATCGGCGACCATCAGGATATGCGCTTCGATCATGATCTGCGAGTTCGTCAAGGCGCGGGGATACCCCGATCCGTCGAAACGTTCGTGGTGTTGGTAGATGGCTTCCGCGATCAGGGGCGGTAGATCCACCCTGGAAAGCATTTCATAGCCGCTGTATGAATGGTTTTTCAGCAGTTCGAACTCCGCATGCGAGAGTTTCCCGGGCTTGGAGAGGATCTCCGAGGGGATCGTGATCTTCCCGATATCGTGGATATAACCGATGATTCGGATCAATTCGGTCTGTTCGTTGGATAGATGGAGTTTCTCGGCGATCGACGCCGCAAGGTTTCCGACCCTTCGCTGATGTCCGGCGGTATAGGGGTCTCTGAATTCGACGACTTGGGAAAGCAGCGTGATGATGCTTTCCATCGCCTTATGCAAGGCATGGGTCCGTGTCGCCACCATGTATTCCAGATTGCGTTGATACTCGATGTTGCGTTCTTCCAAATCTTTTTTCTCATCCATCAACGCCTTCGTCTGCGCTGTATTGCGTACGACACGTAGGAAATCTTCTTTCCTTATGGGTTTGGCTAGATAATCGCTCGCTCCGTTTTGAACCGCGGTGACCGCCGTTTCCACGGTCGGCTCGCCGGTCATGATGATGACGCGGATTTCTTTCTGGAATTTACGTAGTTTGTCGATCAGTTCGATCCCGGTCATCCCCGGCATGATGATGTCGGTGACCAGGATGTCGACCGGATGCTCTTTCAAATACTCTAGTGCCTTCAATGCATCGGGGACGCTATGGACATCGTACCCTTCGGATTTTAAAAAGGCGGATAAAGTTATGCGGAGCGATGGTTCATCATCGACGATCAATATTCTGCTCATGCGACCTCCTCCGGATGACCCCATCCGTTATCCACCGGTAACTTCACGATGAAATTCGTTTCGCCGACGTTCGAGTCGACGGTAATCTCCCCATGGTGATCCTTGACGATCCCGTAACTGATCGACAAACCCAACCCCGTTCCTTTTTCTTTAGGCTTGGTCGAATAGAAGGGTTCGAAGATCCGGCTCAGGTTCTCCGGCGGTATCCCGCATCCGTAATCCTTCACGCTCAGCAACAACCATCTTCGCTGATCGATCGTTTCAAGCGAACAACGCACTTCGATCCGTTTCATCGGGTCCATCCCGGGATAGCGATCATTGAGCGCATCCCGTGCATTGGTCAGCAAGTTCATGAGGATTTGTTGGATCTGTTGGGATCGGCATTTGAAATCCGGTAGATTATCGTCCAATTGGATGTCCAAATCGATATTGTCTTTCTTGATGATGGTTCGGATCAGGGAAGTCGTCCTTGACACGACATCGTACATGCTGGCATAACTGTGGGATTGTTTTTCCATCCGGGAGAACTGTAGAAGACTCTTCACGATCTCGGAAATACGCTCGGTCTCGTGGATGATTTCTTTCGCATAGTCCGAAGCGTCGCTGCCCTTTTGGACTTGGTCATAGATCAACTGCGCGTAATTCATGATCCCGTTGAGCGGGTTGTTGATTTCATGCGCGACACCGCCCGCCAACGTCCCGATCGCTTCCAGTTTCTGTTGTTGGCGCATCTGGATTTCGATTTCATGTTTCATCCGATCGAACGCTTTGATTTTACTGATGTCCAACGCAAAGACCAACGCCCCGTGTTTTCCTTCGTATTCAAAGGGGACCGCAAGTACGTTCACATCGACGGGATTTCCGTTCACGTCGAGGAATGCCTCGTCGACCGGAGGGACAATCTCGATTTTTTCGTTCAACTGTTGAATCCGTGTAATGACATTTTCTCGATAATCGGGGTGGATTCGATCCAATACCCGGCTCCCGATAAGTCTTGTTGGTGAATCGACATCAAACAAACGACAGGCGGTCTGATTCAAGTAAGCGAAATTCCCTTCGGTTTGAATGAAAATCGCGTAAGGCGCATTATCCAACAAGGTCCTGAATCGTATTTCACTCGCTTCGAGATTACGCTGGGCGGTCATGCGAACAGTAATGTCATGAATGATCGAATACAAGAGACGGTTCCCCGACTTATGGATCGGACCGGAATAGACTTCCACATCCGCGATCGTACCATCCGCTTTCCGATGTCTGAATTCAAAGTGGTTCCGCTTAAAACTGACGGACTTTTCCATTTCGACTCTGATTTCCTCAAGGGACAAGGTATTGATCTGATTGATGTTCATCTGCATCAATTGTTCCCGGTTCCATCCATAGAACTGTTCGGCCGCCGGATTAGCATCGACGATCTTTCCACTCACAGGGTCGAGGATCAACATGACCGCGTGGTTGTTTTCAAAAAGATTGCGATATTGAAGATCGGCTTCCTGTACCCGAATCTGCATTTCCTGTCGTTCGTTTTGAGAAAGCAACAGTAAACCCAGCATCAAGGTTACGATAGGATAGATCAACAGGATTTCAAGCGATAGCGACTCGATCGTGAACCATGCCAACTCCGCTGGCAAGGCCAACATACATAAAAGCATGATGATGTGTGTGATGAATCCGAAAACATAGAGATAGAACACTTTGTGTTTCTTGGTTTTCGGAAAGACGTAGCGACGCCAGCACAAACCGAAGATCGAAACGCTTAGGATGACCAAAACTCCAGGAAGGGCGCCGACCCCCCCCGTCGACAGTCGATAGGCGATCGCCATCGTCGCCGCAAGAATCGTGGGGATGGCACCGAAAATCAAGGCGCTTAAACTCAGGAGGATGGACCGCGTATCGAAAACCAATCCTGACGTGAACGTCATCGGAACCATCATGACCGCGATGCAGATGATCCCGATTAAAAGACCGTCGACGATTTCCGCAAACCGGCCACGTTTTTCAAACATGAGATGTCCAAGATGATTAAACAAGCTGAGCGATAAAAGGAGCGCCGCATTGTTGACAAGCTTAACCAGTGTGAGTTGATCCATGGTATTTCCCCATAATGAATACTACGTCTATTTTCTCATAGTTCACAGCGTCCTACAACACTTTAAATATGCAATAACCTGGAGTCCCTTCGAATCGAGTACTCAAGCTGATTATGGAAAAGGTCATCCCGATATCGATCCTTCCGATGCTTGATCCTTCTTATCTTCAACGTCATCCCGCACTTCTCCATCACTCTGGCAGAACCCCGGTTACGCGCATCGCATGTCGCCGTGATTTCATCGAGTCCAAGTTCTTCAAATCCGAAGCGGATCAGTTCGTTCGCCGCTTCGCTCCCGTATCCTTTATTCCACTCCTCTTTACGCAAAATCCATCCCACTTCCGCCGTATTCATCGTTTCGTCAAGGTAAATCCCGCATCCCCCGATATGGCGACCCTGCTCATCGATCAATGCGAAGTCGTATTTCAGGCGAGGTGAAGCCGTTTGATTCTCAATGACACCAAGTAAAAAACCCGTCGTATCTTCACGTGTGTTTGGACCCCAAAGCATGTATTCGACGCATTCAAGATCCCCCGCATAACCATGGGTCGTCTCCTGATCCTCCATCGTAAACTCACGTAAACGCAATCTTTTCGTGATTCGTTCCATATTCTCTCCCGTTTTCATCCATTATACTGGCTAAAACGGGATTATAGAATGGAATGGGCATGGAAATTGTAGGATTCTGTCGATTTGATATACTGTATATACTCATAAAAAGGATAATAAGTCATGTCAAAGGTGATCCCTTTTTCTATGAAATCATTGAAAGGAGCTTTATGCACAATTCGATTACCATTGTCTTATCGGGTGAAGCCGGACAAGGATTACAGATCATCGAAGAATTCCTGGTCGAAACCCTCTCACGCGAAACCTATGTCTTTACTTCGAAAGAGGTCATGAGCCGGGTAAGGGGCGGAAACAACTCCGTTGAAATCCGGATCAGCGATCAACCGATCCATGCCCTACGCTACACGATCGATGCCTTGTTTCTCCTCAACAACCATTCGCTGGACCGTTTGCGTCCGCGTCTGCACGATTCGACCGTCGTCTACGGCGAAGCGGACTTCGTGAGCGATGAGGATAAAGAGAAATTGTCTTATCATGAAATCGCCTTGACGGAACTGGCGAAACAATCGGGGAACCGACTCTACATCAACACGGTGCTCTTCGGTTTCATCGCGGGCTTGTTGGATATCCACACCGAGAACGCACGCGACTTGATTCGCAATCGTTTCCTAAAGCGCGGAGAAGAAACCGTCGCGGGAAACATCCGTGCGTTCGAGCTAGGATACGATCTTGGGGTCAAGGATCCGAAGAAACCGGTACGATCGAAACCGACTTCGTTTACCCCGCAGAAAGTCTTTACGGGCAACGATGCCTTGGTGATCGGCGCACTGGCGGGCGGCGTGAATTATCTCGCAGCCTATCCGATGTCGCCGGGGACAAGCCTGATGATGTCCTTGTCCGAGAAAGGCAGGGATCACGGCGTCTTGGTCGAACAGGCCGAAGATGAAATCGCCGCCCTGAACATGGTCCAAGGTGCCTGGTATGCCGGGGCAAGAGCCATGACCACGACATCGGGGGGGGGATTCGCACTCATGACCGAAGCCGTCAGTCTGGCCGGGATCACCGAAACCCCCGCGGTCATCCATGTCGCGCAACGTCCCGGACCGGCGACCGGTCTTCCGACCCGAACCGAACAGGGCGACTTGAATTTGGTCGTCTATGCCGGGCACGGTGAATTCCCGCGTGTCGTCTATGCCCCGGGAACCATCGAAGACGGGGTCGAACTCGCCGCACGCGCGTTCTGGATGGCGGACAAGTACCAGATCCCCGCATTCATCCTCTCCGACCAGTATTGGCTGGAATCGATGATTCCGGCGAATCCCGTCATCCCTCAGACCTACCTTGAACGTTTCGTCGTCGAAACGGATGAAGACTATAAGCGTTATGCCTTCGATCCCTCCGGTCTCTCCCCGCGCGGAATCCCGGGTTATGGCAAAGGCTTCGTAAAAGTCGATAGCGACGAACACGATGAAGAAGGCATGATCACCGAATCGTTCGACATGCGTGTGAAAATGCATGAGAAACGTTTGAATAAGTTCAACTTGATGAAGAAGGATGAAGTCGAACCCCTCGTGTTCGGAAATCCTGAAGCAAAGAACCTGTTGGTCGGATGGGGTTCGACCTACGGAGTGCTTCGTGAATGGGTCGAAACCCATCCCGAAGCCGATACGTCGCTGATCCATCTCAGACAAGTCTATCCGTTACCTGTCGCGCTTGAAGAAAAACTCCGCGCCGCGAAGCGCGTGGTCGTCGTCGAGAACAACGCGACCGGCCAACTGGCCAATTTGATGCAGATGACTTACGGGATGAAACTCCCCCATCGGATCCTGAAATACAACGGCGAGCCGTTCCATATCGATGAACTGGCACGCTTGATCGCGGAGGTGAACCATGACTAAATTCGAATTCAACCACGACATCGACATGGCGTGGTGCCCGGGCTGCGGGAACTTCCCGTTGCGCAACATCATCGTGAAAGCATTGACGGAATTGGATCTCGATCCCTCGCAAGTCGTCTTCTCCTCAGGGATCGGACAGGCCGCCAAGATGCCGCAATACATCGACGCGAGTTATTTCAACGGTCTGCATGGACGGGCGTTCTCCGTCGCCACCGCCATTTCCTCGGTCAATCCGAGTTTGACGGTCATCGCCGAAGGCGGGGATGGCGACATGTACGGCGAAGGGGGCAACCACTTCATCCACAACATCCGTCGCAATCCCAATTTGACCCACATCGTCCATAACAACATGATCTACGGATTAACGAAAGGCCAGGGTTCCCCGACCTCTCCGAAAGAATTGAAAACCACCGTTCAAGTCGACGGCGTCTACAACGAACCCCTCAATCCGATGGCGTTGGCCGTCGCGATGGGGGCGACGTTCGTCGCAAGGGGCTTTTCCGGAGATGCGGAAAAGACCAAGGAGTTGATCAAGAAAGCCATCCTGCATAAAGGCTATGCCTTGATCGACATCTTCCACCCCTGTGTCACCTTCAATAAAGTGAATACCTTCGCCTGGTACAAGTCGCATACGTTCTGGCTGGATGAATCACACGATCCTTCGAATAAGGAAGCGGCGATGAAACTGGCGTTGGACGAAGATCGTCTTGCCTGCGGCGTCCTCTATCAAGCCGAAGCCCCTTCCTACGTGGAACGTCATCCCTTCTATCAAGGCGATCTGACCCCACTATACAAACGTGAACGCGACCTAACCAAAGTCGCCGATCTCCTCAAATAGACATAAAACCGACGATTCGTCGGTTTTATTTTCGATTGATTTTGAGTTGCAGAACGCTTTTTGGACACTCATCGACACAATTCGCACATTGGATGCAATCCAATGATCGTATGCTTCCCTGCTTCATCGCTTCACTCACCTGAATGCTCATCGGACAGACCGCGTCGCAACGATGACAAGCGATGCATTTTGAAGGTTCGCTGACGACTCTCAAGCGGGGCAATTTCATCGCTTCCGAAATCTTGGAACCGGCTTCCATAAACGGCGACATCCAGCAAATCCCGTGACATGCGCCCCGTTTTCCGATCAAGATCGTGAGCGTGAAGAACACAAGAACCACCAAAAGATACGTGATGTATTTGATCGGTTCATCGACCGAAACGCCGCTTTCGGTTAAGTGAAGCGGATTGATCCCTTTAATTCCCCCGGCGACGACGAACGATGCGCAAAGGATCGAGAACCATAATCCGAAAACACCGTAACGAGCGATTCTCAATCTTTTGGCATTCACCTTCTTGGGGTTGACGGGAAGCAGGATCTCCGCGAGCCCCCCCATCGGACAGAACCACGCACACCACGCTCTTCCCAAGAACAACGATGCAAGAAACATCAAGCCGAACGAAATCAGACTCCCGGTAACGATCCCCGACAACGCCCCGTCGATGACGACATAGGGGGAGAAGTAGTTCATTGTCATCGGAAAGAGCAGCAACGATACCACCAACAGGATTCTTCTAGTTTTCTGTCTCATGTTTCTTTCTCTTTTCTAGATAAACCATGGTTTCATCACACCAATCCAGATAGGCTTGGTAAACCTTTTGACCGAAATCGACGACTCTCAGGATATCGCCATGATTCTCCGCCTCGTCGACGATCCCTTCCAATTCACTTGAAACCATCTTCAGAAGGAAGGATTGTTTGAGATTTCGCTGTCTGAATTCCTCCACATGTCCCTTCATGACTTCCACATCCATATCTTTAAGAAAGTACAGTTTGAGGAGGATTTCATAGCGTACCGATTCTTCTTCGACGGGAAGCGACAGCCACTCTTTCAACTTCTTTCTCCCTTGTTGGGTCAACGCATACGTCTTTCGGCTACGCGTACTGGAAGCATCGATCGTCGAGACGATGCTTCCTTCTTTCTCAAGCGAGTTCAATTGAGGGTACAGTTGGCCATAACTCTCGTTCCAGAAGAACGAAAACCTGAGATCGATGAACTTCTTGATTTCATACCCGCTCATCGCCTGGTCGCTCAACATGCCCAAGATCACATATTGTGTTCGGTTCGGTTTCATACTTTTCCTATATATCTTTCAGATATATTATATCGTGCAGGATCCTTTTGTCAACCATAAAAAAACGGTCTTTCGACCGTCAAGTCCGGGGTGATTTTGTCTTGTATACCGTTTGGTTTCGACCATTGCGTTTCGCCTCGTAAAGGTTCTTGTCCGCTTGGTCGATCAAATCATTGACGCTTAAGCCTTCCAGATACGAAGATACGCCGATACTGATGGTGATGTGGATTTTATCGCTGAAGACATGGTTTTCGACTTCTTTGCGGATCTTTTCCGCGACACCCAGGGCATCGACCCCTCCGGTCGATTCCAAAACGACCAGGAATTCTTCCCCGCCGAAGCGACCGACCAAGTCGGTCCCGCGTACGCACGTCTTCAGCACGTCCCCGAGTTCCTTCAAGATCGCATCCCCCGTCAGATGACCGAAAGTATCGTTGATGTTCTTGAAGTGGTCGATGTCGACCATCAAAACGGAGAACACGGTACGATACCGCAGAAAATGCTTAATCTCTTCCCCCAGCCGCTCGTAGATGTATCGATGGTTATGCAGACCGGTCAATCCGTCCAACACCGCCAAGTTCCGCAACAGTTCGTTCTGCGTCTCGACCAACTCTTTCTCCTTGTTGAGTTCGCGGAAAATGATTTCCTGCGGTTCTTCGATCACCTTCACGATCATGACCCGGTAAATGAAATAGAACGAAAGGATCCTGAGGTAATGTCCGATCAGGTTGATCAGGTCGTTCGTTCCGACATACAGCGAGAAAGCGAGCTCGGAAGCGATCAGTAAAAAAAGCGCAGTCGTCAACAAACGGAAACTGTGGGCTTCGAATTTATCGCGATACTGGAATAGGTTATAGATCGATAACAACAGAAGGATGATGATGAGGCTCTCCGCGAGGATCATGTTGGTGGAGAGCGATCCATCGGGGTTGGGGGCGATCGGGAAGTTCCCGAAGAGAAGGACGGATGCGAAGATGCCGGCGGTTACCAGGAAGTAAATCAGGAAGAGCCATTGAGGGTACAAGGTTCTTTTGCGTCTGAAACCGCGGAAAGAGAACAGGAAAACCAGGCTCTCGAAAAGACGGGCGGCGATCCACAATTGGTCCGGAAGTTGATGGATGTCTGAAAGGAGTCCGAATTCCGGATAGGATAAGGTATGGAAGACATCCAGGACGGCGATGAAGACGAAAGCGATCCCGATATTGATCAGATAGTTGTTTTTCAAAAAACGCATCGAGTTCATGGTAATCAAAAAAATCGTCACGCCGATCAACACGCTGAAAAACTCGGCCAACGTGTGGAAGACAAGATAATTGTACACGCTGCTGAAGTAGAGTGCGATGAGGACGATGATGGTGATGGATCCGTAGATGATTTTCGAGCTGCGGTTTCCCACTGTTTCCCCTCCCCTTGTCCGAGAAGATCGTTTGATATTATTATACTCTATATTGCGTTTTTCACAAAGAAAAACCCCGCCGAGAGGATCGACGGGGAGAAAGGGAGGACAGTCTTAGTAGATACCCATGACCGCAAGGATGATGGCGGGGATGGTGGCGACGATCGGCATGATGAGCGAAACGACCATGATGTCGATGTAGGAGTCTTTGTGGGACATGCCGGTGTTGTTTAAGAGGGTTAAGACGGCTCCGTTATGCGGTAGGGTGTCCAAACCGCCGGAAGACAGGGAAGCGATACGATGGAAGGCTTGGGCTTCGATTCCCGAGGTCTTCGCCAATTCCATGTACTTCGAACCGAGGGCGGCCAAGGCGATGCCCATGCCGCCGGAAGCGGATCCAGTCGCGCCGGCCATCAGGTTGACGGCGACGGACAAGGAAATCAAAGGGTTGCCCGGAACGGCGAGGACGATGTTGGTCAAATCGGTGAATCCCGGAACGGCGCGGACGACGGCTCCGAAACCGACGGCGGCGGCGGTGTTCAAGATCGCGCCGATGGCGCCTTGGGAACCGACGGTCAACGATTTGATGAAGAGATTACGTTTCTTGAGGTTGAAGAGGAAGACAAGCACGATGCCGGACAAGAGCGCGTAGATGATGAATTCGCTGTTGGAACGGCCGGCTGCGAGTTGTTCGGGGGTGAACTTGACATAGAGCGGCATCAGGTTCAGGACACCGATGACGACGATCAGAGGGATCATGGCGACCAATACGTTGGGCATGTCGCTCTTATCGATGACGGTACCGGCATGTTTGGCATCGGGTTCGGTGTAGAATTCACCCTTCGCTTCGATCTTCTTGCGTTTCCATTCCATATAGAAGAGCCCGCCGAAGAATAAGACTGCGGTCGCAACCAAGCCCATGATCGGACCGGCGGTCGCCGTAGTGCCGAAATAGGTGGTCGGGATGAGGTTTTGGATCTGGGGGGTACCCGGAACGGCGGTCATCGTGAAGGTGAACGCACCCAGCGCGATGGCGCCCGGGATGAGTTTGCGGGAGATGTTGGCTTCTTTGAACATCGCCAAAGCCAACGGGTAGATGGCGAAGACGACGACGAACAAGGAGACGCCGCCTAAGGTCAAGACGGCACAAGCAAGGACGATGGCGGCGATGGCGCTCTTGGCGCCCAGTTTGGACGTCAGGAAGATCGCGATCGATTTGGCGCCGCCGGTGGTTTCCATGAGGTTACCGAAGATGGCGCTCAACATGAACGCGGGGAACCAGCTCTTGACGAAGCCGACCAAACCGGTCATGTAGGGTCCCATATACGTCGAGATGATGTCGAGTCCGCCGGCGAACGCGACGACCGCGGCACACAGGGGGGCGACCCATACGATGGAATACCCTTTCAAAGCGAGATACATCAACAAGGCTAGTCCGATGAAAATTCCAAATAGACTGGTCATAGTTACTCTCCTTTCAATGAGTAGATCTATTGAATCAAAGCGCTACCTTATGCGGCTGTCCATCCGCCATCGATGGTCATCGTCGATCCCGTGATCATGGCGGCTTCGTCTGCACAGAGGAACTTCACGACGTTGGCGACTTCCGAGGGTTCAAGCATTTTCTTGACGGCGGCTTTCGCCAACATGATTTTCGTGATGACTTCTTCTTCGGGGATGCCGTGGGTCGCCGCTTGCGCCGTGATCTGTTTGTCGACCAAAGGCGTACGGACATACGACGGGCAGATCGAATTGACGGTGATGCCGTACGCTCCGCCTTCCAAGGCAGCCGTCTTGGTCAACCCGGCCAAGCCGTGTTTCGCGGAGACATAGGCGGATTTGAATTCGGAAGCGACCAAGCCGTGGATCGAGTTCAAGTTGATGACGCGTCCCCACTTCTGGTTCTTCATGAACGGCCAAGAGTATTTGGTAAGAAGGAACGGGGCCGTCAGCATCAATGCCTGCATGAAGTCCCACTTGTCTTCCGGGAAATCTTCGATCGGGGAAACGGTTTGGATACCGGCGACGTTGACAAGCACATCGACGGTGTTGTGGCGTAGGACGGTTTGGTCGACGACGTTCTTGCAATCGGCACGCTTACTGAGGTCGGCGACGACGTAGGTTGCGTTCAACCGTTCGCAATGCGCCTTCAACTGCTCTTCATTGATATCGACCATGACAACTTTGCATTGTTCCTGGGCGAACATTTCGGCGATCGCCAATCCGATTCCGCTGGCGGCACCGGTAACGATACAGACTTTTTCTTTTAACATGTGTTCCTCCTGTTTTTTCGTTAAAAGCAGTATTTTCGGGATTTCGTTGTGATTTCCCGTTTACTCCATGGATTTCAAATCGTCGGCGATGATCAATGTGGGTTGGGTGACCGCCTGGACTTGTTCGACCGTGAATTCCGGATTGATTTCCTTGAGGACCAATCCTTCCTTGGTCACTTCGATGACGCCCATTTCCGTGACGATGAGGTCGACTTCGCCCCGTGCGGTCAACGGTAGGTAGCATTCGTTGAGGATTTTGGCTTCCCCTTTGGCCGTGTGTTCCATCGCGACGATGACTTTACGCGCCCCGGAGAGAAGATCCATCGCCCCGCCCATGCCCGGAACCAATTTGCCCGGGATCATATAGTTGGCGATGTTGCCGTGGGCATCGACTTGCAACGCACCCAGCACGGTGAGATCCACATGCCCTCCGCGGATGATCCCGAAGGACGTGGCGCTATCGAAGAACATGCCGCCCGGTAGGATGGTGACGGGTTTACCGCCCGCATTGGTGATGAATTCATCGAAGTTTGTTTCATCCGGGGTCGGTCCAAGACCGACGAACCCGTTCTCGGATTGAAACCAGACATTTTTTCCGCCGTTGACGAAGTTGGCGACCAAGGTCGGAAGCCCGATCCCCAGGTTGCAGACATCCCCGTCGCGAAGTTCTTTCGCGACCCGGCGTGCGATGTATTCTTGGATGAGTTGCTTATCCATGGTTGGTGCCCTCCACGATGTAATTGACGAAGACGCCCGGGCAGTGGACCGTATCGGGATCCAGCACGTCGACGATCTTAAGAGCTTCGACGATCGTGATATCGGCCGCGGCGGCCATGATCGGGTTGAAGTTGCGGGTCGATCCGTGGTAGTTCAGATTCCCGTACTTGTCGGCGGTATTGGCGAAGATCAGCGCGACATCGGCGTGCAAGGGTTCTTCAAGCAGGAATTCTTTCCCGCCCACGACCACTTTCTGTTTGCCTTCTTCGACTTTCGTCCCCAATCCCGTCGCGGTCAGAAACCCGCCTAAGCCATATCCTGCGCAACGGATTTGTTCGACCAAGGTCCCCTGCGGAACCAAGACGACTTCCGTTTCGCCTTCCATCATCTGACGACCGGTTTCCTTGTTGGTGCCGACGTGGGAAGCGATGATTTTACTGAATTGTTTACTGACGACCAGTTTCCCGACACCCTTGTCGACGAATCCGCTGTCGTTGCAGATGAGGGTCAGGTTCTTGGTCCCTTTGGCGACCAGTGCGTCGATCAGAAGTTCCGGCGTACCGACGCCCAGGAATCCTCCGATCATCACGACGTCGCCGTCTTTGATTTTATCGACCGCTTCGATGATGCTGATTTGTTTGTTCATGGTTCCTCTATCTCTCAACGATCATGGAGATGCCCTGTCCTCCGCCGATGCACAAGGTCGCAAGTCCGTGTTTCGCATCGCGCTTCACCATTTCATGGATCAGACTGACGAGGATACGCGCACCGCTGGCACCGATCGGATGGCCAAGGGCGATGGCTCCGCCGTTGACGTTCACGATGTCGGGATTCAGATTCAATTCTTGCATGACGCTCAGGGCTTGGGCGGCGAAGGCTTCGTTGGCTTCGATCAAGTCAAGATCTTCCACCGTCAAGTTCGCTTTTTCAAGGGCTTTACGTGTCGCAGGGATCGGTCCGGTCCCCATCAGTTGGGGATCGACGCCGGCCGAGGCATAGGAGGTGATGGTGACCAAGGCTTTCAAGCCGAGTTCATCCGCTTTTTCTTTACTCATGAGTACGAACGCCGCGGCTCCGTCGTTGATTCCCGACGCGTTGGCGGCGGTCACGACGCCGTCTTTCTTAAAGGCGGGGCGTAGTTTCGCCAATCCTTCCAGTGTCGTATTCGGTTTGGGATATTCATCCGTCGCGACGATGATCGGATCGCCCTTTTTCTGAGGGATCAGAATCGGAACGATTTCATCGACGAACTTCCCGTCGGCGATCGCTTGGATCGCACGGTGTTGGCTCTGGACGGAGAAACGATCCAGTTGCTCCCGAGTGAATCCATACTTCTCGGCGATGTTTTCCGCGGTGATCCCCATATGGACATCGCTGAAGGCATCCGTCAACCCGTCATGGACCATCGTATCGACCAACTGACCATCCCCCATGCGCTGACCCCAACGGGCGCCAGGCAGGATGTAGGCGGATTGGCTCATGTTTTCGGTTCCGCCGGCGACGACGACTTGTGCATCCCCCGCCAGAATCGACTGCATCGCCAACTGGACGGCTTTGAGTCCCGATCCGCAGACCTTGTTGACGGTGAAGGACGGAACCTCGATCGGCAATCCGGCATGGACGCTGACTTGACGCGCGACGTTTTGTCCCAGTCCGGCCTGAAGCACGTTCCCGAAAATCAATTCATCGACCAGATCGGCGGAAATATTCGCGCGGCTTATAGCTTCCTTAACGACGGCGGTACCGAGCTCGACGGCGGAAACCGATTTTAGGCTTCCCCCGAAACTTCCGATGGCGGTTCTGACGGCAGAAACGATCACAACATCTTTCATAATGTTCTCCTTCATGTGAATTATTTACATCGATTGTTGAATCACAAACATTAAGCGCTTACATTCACATGATAATCGAGCGTCAACCTTTTTACTAATACTAGAATTTTATAGATTGTATAACTTGTAGTTATCGATTAGAATGGAAATACATTGCGTCCTCTTGGACAAGGAAATCACCATGGACATCACCCAGCTCACCTATTTCGTCGCGATCGTGGAAAATCGCTTCAATTTGTCGATGACATCGAAGAAACTTCATCTCTCCCAACCCGCCCTCACACAATACATCCGCAAATTCGAGGATGAAGAAAAGACGGAACTGTTCATCCGTTCCAACGGCCGCTTGATCGGTTTGACCAATGTCGGCGAGAACTTCTACAATAACGCATTGGTCGTCCTCTTTCAACACGAAAAGATGCTGAAGGAACTCCGTGAAAACACGACCTCGGTCAAGGGATCGATCCGGATCGGAATCCCTCCGTTGATCTTGACCGTCTTATTCACCGAAGTCCTTGCACAGCTCATCACACGCAATCCCGAGATTCGCTTCGACGTATTGGAAGAAGGGGCGTTCGATCTACGCAAGAAGCTGATTTTGCATGAAATCGACTTTGCGATCTTGCTTCAACCCTCCGATCTGAACCCTCAAAGTTTTCGTGAAGATGTCATCCATCAGGACGAACTGACCGCCTTCATGTCCATCCATAATCCGCTAGCCCAAAAGAAAGTGATTTCGTGGTCCGACTTGAAACATCGCGATTTGGCGATTTTCAGCGAGTCCTTCATGATCCATCATCAATTGATTCGTAAATTCTCCAGCATCAACCTTGTCCCGCAAATCGCGCTGACTTCTTCTTCCTGGGATTTCCTGCTCGAATCGACACGTCCTTCCGACTTCATCACGATCCTTCCCTCTCCGATCCGTCATCACATGTATTTCAACGATGTCGTCGAAGTCCCCTTCGACCATCCGATCTCCTGGCATGTCATCCTCGCCTATCCGTTGAAGTCCCATTACAACCGGATTGAGAACTATACGCGAGACAGTATCCTGAACTACTTTCTGAAAGAAAAAGCGATCGACCCGATTTCCATCGGTTGATCGCTTTCTCATTTCTTGAGCGATTGTTTATACAGCGCAGCGGTTTTGAACCCCGCCTTCAATACGGTCGACATTTCCTCATACCGTTTGTTCCGCGTCTCTTCACTGGGCGTACTGTAGAGGTAGCGTGCCCAATCCCGTTGGTAACCCGCAGTCAAGGCATCGAATCTCGTCAACACCTCGGGGTCGGATTGAATCCTAGAGCGTACTTCCTCGATGTATCCGATGTAGTCACCGGTCGATTGACTCGGGGCGGTCTGCGATCTTCCTTTTTGCGAATACTTGATGCCAAGGACGGTGAACACTTCGTCGAAAGCGACCATGCGGTTGAAGCGGAACGGGGTATGGTCGATCGACCCGTCGGCGACGTCCACATTCAATAAACCGAAGATTTCGTCGCGATGGACGTAATCGGGGTAAATCGGATTGCCTTTCTTCGGATAAGCGATATACAAGATCCCTTCTTCGTTGAGACGTTTTTCATCCATGACATCTTTGATCGTCGCCAGGAATTCCGCCTTGGTGGTGGAGAAGGCGAAGATGCAGTCATGCTTGCTGAGTTCTTGGGTTGTATTCAAGGTTGCGAAGACGTGCTTCACGTTCTCGGGGCAATGGACCAATGCGATCTGTGCAGGTTTGGTCAGCTTCAGTTTATCGATGATATCCGTCATGGGGAACCTCCCGATTCAATACCTCCATTATACAAAAGGAAATCGAAACTGCATGCGATTTGATTACGAAAACGCTTTCTAAAGAGAATCAACCTGTGATACAATACGAATATAAACGAAAAAAGGATTCCCATGAACATGACGAAACTACTTACAGCCGGTTTGACCTGCGCCCTGCTCTCTTCCTGCGCCCCGATTAAGGACCCCGTCGATCCACCTGAAGATCCGAAGGTGTATCGTATCGGTTCCACGGTCGAGGTGTATTTGTCGACGATGGATGCATCGAATCTTTTTAACCATATGCCGGAAGACGCGATCGTGTATGATCGACAAGAGGCACCGAAAACAGGGTTCGATGTGACGATTAATCCGAATAAAACCTTCCAGAACATTCTGGGTGCCGGTGCGTCGTTCACCGACTCCTCCGCCTACCTCATCAACTCCGTCTTAAGCCCGCAGCAACGCGATGACCTGATGGTCAAGTTGTTCGATAAGGAAGACGGGATCGGACTGTCGTTCATACGCCAGCCGATGGGGGCGTCGGACTTCGCCCGCGACTTCTACACCTACGACGATCAAGAAAAAGGTCAGACGGATGAAGATCTCAGCGATTTCTCCATCGACCATGACCGGACGGATATTCTGCCGTTATTGAAACAAGCCCTTCGGTTGAATCCCGACCTGAAGATCATGGCCAGTCCGTGGAGTGCGCCGGGATGGATGAAAACCAGCGACAATACGGTCGGAGGTTCACTGAAACCTGAATACTACGAAGAATATGCCCAATACTTCGTGAAGTTCATCCAAGCCTATCAAGAAGAAGGATTGGAGATCTTCGCGATCACCCCGCAAAACGAACCGTTGTATATCCCCAAACATTATCCGGGCTTGGGCATGAGCGCCTACCAACAGGTGCAGTTCATTCAGAAGGGACTCTATCCCGCCTTTCAGGAAGCCGGTCTATCGACGAAAATCTTGGCGTATGACCATAATTGGGATCGCAAAGACTTTCCGCTGGACGTCTTGAAAGCCATCCCCGAACTGGTCGACGGGGTCGCGTGGCATGTCTATGGCGGGAAAGTCATCGCGCAGAGCGAAGTGTTCAACGAGTTTCCCGACCACGAAGTCTATTTCACCGAAGCTTCGGGGGGTGAATGGGTACCTCCGTTCGAGGCGGCGTTCCATGATCAAATCAAGAACGGCATCGATGTCTTCCGTAACCATTCACGCACCTATGTGCTCTGGAACATGACGCTTGACGAAAACAACGGACCGACGGTCCCGGGTTTCGGCCGAAGCACCTGTCGCGGGATTGTCACCGTCAACCAAGAAACCAAAGAGTTGACCTATAACCTCGATTATTATTCGTTGGCGCACTTCAGTAAGTTCATGCAGAAAGATGCGCTGCGGATCGACTCGACGAAAGCCGAGGGGAATTTCACCAGCGTCGCGTTCCTGAATCCGGACCTGTCCGTCAACCTCGTGGTCTATAATATGCAGAACACGTCACGTAACGCCTTGATCCATCTCGATGACCAGACGATCGTCTACCCGATGCCTGCGAAAAGCGTCGCGACGATGACGTTCAAAATCGAAATCGTCAAGTAGCGAAAGAGAAAGCCGACGATCTTCAATCGATTTATGATTAGAAAAGTCATCCCGATCTGGGATGACTTTTTAGATTAATCGGATGATTTGCGAAACGAACAAGATCGTCGTCAGCGAAATGATGAAGAGGACGGTTATGCTTGAGATGAGATTCTGAAGCTTCGAATTCGTATATTTCCCCATGATCCGCCGATCGTTGACAAGCAGAATCATGAAGATCAGGATGACAGGGACAAGGATCCCGGCGATTTGTTGGGTGGCGAGAATCAAAGGGATCAAGTCGATGCCTGGAATCAACACCAACAATCCGGCGAAGAACAGAATCCCGATCATGATCGAGAAGAACGCTTTCGCATCCTGCATCTGGTTGTCGACGCCGCTTTCCCACCCGAACGCTTCACAGATCGCATAGGATGTCGAGAGCGGGATGATGGCGCAAGCCAAGACCGAGGCGCCAAACAAGCCAGCCCCGAACAAGATGAACGCATAGTCCCCGGCCAACGGTTTTAGGGCAAGGGCGATGGCGGAAACGCTATCGGCTTCGATCCCCGCTTCATGCAAGGTCGCAGCGGTACAGACGATGACGAAGAACGAAATGGTCGCGCCCCACAACGAGCCAAGATAGACATCGAGTTTTTCATACTTGTAGTCACGCAGACTGATTTTCTTGTCGACGATGGCGGCTTGGAGATAGAACTGCATGTAGGGTGAAATCGTCGTGCCGATCAATCCGATGAACGCAAGCAAATAGCCCGTATCAAAGCGAAGGTGCGGTGTCACGACGGATCGAATCACGACCGGCCAATCCGGTTGGATAATCAATGCGGAAAGGATGTACCCGAAGAACGCCAAGGTAAAGAGGAGAAACACCTTCTCGATTTTGCGGTATGAACCTTTCGTGATGAGAAACGCGATCGCGACCGCAACCACCGGCACGCTCAAATACTTACTGACTCCGAAAAGTTCCAAGCTCGCGGCGACACCTGCGAAATCTCCAAGCGTTACTCCGAAATTCGCAAGGAAAAGGACAATCATCGCGAAGAACGTCCATCTCACACCGAATCGTTCCCGAATCAAATCGGATAACCCTTTCCCAGTGACAACCGCCATCCTCGCATTCATCTCCTGAACGATGGCTAGTGCAAACGTCAGCAACAAGAGGCCCCAAAGCATCGTGTAACCGTATTTCGCACCGATATAGGCGAACGTCGATATTCCGCCGGCATCGTTACCGGCATTCACCGTAATCAAACCCGGACCGACAATCGCCATGATGTATGTGAATTTCGTCCAACGTTTTTTGATCATTTCCATCAGGACACCCTCTTGGCAATGCCGTATTCATAGGCTAAGTCGTTCAATGAAGTAATACCGACAAGAACGTCGGATGGATCGACGACCGGAAGCACCATGAGGTTATACTTCAACATCAGTTGGGTCGCCCGATCAAAGGGATCTTCATCATGGACCACGACGACGTTTTGATCTTCGGGAATCAGATGGGCGATGTCGATCTGAGGATCCGCCAAGATCAAATCCAATAAAGAAACCACGCCTTTGAGATGTGATTCAGCATCCACGATGTAGAGATAATGCGATATGTCTTCTTCCGGTTTGACCCGGCGCAGTTCACTGAGCACTTGGCCGACGAGATCGGTGGATTGAAAGGAGAGGAAATCGTTCATCATCAAACTACCGATCGTCTTTTCGTCATATTCCATCAATTCACGGATTTCGGAAGAAATCTCGGATTCCATGTCGCTCAACAAACGCTCCACGGCGTCCTCTTCCATTTCCTCAAGAATGTCGGCGACTTCATCAAGTGGCATTCTTTCAAGAACATCCGACGCATTCTCCAAAGATACGTTCTCCATCAAACTGACCTGGACATCGGATTCGATTTCCTCAAGGACATCCGCGGCGACTTCAGGGTTTAGACTTTGAAACAACGACACCTGGGTTTGCTTGTCAAGATCTTCAAGGATGTCGGCCAGATCGGCGGCATGCAAGGTGTTTAGCCGGTGAAGGGAACAATTAAGCCGAAGCCGATCCGTTCCATGCGTCAATGCCTGGACGTCGTCCCAAGCGACAAGTGAATTGTGGAACTGCCGCTTTAGAATCGAGGAGATTCGAATCGCCGGCCATTCGACACCAAGCCGTCTCATCAATCCGCGAAGTCCGATGTCGACCGCCACCAAAGACCACTTCCCCGCCCATTCCGCGATTCGTACGTCGTTGACCCGTTCGACTTTCTTCCCTTCCACATCGATAATCTGTTTATCCAGGAAATCTCGCGCCAAAAGGATGTCGCTGTCAGGGACAGGTGTGAAGGACAAGTTTGGTGATCCTAACCTCACATGATAACGACTATGGTCATCTCGATAGATTTCCAGGGAATCCGCCGCAACGAAAAAGACACGACTCCCGTTCTTGACCACGATGGCACGGACATTGGGAATCGCGGATTGAAAATCAACGACAAGATCATTCAACTTCCCGATGATGGAATCATCGAGATTGTGAATGTTTTTATTGAGTATCTTACTAAAAAAGAAGTCTTTTGAGGTTAACATGACACCCCTCCTTTTCTAAGGCGGGGTGACCTTGGTTAAATGAAAAAAAGGACGCCCCGCGCGGTATTATGAAGAATCAGGTTTACAAAGGATACGTATCGTCGACTACCCGGGTCTATGTCCATTTTTTTCTCACCACCTTGCATGGTAATTTTACTCCCATAATGAAAAAGAGTAAATCAATTCCATAAAAACAGAAGGCAAATCCAGAAGGAATCCACACTTCGATGAAATGATAGATGGGATGATCCTCCGGCCGTTTTTCATCTTGATTAAAGTGCTTCGATGATGCTCATTTATTCGACGCGAAATAACTCAAAGGACCAAATTGTTTCCTAGAAATCGATTCACACTCAACCAAGATGAGTTGTTTCGCTGTGACTTCGGCATCGACTTTCAAATTGTACATTAATAGGTTGTGCTATACTGAAATCGGAGAACCCCATGCACATAAGCGAAGAAGATTTCGAGAACATCTACCGGGCGACGTTCACTCCCCTCAGTAAATATGTACTCTTTAAAGTACAGAGTGTTTTCGATGCGCAAGACCTCGTACAGGATGTCTATTATGATTTATATAAAAGGATGCTGAAGGAAAAAGAAGAGATCGAGAACCCTTTGGCCTACTTGATGCAGATGGCGAACCATGCGCTTACGCGCTATTATAAGGAGAAATCGATCCGACCGATCACCTTGGATGATGAAGATGCAACGACGATCCAGGCGATCCCCGATGAATACGATTTGGAATCGGATGTTTTGGATAAAGTGAGTTTGGATGAACTTTGGGATGAAGTCACAAGACTACCGGAACTTGACCAAAAGATTCTCACCGCCCGGTTTCGATTCGATTTACGCTATATCGAAATCGCAAATGCATTGGGCATCCCGGAAAGCACCGTAAAAAGCAGGGTTTATAAGGCGTTGGAAACCTTGAAGAAAAAGTTCTTAAAATAATTTCGTCGAAAACCGGATGAGGCGACTCTATAAGGGTGAAAGGACTTAAGTGAGAAAAATGAACCAACTGAAAAAAAGCATCCACAAAAACACATTCAACGAAGACACGATGTTGGCTCAGATTTATCAACGTGCCGAAATGGACGGCTTAAGATCCAAACGGTCTAATCACCGAAAGGAGTCCCTCATGAAAAAGAAAAGCATTTTCGTCTTCGGTTTGGCGGTCGTCGTACTCTTCGGGATCGTCTTCGCCAACTCCCTGAATCTATTCAAACAGGATACATCCAACGTCGTCGCGGCGATCGTCGCCGTCGACATCAACCCGAGTTTCGAATTATCCACCAACTCCGAAGGAATCGTATTGAAAGTCGAAGCGATGAATGAAGACGCGAAGACACTCGCCACATCGGATTTGGTTGGAAAACCGATCGCCGAAGCCATCGACCTGATTGTCCAACGAGCCAATCAAGCCGGATTCGTCGACATCGAAGATTTGGAAGATGATTATGTCGTGGTCAGTACGGTGCTGATGGAAAAAGCCGCCGAATCCGTCCGTGATCGACTACATACCCAGATCCAAGATCGCATCCGTCTCAGCGATACCTTGCAGTGCATGAATGTCGTCGAATTGAAGGCTGAAAGAATCGCTCAATTCGAAGCGAATGAAAAAGAAATCCCCTTGGGATTGTATGTCCTGAAAGGGATGGTCAACCTTCCTGACGGAACGACCGTGACGGTCAAAGAATTCTTCGCGAACGAACAGAATAAAGAAAAAGTGAAGAACAAGATTCAATTAACCGAAGCGACCCAGGAAAAAGTCCGTGAACGCATCGAACTTGCCCTCAACAAGCTTGAGAATGCGGGCGTCGATACGACCGAACTGAGAACACGGTTACAGAATGCTTCGGTTGAACAAATGATGCAGATCCAAAACGAAGTGAGAAATAAACAAGAAGATCCGGGTCAAGGTGGCAACGGAAATGGAAGCGGAAATACGGAAGATAGCGGAAAAGGTGATGGAAACACCGGTGACGATTCCGGGACTCAACAAGGTTCCGGTAGTGATTCCGGCGGTTCCACAAGCGGTTCGGGTAAAGGAAGCTAAAAACGAGAGTTCGCTCTCGTTTTCTATTGCTTTTCATCAATCCGTCGTACCAACGAAACGGTATAGGGCGTAAAGTATTTACCCCAGAATTCCCGTGCGTTAGGATTGAAACTCTCATAATCGACCCCAAGCGAGGTAATTCCTTCTTGGCTTACCTTGTTTTCAAGAACATGAAGAAGTTCACGCATCATCCCCGATTTTCGATATTCAGGCAAACAGTAGGCACCGCAGATATTCAGCATCCCTTTTTCTTCCGTGATGAAATTCTCCCCGTCCTCCATGACTTCGATGTAGGCGATGATCCCATTTTCAATACGTGCGATGAAAATCCGTGAATCCCGTCGTTCTATGGACTGCATGAGTTCTTGTTCCGTCATCAACGGATAGTTCAAAAAGGTCGGGGAGTGCGCAAGATGACCAATCAGTCCGTTGCGAAGGGCGAGGATCGATGCACTGTCGTTTCGGTCAAGTTCCGTGATTTCGATCGAAGTCGGAAGAATCGCGCGGCTTGCATCGATTACACGGATCGCATCCATGCATCGCATCCCGAATCCGTTGGTGAAGAAACTTTCGATCGCCTCCTGATCATGGGCGTAGAGCGCGATCGCGTGGCTGAAGATTTTATCATCCACCAAACGTTTCGCCAATCCTTGATAAAGCAGGTCATAGACTTTCTTGCGATGGTTTCCGATGACCCCGTGTGCGTGAAGCGGGATGAACGTCCCCTTGACTCCGGTCGTCCCGAACGCATCTTCGATGAGTGGATAGGCGCAAAGATATCCGATCAATTTACCACCTTCGATCATACCGAACGCATAGGCATTCTTCACGAAATACCCTAAATCCGGAGTGTGTATGATTTCAGGGAGTTCTTTCGTCTTCATTCTCTCCGCTTCGTAACACAGATGCAGGATCTCGTAGGCTTGGTCAAGATGGGTTTCCGTCAATTGAATCCATTCCATGGCATCTCCTATTTCAGTTTCGTATTGAGTTCAACCAATCGGTTGAACTGTTTTTCCATCATCGAAAGATTCGCTTTGATTCGGCTATCGCTAGAATCTGCAACGTCCGCATTCAGAATTCGGTTTGCATCCGTCGAGGAAGGATGTGTAAAATCGAGTTTCCCGAGTCGGTCGATGATCGTTTCCAATTTTTTCAGGTCCATCGGAGTGACTTCGACGTGTTGTTCCTGGTTCATGAAAATGCAGTCGTAGGCAAGATGGATCATGCTTTTCATCGCGTTCACCATGTCGTCGAGCACCGTCAAGTTCGCCTTCTCGCGTCGGTTGAACGGGAGTGAATTCTCTTTCATCATCGTCTGGACGTTCGCCTTCACCATTTCGATGTCGTTGAACACACCGGCCAACACCGAGGATGAAACCGGGGAATCGATCGGACTCGATAAGATTTCATAGGTTTTCTTCAATCCGGATACCCCTTGGAGTCTGGCGAATTCCATCCGTTTTTTCCCGATCTTCCGATAATAAAATAGCGAGAAGACATAGTTGAAGGTCAGCGCGATCAAGACACCCAGACCCAAGGCGGAAATACGGAGTCGAAACGTCAAAAGAACGCTGGGATTCCCCAAAGCATCGTTCTGCAGAAGCTGCGTCATGTAGACGCTGGTGAAGATCGCGACCGGAGACACCATGCGGTAATCGATTTTAAGCGCGATGTAGAGGGTCAAACCCATGCCCATGGCGACGGTTAAAAACGAGACGTGATATCCCATCAGAAAGACCAAAAAGCCGGTGGAGAGGGCTCCCAGGGTCGATGCGGTCATTTGGTTGATCGCACCCTTCACCCCGGATACGTTCACCGCCTCGAGATTGTACATTACACCCAACAAGACGGAAATCATGTCGAGACGGGTGATTGAGAAAGCGTTGCCTAAAAGAAAACCGACGCCGATCGCGCACATCGATTTTAAGATATAAAGCCAGGAATCAAGTAAAACCGCTTCACGTTTCAAACCGAAAACCCGCATGAATTGATCCATATGTCGCGTCACCTCTGTCTTTTTATTATAACGGATATTCTCTGACTTGTCGGAAAAACATGAAAATGACCATCCTGGGATGGTCTAGTTGTGATTCAGCGTTCGATACTCGATATACAAATCAAGTTGAGTCTTATTAAAGCGATACTCGTCGTTGATTTCCAGATACGGAAGGAAACGATAGGTATCGTACATCATCGTCTTCCCCTTCTCGATCCGGTCATCGCGAAGGATGTCGTCCAATTCGTCCATCGTGATGGAGAGATAACTCGCGGTTTCCTCCATGGTCATCAGTCCGCCATGGGGCGTACGGATTTCCTGACGAAGGCTTTCAAGTTGGAACCCGATATAGAGTGAACCGCATAAGATGCACATCCCTAAGAAAAACAACGACATTGGAAACAGTTTCGAATTCTGCATGGTCATTCCCCCTTGGATCAAGTGTACCACAAGGATTCAGGAGGTTTCCAGTGAATTCGAACCGGATGACCCTCATCCTCGTTTTAGAAATTCACTTAGCCCTTTCAGGTATTTCCCGTTCGCCAGATCGACGATCCCGTTGGCCATGGATTGGGATAACTGACCCTGGCTCAACAACATCGTGGTGCGCAACGGTGTCGTCATCACGAATTGGAACATCATCTTGAATTCATTGGATCGACGGTCTTCTTTTTTAAACCCGCCCGCCTTCATCAACATGCCCTTCGAAACTTGCTTCATCATCTTCCCGATAAATGTATGCCCCATGTCTTCCAACGTACTGTCGATTGTGAACTTTCCCTTCACAGTGTTTTCTTCGCTTTGGATTCCTCGATTGTAAATCGCTTTGAAATCTTCATCGCTAGGTTTACCTTTGAGATGGGCATACCAAGTCGATTCCCACGAGGAATCCTTCGGTAGATCCGTTTCCCCTTCTTTCGTAATTCTACCCGTTAGCCGGATATCTTGACTCGATGCCCCGACGTGGATTTCATATTCCCCCGGTGCGATGACAAACCGATTGAGTCCGGGATGATAGAACATAAAATCCCGTTCGTTCAACTCGATTTCAACGGTCTTCTCTTGACGCGGACTGAGATTGATTTTCTCAAACACCTTCAGTTCTTTCGATACGAAGTAGTGCGCCTTGGATAAATTGCTTACATAGACTTGGACGGTTTCCGACCCTTTTCGCACTCCGGTGTTTCTCACGTTGAAGCGCACCGTTTTCCCGACGATTTCAAGGGCGGAGTATTCGAAACTCGTATAACTTAACCCATGGCCAAACGGAAAGAGAACGTCGACCTTGGCGGAATCAAAATAGCGATATCCAACGAATAAACTCTCGCGATAATGGATTTGTTTGCGCTCTTTCCCATAGGTGTTGCTACATGGGACGTGACTGAGCGACTTCGGATATGTCTCCGCCAATTTCCCGCTGGGATTCACATCCCCGAAAAGGAGATCGCACAATGCAAGACCGCCGGCTTCCCCGGGGAGGTATCCGTTCAGGATCGACGCGACCTGGTTGACCCAGGGCATTTCGACCGGTGAACCCCCGGCCAGCACGACGACTAGGTTCTTGGTTTTCTTGGCGACTTCCGCCACCAGTTTATCGTGTGAGTACGGTAGTTTGAGCGACGTCCGATCAAACCCTTCATTTTCATCTTCATCCCGTAATCCGACCACGACGATGACATTCTGATTCTCCTGAATCGCATGGATCGCCTCGGGGATATGGAAGGTACTTTTCGCATTGTGTAGATCGTAACCTTGACGATACACATAGGATATGTTGGCTTGGTCGAGGGCATCCAATAGAGAGTCGACGCGATGCGGTTGGATGTGCGAACTCCCGCCGCCTTGGATCCTGGCGTGTTTCGCCAGTTCTCCCAAAACCAATATTTCTTTATCTTTCTTTAGGGGAAGGAACTTCCCCTCGTTCTTCAAAAGAACGATGCTTTGACTTGCGACCTTACGAGCGATTTGGTGATGCTTTTGAAGATCGTAACTCCAACGATCACCAAGAACCGGTTTCGCCTTTTCGATCAATGTTAGGATTCTTGAAGCTGTACGGTCGATTTCTTCCACCGTGATTTTCCCATCGGCCACCGCATCGACCACGCTTTGAAGATAGTGTTGGCCATTCCCCGGCATCTCAAGGTCCATCCCGGCTTTCAGGTCCTCCCAATGTTCATGACCGGCCCCCCAATCGCTGACGACGACCCCTTCAAACCCCCATTCCTTCCGTAACACTTCATCCAAAAGCCATGCATTGGCGGAGCTATAGACCCCGTTGATTTTATTGTAGGAGCACATGATCGTCCATGGTCGGCTTTTCTTGACGGCGATTTCAAAGGGAAGAAGATAGTATTCCCGTAGCGCTCGGTCATCGACGTTACTGGACGAGGTCATCCGGTCTTGTTCCTGGTTGTTCGCCGCGAAATGTTTCAGGGACGTCCCGATCCCTTTGGACTGGACACCGTTGATGAACGCTGCGGCCAACTCACCCGACAGCACAGGGTCTTCGCTGAAATACTCGAAATTGCGTCCGCATGAGGGACTGCGTTTCATGTTGACGCCCGGACCTAAAAGCACCGAGACTTCTTCCGCTCGGCATTCATCCGCAAGGGTTTCCCCCATTTCAAAAAGCAGTTCCTTATCCCAACTGCATGCACTGAGGCTGGCGGTCGGAAAAGCGGTCGCCGGGAGACTGCCCGTCAAACCAAGATGATCTTCCTTGTCGGTCTGTTTACGCAATCCGTGGGGACCGTCGCTTACACGGATCGATGGGAGGTTCAATTCGGGATACCCTTCCAGATGCCAAACATCCTTGCCTGAACAAAGCCGTATCTTTTCTTCCAATGTCATGTGATCGAGGATTGCTTGATTGTCCATTCGATTCTCCTGTAATTCTTTCTTTTATGATACTCTATTTCTGCGCCATTTCACAGAAGCACAACGATATGAACCTTATCGGCGTCGATGAAATTGTCTCTTTGAATCGTTCATGTTAAACTGTGGGCGAGGTTTGTCCGATGCAACTCCAATGGTATTACTTCGCTTCCTTGATCTTCGTGTTTCTGACCTTGTTTTTCTTTCGTACTCGATCCCAATCCTCACGCTTCCGCTTCCTTCTTTTCCTTACGCTCATCAATGCCATCGCCTATGTCGTCAATTGGTGGTATTTCTATATCCGTCGTGATTCGATCTTCACCCTTCTCCCCTTACAGTTATGCAACATCGCTGTTTTCTTGATTCCGACCGCCTTGATCCGCAAAAGCGCGCTCTTGATGGACTTCGTCTTCTATGTGTGCGGCTTGGGCGCCCTGGCTGCGATCTTGATCGTCAGCACGGATTATCAGGATACGTATTCCATGATGACGATCTCCTTCTACATCTTTCACTTCTCGATCTTCATCATCCCGGTCCTCAATTCGATCTGGGGGTTTCATCCCTTGCGTCCCACCGTTCAAAGCGCGATCAAGTTAACCTTGATGGTCCTTGCGGTGTCCGGCTCCCTTCATCTCTTCAACCTCTACCTCAATCATTTCCATTCGATCCCGGCCAATTATTTCTTTACGATCAAAGATCTTTCCACCGGCACCAACGCGGCGTTCACCCTCTTCGCCTCCTGGCTTCCCTATGACTACATCTATCTCTGGGTCGCCTTTCCCATCCTGTATCTCTATATGGGAATCGTTTCGATCATCGTAACGTTAAGCGGCAAGACCAAGCAACGCTTCGAAAGGAAGTAGTATATGTACCTTGAAACCCAACGACTCATCCTACGTACGGTCACACTTGACGATGTGGACGATATGGTGGAGATGCAGAACGATGAAGTCGTGCTGAAATACAACTGTATGAAACCGATGGATATAGAGGAAATGAGGAATTTCATCCTTACCTTACAAACGGATGAAAAACACATCGTTCTTCACCATAAAGAAGAAAAGAAAGTCATCGGATTCATCGATCTAAGTCCGGATTCTTTGCGTTATGGCGTCAAGAGTCTAACCCTGTCTTTTTATCTCAATACGAACTACACATCGAAAGGATATATGAGCGAAGCGTTGCGCAACGTGATCAACCATGCGTTTCAAACCCTTCAACTCGATGTAGTCAGCGCACGAGCATTCTTACCCAACCTTACCTCAAACCGACTCTTGATCCGTCTTGGATTCACTCATGAGGGAACATTAAGGCAAGCGATTCAGGGGTATCGCGGAGTCATCTACGACGATTGCCTCTACTCGATGACGAAGGACGATTTCATCCGTTTGAATCGCCAGGACTCCCATAATGCGGACTCCTTTGATTTCAGGATGTAAATCTTGCGCTCTTGATTGCATATCCCGACAAACTCATGTATGATACTTTCTGGAAGTTTTGAGGGAAATCAAGCATGAGTATCTGTACCGTAGAACATTTAAGCCATGGATTTGGCGATCGGGCGATCTTCGAAGATGTATCGTTCCGTTTACTTAAAGGAGAACATGTCGGTTTGATCGGCGCCAACGGCGAAGGAAAATCGACCTTTTTAAGTGTCCTCACGAATAAACTGATTCCGGATGAAGGGAAAATCACTTGGTCGTCCAAAGTGCGCGTCGGATATCTCGACCAGCATTCGGTCTTGGAGAAGGGGTCGACGATCCGTCAGAATCTGCAAAAAGCCTTCCAATATCTCTTCGATATCGAAGCGGAAATCATGCAGTTGTATGAAGCGATGTCAAGCGACCCGGACTTGGACATGGATAGCGCTTTGGAGAAGATCGGCATCCTGCAGGATATGCTGGACCACCATGATTTCTATATGATCGATATCCGCATCGATGAAGTCGCTTCGGCGCTCGGTCTTTCCAGCCTGGGATTGGATCGGGACGTGGATGATTTGAGCGGCGGCCAACGGACGAAAGTCCTGTTGACGAAGCTGTTGCTTGAAGAACCTGACATTCTATTACTCGATGAACCCACCAACTATCTCGATGAAGAACACATCGTCTGGTTGAAGAGATATCTTCAGGAATACGAGAACGCCTTCATTTTGATCTCCCACGACATGCCTTTCCTCAACGAAGTCGTCAACCTGATTTATCATGTGGAGAACTGCAAACTGACGAGATATGTCGGGGATTACGATGAATTCCTACGCATCTATGAACAAAACAAACGCCTGCTGGAATCCGCTTATGATCGCCAGCAATCCGAGATCGCTAAGCTGGAGGATTTCGTGGCTCGCAATAAAGCCCGCGTCGCCACGACCGGCATGGCCAGGTCGCGTCAGAAGAAACTGGATAAAATGGAGAGGATCGAACTGGTCGGCGAGAAGCCTCAGCCGGTCTTCAACTTCAAGATGTCGCGCACATCGGGACGGGTCGTCATCGAAGCCGAGGACTTGGTGATCGGTTATGATTCACCGCTATCCAAACCCTTGAAATTCACGATCGAACGGGGGCAGAAAATCGCCTTGACCGGAGCCAACGGCTTGGGGAAATCGACTTTACTGAAGAGTCTGCTGGGGATGATCGAACCGCTTGACGGGAAAGTCCATACCGGGGAATTCCTGAGCATCGGTTACTTCGAACAAGAAGCAAGGCGTGAGAACACGAACACCTGCATCGACGAGGTCTGGCAAGTGTTTCCTTCGATGAGTCAATTGGAAATCCGCAATGCGTTGGCGAAAGTCGGTCTGACCCGCCAGCAACTCGAATCCAAGGTCAGCGTACTCAGCGGGGGCGAACAAGCCAAGGTAAGGTTATGTAAGATCCTGCATACGCCGACCAACGTCCTGGTTTTGGACGAACCGACCAACCATCTGGACGTGGATGCCAAGGAAGAATTGAAACGGGCATTGCAGGAATACAAGGGTTCCATTTTGTTGGTTTGCCATGAACCTGAGTTTTATCAGGACGTGGTGAGCGATGTTTGGAACTGTGAATCCTGGACGACGAAAATCTTATAAGAAAAATCCATCCCGCTTGATCAGGGATGGATTTTTTATAGGAAGAGAAGAGATAAGACGACGACGATCAAGAGGGCCGGAATCGCATTGGCGGCCTTCGATTTCGCGATGTTCGCCATTTTAAACCCCATCATCAAGGTGATGATGCCGCCGACCGCCGAGAAATTCCCCAACACCGTGGGCGAGAGAGATGGGGCGATCAGATGGGCTGCGTAGAAGAAGAGGGATAGGATGATGAATTGGGGAATACTGATCAGTGAGATTGAGTAACCGACGATCGAGGCGAATATCATCGCGGTGAAGAAATCGAGGACGGATTTCGACAACAAGATCGATGAGTCGGAAATGAATCCTTCACGCAACGCCCCGAAGATCCCCGTACCGCTTACGCAAAAGGCGATCAATCCCAATACGAATAGTTCCTGATAGCGATCCTCGTCGTCGTTGAACCCTTTGACTTTACCCAGGATGAATTTCGCCCCTTTTTCAAGGGAACGTTCGATTTGCATCAACCCACCGAGAATCGATCCGAGGATCAACGACAGGATCACCAGGGTAAGATTGTTGGTTTCCGTGATCTTCAACACCCCCATCGAAATCGCCGCGAAACCGAAAACGATCGGGAGTTCGACTTTCAAGGATTTCGAGATCCTTTCACCGGCGAATCCGCCGATCAAGCCTCCCATCAAAACCGCCATACTGTCGACGATGACACCATAGGGCATAACTGTACCTTCTTTCTCTCTGCTTTATATAAGATGGTCGGGATCATAGATGATGCCGACCCCGTCGACTTCGACCCGAAGTCCTTCACCGGCGAATGTTTCCGCATGGATGCCGACCACTTCTCTGCTTAAGACACGTCGGACACATTCCAGTTTACTTCGTGTCGTGTCCATTGAAATCGGGGTCGGTAGATGTCCCGGATACAAATGTTCGATTTGAGGATAAGTATTCAGTAACTTCTCTAACGATTCACCGTAGCGTGCCAGACTTTCGCAATGAGGCTGATAGAGCCAGGTATCGGTTTTCGTGATGGTGTCTCCGCAAAACAGAGAATTCGTCGTTTCGTCATAGAACGCCACGCTTCCGCTAGTGTGGCCGGGGAGATGGATCGTCGTGATGATACGATCCCCGAGATCGAATGTCATCCCGTCCGCTAAAGGCAACAGTGTGTCCATAAAGGGAACCATGGCTTCGTCGAACTCCGGAGTGCTTTTCTCAAGGATGCGACGGAGATCGAATTTTCTGAATTCAACCGATACCATGGCGGCATAGAGTTCATGGTCTAGAGGATGGAGATAGACTTCGGCGAATTCACCGTTCCCTCCCCCGTGATCGGGATGACCATGCGTATTGACCACGAAGTACGGGAGATCCAGGAGTTCGTCGAGATGGGTTTTCAGTGACCCGATCCCCATACCGGTATCGATCACCATCGCTCGCTTCGAGCCGACCACCACGTGGATCTGTTCTCCCATGATGGCGGTAATCGCGATGATCCCTCCGTCAAAAACCTGATGCGTGAATTTCAGCATGACTCGTCCGACCGTAATACCGAGTCGATGAAATCAAGGACGAGGTCGCTCATGGCTTCCGTGTCATACCAGGGTTCGCCATGATGGCCTTGCCCTGGGAATCGCTGGAATCGTACGCGATCCTCCCCGGCTACCTTGGAGATCGCTTCCGCAAGTTTCGCGGATTGCTGGACGGGGACGATCGGGTCGGCTTCACCATGGTGGATGAGAAAGGGAGGAACGTCCTTGTGTGCATATTTCCAGGGTGAAGCCAGATCGACCAAGTGCGCAATCGTTGCGATCGGCGCACCCATTATTCTCGATTCGGGTGAAAGCGGATCATTGTGATCCGCGACTCCGATGTTATTTGCACGAATTGCGGGATCCATGTCAAGGAAGCCGCCACAAGGTCCGCACCAATCCACGACCGCATCCACATTACTGCTGTATTCGGCGTTTCCCATGCTTAGGTCTTCAAACGCGGGGTTGTTTCCGGTGACTCCGAGCATGGATACGATGTATCCCCCTGCGGATGGTCCCCAGACCGCGATTTTGGTCGGATCGAGGGAGTAGGTTTTCGCATTGGCACGGATCCAACGGATCGCGGCTTTCGCGTCGTAGATCAACGCCGGGAACCGGGCTTCCAAACTCATGCGGTATTGGACGCTGACGACCGCATAGCCACGCATCAATCCACGCAACATCGATTCGAAGTTGACGTCGCGTTGCGTCCCGAAAAGAAAGGCTCCGCCATGGAAATGGACGATCACGGGATAGAGACCTTCGCATGAATCGGGAAGATAGATGTCCAGGATTTGAAAGGGGGATTGGTGGCAATACGGGATGTCGAGATGCTTGTTTACGATGCGATCCAGGATTTCCTGCGATAACAGCGGGATTTTGAATTCGGGGTTTTCCATATTAAACCATCTTCTTCACTTTCGCCGCGGATGCTTTCTGATAGGTGTCGAATCCGACCGCCGCCAAGAGCACGCCGCCGCGTACGATGAATTGGGCATAGGTTCCCATGCCGATCAGCTGCATCCCGTTGCTTAGAATACCCAGGATCAGGACGCCGGTGACGACGCCCCACATCTTCCCTTCACCGCCTTTAAACGAGACTCCGCCAAGGACGGCGGCGGTCATGCAGGTGAATTCCGTCCCAGGACCGGTGCTGGGTGCCGCCGAACCGGTACGTGCGAAGAGGACCATGGAAGCGAGGGCGACGAAGAATCCGCAAAGGGCGAAAATCATGAGTCTTGTTTTACGTACGTTGATTCCGGCCAGATGCGCCGCTTCTTCGTTGCTTCCGTTGGCATAGACATATCTTCCGAAATAGGTTTTATTCAGGATGAAACTACCGGTTCCGACCACGATCAGCATCAAGATGACCCCGACCGGGATGAATCCGAAGACATAGCCCTGACCCAGATATTTGAAACTCGGGGGCAGGTTGAGGATGACGCTTTGGTTCGCGGCGATATAGGACAAGCCTTGATACGCCGTCAGCGTACCCAGGGTTACGATCAATGGATGGACTTTCAGCGTGATCGCCATGAATCCGTTGAACAGACCCAGGACAACCCCCAACATACATCCGATCAACACCGCGATCGGTACGGGAAGCCCGACGTTTTTCATCAGGGTCGCCGTGACGACGCCGACCAAGGACATCTGCCAACCGATCGACAAGTCCATCCCCCCGCCGATCATGACGAAAGCCAAGCCGACCGCCGCGATGATGACATAGGACTGTTGGACGAAGATGTTGGTGATGTTTTGAACCGTCAGGAAATAAGGGGTCAATATCGAGAAGAGGATCATCAATCCGATCAAGACGAAGAAAATCACGTATTTCTTCAAGAGAGGAAGGATTCGATCTTTATTGAATGTTTTCATAGGGTCTCCGTTTCTAGTGAATGTTGGAAGCGAGTTCCAAGACCCGCACCTGGCTGAATTCTTCCTTCGTCAGTTCGCCGGTCAAACGGCCTCCCGACAAGACGATGATACGGTCCGACATCCCCAGTAATTCGGCCATATCCGAGGTAATCATGAGGATGGCTTTCCCTTCGGCGGACAACTTCACCATCAACTCGTAGATTTCCTGTTTCGCGCCGACGTCGATGCCGCGCGTCGGTTCATCGAAAATCAGAATGTCGGAATTGGTCGCCAATGTCTTCGCCAACACCACTTTCTGCTGGTTCCCGCCGGACAAATTCTTCACCAACTGCTGGATGCTTGGGGTTTTGATGGAGAAGAGACCGATATAATGCTCCGCCTGTTCTTTTTCGCGTTTGCTGTCCAACAGGATTCCACGTGCGATCTTCCGTAGGTTTGCGATCGTCGCATTCCACGCGATCGGCTTCTCAAGGAAACATCCTTGTTGCTTGCGGTCCTCGGGGATCAATCCGATTCCATGGCGGATCGCATCCGAAGGCAAATGGATCTTGACCCGTTGTCCCTTCACGATGATTTCCCCGGAATCCGACTTGTCCGCCCCGTAGATCATGCGTGCCAATTCGGTTCGCCCGGCTCCGATCAACCCTGCCAGACCTAGGATTTCCCCTCTGTGTAACTGGAAAGAAACGTCCGCATCGCCGCTTCCGCTCAACCCTTTGATTTCAAGGACGACTTCCCCGATTTCGCATCGCTTGGCTGGATAAGTATCGCTGATTTCCCGTCCGACCATCAGTTGGATCAAACGCTTTCGATCGGTCTTCGCCGTTTCAAGCGTATCCACGTACAGTCCGTCACGCATGACCGTGACCCGGTCGGAAATCTCGAAGATTTCATCCATGCGATGGGAGATATAGATGATGGTGACTCCGCTTTCCTTAAGTGTTTTGATGATTTGGAATAGTTTATCGACTTCGGAAACCGAGAGCGGCGCACTGGGTTCATCCATGATCAGGATTTTCGCGTCTTTACTGACGGCTTTCGCGATTTCCACCAATTGCTGGCGCGACGTCGGAAGTTCGCTGATCAAAGCTTCGGGATCGATGTCGACCCCCATGCGCGCAAAGACTTCGGATGCTTTGTTCGCCATCCACGTAGGATCGACGAATTTGCCATGACGCTCACCCAAACAGATGTTTTCCGCGACCGAAAGCGAGTTCACCAAATTGAATTCCTGATAGATGACTTCGATTCCGTTATTCTTCGCATGCAACGGATCCAGTTTACGAAAACTCTTTCCGTTGATTTCGATCGTTCCTTCATCCGCTTGCACGGCTCCCGCGATGATCTTGATCAGCGTCGATTTCCCCGCACCGTTTTCCCCCAGAAGGGCATGCACTTCCCCTTTGTGGAAATCGATGGAAAACTGGTTC
The DNA here is from genome assembly GCA_041736705.1 of Erysipelotrichaceae bacterium. Classification (GTDB taxonomy): domain Bacteria; phylum Bacillota_I; class Bacilli_A; order Erysipelotrichales; family Erysipelotrichaceae; genus GWE2-51-13. The sequence goes on from JBGSTC010000016.1 coordinate 56,154, forward strand.
AACGCGACGACACCCGGATATCTTTTCGTAATGTTTTTCGTCGAAAGGACGGTTTCTTTCATTTGGTTCTCCCCTCTGTAAAATGAAACCGAAGTGGTACGGTTGTAACCACTTCGGTGTTCTTCAACCCTTAGTTACTCGGCAAGGTCTTGGCGATCGCATCCGTGATGACGGCGCCTTTATCCCATGTCCCATCGGCCAATCCTTTGAGGATTTGGTAGGTGGCATCGGGTAGCGGTACCTGGACCCCGTCGATGGTCGGTCCGACGATCGACATCGTCCCTCTGAAGATCGATTCGTTACTTGGTGATTTATTGATGACTTCCATGATCGGATCGGAGTTGTCTCCGCTGAAGACGGCGATTTTCGCCTTGTCGACACCGCTTTGTCCCATGATGTATTCATTGACGCCCAACGCCGAATCCGCGTTGTAGGTCAAGATCAAGGAAGCATCCGAATTCTGTTGCCACATGTTTTCCATGACGGCGGTCGCTTCAGCGGAAGTAATGGATTCCCCTTGGGCGACGACGACATCCGCTTTGCCCCAGGCTTTGATTTTGTCGATGATCCCGTTACTACGGTTGGTCGAGTCGATCGTTCCGGTTTGCTTAATGACGATGACTTTCGGACGAACGGTCAATCCGGCTTCGGTACCGTCGGCGGAGAATGTCTTGATCAACCAATCGATGCCCATTTCGGCGATTTGTTCACCCGCATTGTATTGGTTCATGTTCATCATGACATCGTAGACACCCGTATCCGTTCCGGCGACCAAGACTTTGATTCCGGCTTTCTGCGCTTTTTCGATCGCAGCTTGGACGTTGTTGGGATCGACCGGCATCAAGGCGATGACTTTAACCTTCATCGCGATGAAGTTTTCGATTTGTTCGAGTTGTTTCGTCGCACTTCCCGCCGCATCGGCGATTTGTACGGTCAATCCGTCTTTTTCGGCACGGGTATTGACTTCCCCTGTCAACCAACCGACAAACGGGTTGGTCGTATCCGGTACGCTATACCCGATATCCACGCGCGGTTTACTTTGGCAGGCGGCGAGGGATAGTCCGAGCATCAAAACGATAAGCAGGCTTAGAATCTTTTTCATCATTTCTCCTCCTCATTGGTGAAATTGTAAGCGTATTCATGCCTTGATTATAGGGTACGAATCCTTTACTATCAATTCCGTTTGTGGTACTATTTATTCGATAACGGAATATATCAAAAGGACCTCCCCATGGAAATCAATTACCTGATCGAATTCGCATCGATTGCCCGATACCGGAGTTTTTCGTTGGCGGCGGAAGAACTGTGCATTTCCCAATCTTCCCTGTCGAAACACATCCAAGCCGTGGAGAAAGAACTCGGCGTCCCCTTGTTCGACCGTTCGACCCGCAACGTCGTCATCAGCGAATTCGGGAAGATCCTTCTTCCCTTTGCCGAGCAACTGGTTGAGATCAACGATGACATCCAGGGGAGCGTCTATGATTTCATCAACAAAGAAAAGAAGCAACTTTTGATTGCTTCGATTCCGGTCATGGCTCAATACGATATCACGGGGATCATCGCGAAATTCCAAAAGGACCACCCCAAGATCAAGTTGATCGTTTCGGAAAACGAAGGGACGGATATCCCGAAAATGTTGGAAGACGGGAGTTGCGAAGTCGCCTTCACGCGGAAATTCCCCAACGAACCTTCACGTTTCGAATACCTGACCTATCGGTCGGACTTGCTTTGCGCGATCCTGCCGAAGTCGCATCCGTTGGCGAAAAACGAAACCCTTTCCTTAACTCAGCTCAAGAACGAGAACTTTCTATTCCTGGACAAGAAAACACTGATCTACGGTTATTGTTTCAACGCCTGTGTCGATGCCGGATTCACTCCGAATGTGACCTATACCGGACATCGACCGGAAAACATCATCGACCTGACCGCGCAAGGCGCGGGGGTTTCTTTATTGATGAAACATCAGGCCAAGTATTTCAATCATCCCGAAGTCGTTAGCGTCTTGATCTCCCCGGCGATCGAGAGTAGTATCTGCCTCACCAAGATGAAGGACCACAAACTCTCCCCGACAGGTCGGTTGTTTTGGAATTATGTCAAATCCTATACCGACCTCTTGAATCTTTCCTTGATTGAATGATTATTTCTTGAGACTCGTCCCACAATACGGGCAAAGTTTGAAATCACTCGATACTTCTCTCCCGCAGGACCGGCATTTTGGATTCAACGGGGTCGCGCAATACGGACAGACCGTGAAATCGGAGGAGATCGGTTTTGAACACGAAGGGCAAGCCATCGTATTGACCACCGGTTTCACATCGGGTAGTTTCACTTCCTGCTTCGTCTTGGTCGATCCTAAATTCCCTCCGACCGTAAACAATCCAAAGAGGAACGCACCGAGGATCGCGATCCTCCCTGTATCCGTCTTGGATGAGGGTTCATCCGAGAAATACGCTCCGACCGCAAACACGATCAATAGAATCCCCAGTATCGTCCCAATCACACGACTTGCTTTCATCCTCTTTCCGCCTTTCTATTTCGACTACTTTTGCATATCGTATCATCCTGTTTTTCCTGCGTCAATCTCTGTTTCGACCCTTACGGTCATACGAGTCGATGTTTGATTCAAACGTGGTATGATGGTATCAACGAAACGATGTGAAAGGAGAATTCAATGATCCAAGAATATACACGTACCACGAACTTGCCGTATGAGGAAACGATTTCGATTTTGAAAGATCGTCTGATGGAAGAGAAATTCGGCGTATTGATCGCCATCGACCTTCCGCAGAAATTCAAAGAAAAAGGGTTGGAATCGACGGATAAGTTTACGATCTTGGAAGTATGCAATCCGTTTGAAGCCTTCAAAGCCGTAGGTTTCGATCCCAAAGTCGCTTATTTTCTACCCTGTAAACTGATCGTACGGGAGAAAGACAAGGTCGGTGTGATCGAAATGATCCGACCTTCAAGCATGATCGCCGAGCTTCAGAATCCATCCCTTGACGGATTCGCGTTGGAGATCGAAAACACGCTCATCCGTGTCATCGAAAAAGTGTAAACTGATTTAACTTATAAAAACCGCCCTTGAGAGTTGAGCAAGGGCGGTTTTTATCAGAAAGAAAGGGTCAATACGTTACTGGAACGACAAGATTCAAGGGAGTTGTGAATTGGAGTGTCGGGCTAGTCACCTTCTTTCCATCATAGATATATGTGATACTGAAGTAATAGGATGTATCAGCTTGAAGATAGCCAAGGATATCCCCGCCGTTATAGTAGCTGGAGTTATCCACGACATAACTATGGGTGGATGAATCCGAGATGAAAGTCAGATAACCGTCGTCGGGATAGGATGGCGAAGGATTGGATTTCGAGATGACGACTTTATACCCTTGAAGGCAGGAACAGTTTTCCTCCGTCCATGTCAGTCTCAGATAGGTATCCGCACTCTCGATCGATAAGGTGATGTCATCTTGCGATAACGTCGTTTCTTCTTCATGCGTCAACAAGCCAGCCGGCGTCGTGACTTTCACGGCCGGTGTCGTGACTTTCTTATCGTTGTAGACATAGGTGATACTGAAGTAATATTCCGTGTTGGCTTTCAGATATCCACCGATATCCCCGCCATGATACTCGGACGTGTTGTCGACTTTGAAATAGTTCATGGAACGATCCGTGATCCATGTCAGATAGCCGTCATCGGGATAGCTCGGCGCGCTGTTGGACTGTGAAATGACGACTTTGTAGCCTTGTAGGTTCGAACTCGGTTCTTTGGTCCAAAGGAGTTTCACATCCCCTTCGCGGACGACCACTTGAAGCAGTAATGCATCCAGATTCAGATCCGTGCTTGTTTCCGGGACGGATAGATTCGCCGGCGTCGTCACTTTGACGGGATCGGTCGTGACTTTCTTATCGTTGTAGACATAGGTAATACTAAAGTAGTAAGCGGTACTCGGTTTGAGATATCCCCCGAAATCCCCTCCGTTATACTTTACGGAGTTGTCGACCTTGAGATAGTTCATGGAGCGGTCTGTGATCCATTTCAGATAACCGTCGTTGGGATAGGAAGGCGAAGAATTGGACTTCGAGATGACGACCTTGTATCCCTGCAGATCGGACGAACTTTCCTTGGTCCAACTCAGTTTCAGATACCCGTCGTTGACACTTACTTGTAGTTTCAATTCCGTGGTCGGTGCCGGATCCGGTTTAGGGTCGGGCGTTACTTCCGGTTCTTTGTCTTCAACAATCGGCGTCTCTTCTTCTTTTTCCGTTACTTCGGGTTCTTTGGGAACCGTCACGGTCTCTTGCGTCTTGGGATCCTGTATTTTGATTTGAGCCTTCAATTCCTCGATGGTCGCTTCAAGATTGCGGATTTTCTCTTCTTGTTTCTCCACTTTCCCAAAGAGGTTTGTCACCATTTCGAACACATCGACTTCCCCGTTGACGGCTTTGACGAAGACCGGGCTAAAAACGACGGCGAAAATCATAAGCGGGATGACGGTCAAAACGATGACTTTCTTTTTGAGCAGTTTCGACATTCAGTTCACCTCTTCCAAAGTTCAAGCGTTCGCTTGACTATGCCGACTCGGTATCGGATTCATCTTCTTCATCGGTATTTTTCTTCGAATCGCCTTTCCCGTTATTCGTCTTCTCTTTTTCGGGTTTGACGTTTTCTTCTTTCGCTTCCTCTTCTTCGACATCATAGGTCGCCCACAACGCTTCCAATTCATCCTTCAGCGCTTCCAGGTCTTCACCTTCCGTCGCTAACCGAGTGACGTATTGGGTGGTGTCGACTCCGGCACCTTCGAGTGCCGCGATGAACTTCTCGCATAGACTGGTAAAGCGATCCTGTTTGCGAATGACTTGTTGGGCTTTCTTTTCAAGTTGGTCGACGTTCTTCTGGCTTGCGACGAATTCGGAAACGCTCAGCCATTCCCCTTCGACTTCGACCATCCCGTTGATGACATAAAGCCCTAGAGGGACTTTCTTGCCTTCCGCTTCGAATTTTTCGCGTAAGGTCGCCTTGATGACGGCAACGACGGTCGTATCTTCGATGCCTGCGCTCGCAGCGATCGCAGCCTGGATTCGCTGTCCCAGCGAATCTTGTTTGACTTCTTCTTCCGCCTCGTCGTCCTCTTCCTCTTCGTCCAAAATCACGGTCGTCACGATGACATAGTCATCGGAAGTATCCGAACTGACGATGAAACCGGCGTCCGTGGCGATCACGATCAGTTTCTTGATGGCTTCTTCGATCGGCAAACCGACCAGACCCGACACATCCAGGGTTAAAGCGTCGTCATTGAGCGCCTTGATTTCGACGACGATGTCATGATAATCCGTATAGAATTCGAAACTCGGGTTGATATCGACGCTCACCATGGCATAGACGGATTTCGCCGATGCGACCGATTCCCTCGCCTTGGAAACAAAGGCATACACCAACATCGTCATCACCAAGGCTAAGGATAAACTGACTGCGAATAGTTTTTTTGCCGTGTGGAATCCTCGCTTTCTCTGTTGATCGATGATCATTTCATGAACGAATTTTCGACTCCGTTGATCTTTCTTCTTTTAAATGGAAAAAAGAACAAATACTTTGGTAACTGGCTACCACCTGACGGAGGTCCTCTAGCTTTGCGTCCTTATCTTTCGATAAGTTTGCCTTTTTCATTCATTGTTCTCTACATGCGAATCGTAGCACAGATTCATTCTAAATCATAGTGGAAAATCGCAAGATTTTGTTGATTTTTTCAAGAAAATGATTATAATGACGAACTTTTACACTAGATATGAATGGAAAGAATGGTTCGCAATGTTTGCGTGTCATACATCGCATCTTTTAGCGTATCGACATCCCTCACCGTGACATCGATCGAATCGAAATGCTTGGCGATTTTCTTCAGGATCCGGCGATAGTCCGGATGGTTATGATGGGCTTTGCGACCCTGGGACAATTCATGGAAATACATGAAGACAAGGGCATGCATGGTTTCGAAGATGGAGGATTCGATCCAGAAATCCACTTTGTCCAAGGGGGGAAGATATCGCTCCAAGAGCTTTTCGACCCAGATCAAACCGTCGTCATTCGACTTCCAGATATCCACGTAGACAGAATCGAAACCGTCGAGATAGGATTCGTTGAAGTAATCCAAGGCATCGCCTTCCACGATGGTCAATGGGATCGTGTCGGGGAATTGAGGTTGGATGAAGGTTTGAAACAGTTCGATGACGGCTTTGGATTTCTCGATGACCGTGATCGACGTCACCTTCGGATTCAGCATCGCCATGTAAATAAAGTATCCGATCCCCAAACCGAACGTCACCACATTCCCGTGGGCATTCTTGGCATAGGGGTCGTTCGTATTCGCTTCGGCGGGGGAATCCATCATCCAGACTTCGTCGTTTTGCCAAAGGAACACCGCGTCGTAGGGTTGATCCAATGCACGTAGGGTCATCCAGTCGTTGAGTTCGCGATGCGGATCGGGGTGGATGGCGCAGACATTGAACAGTTCGTTAGCGCTTAGGGTTTCGCGCGTGAACTTGAATTCGGAGCTTTGGATCTTGTCGAGTCGGATGTGGGTGTTATAGGGGCTTTGAAGGTATTCCTGCGTGCTGATGAATAAGGAAGGCCAGGATTCTTCATCACCTGAAAACTCGGGGATCCCCGCTTGTTTCATCTTTTTCTGGATCTTCTTTTCATTTCTGGGTGTCACATGCATCCCCAAAAATCCGTTGATTTCCTCATTGCGAAGCTGGTTCGTGCATCGTTTGAAGAATGCCTCGATTTCGGGCGTTCGTTCTATCTTCATCGGTTCACCTCGATCCTTGTGAGTTCGACCCTATTGTATCATATTCGTACCTTTCGGGTTTTCGAAAGAAAGGGAATCCGCAACGGATTCCCTTTCGATTAGTTTTCAGCGAGCGATTTGATCGCGCTGTATTCCTTCATATCCTTATACAATTCCCCAAGATACGGATTACGTTTCGTCTTCACGACACGGTACATCATGAATCCAAACACGGCGACGTTGATGCCCAAGGATAAAGCACCCAGGATCGTGTAAATCGTCGGATTGTAGGTCGAGCTAACCATGAATCTTCCCTGGTCTTGAAAGGCCGGGAATGTTTGGGCGAACATGCACCAGATCGCCAAGGTCTGGGCGCGGTGTTGAAGCCAAGCGCCTTTACCGAGGGTGAAGGCGCAGAGGGTCGGCGCGATCAAGAGGGCTAGACCGGCATACCAGGAATGCGTCGGGATGCAGTTGTAGGTGTAGACGAAATTCCAGACATCGTAGGCCAGGATCCAAAACCACAGCATGTCCGGCCAAAGCATGTCTTTGCTTGCATCGCCCTTGGTTTGCTTACGCAGGACGATGCCGAACCAACCGGTAATCGTGATGATGTTTAGAATCCCGGCAATGGCGTTCATGTAGTTCCAGGGTCCGCCCAGCACGCCGACGACTTCGCCTTCGATCGCACCGGAATTCACCAACCAATACATCGAACCGACTTCGAAATCACGGATGACGGCTTCCAGGATGTTGACGGCGAGGATGAGAGGTGGGAAACACAAAGCGATCTTGTTATTCGCCAGGCGCCAAAGCACTTCCCCGGTTTTCTTATCCTTCTTGACGACGTGGCGGATGCACCAGAATCCGATGCATCCGGCGGTCGCGGAATATACTTTCGCCAAGTGGAACCAATCGGTGTAGGTCGTTTCCTTGAGCGCGGTCACCCAGAGGAGGGTCAGGAAAATCGGAAGGATGACGAAACTGAAGAAACCGGCAAGTTTCCAACGACGGGCGAATTCATTGAAAACAAACAAAGAGATGAAAACCACAAACCACATCGATAACGCAGATACTAGAGTCGCCCCTTCGGCGGTGTTGAATGTAAACATTTTCTTTCCCCTTTTGAGATCGATATCGATCGAGCAAGTTTAAATCCCTAAGGTAAGCATCAGAATTCCGCATAAAGTCACGGCGGAACCGGCCAGAGCATGCGAATACTTGTGGAGTCCGGACAACTTCATCACATCCATGCCTTTCAGTAAAACATAGGTCATCGTCAGCATCGTTACAATCGTACAGATCGTGAACGCAAGCGTAACCAGAACCAAGGCAGCGACGTTGTGCGTCGCCGCGGGATACATCAGGATCGGAATCAAGGGTTCGCAGGGTCCCAGGACAAAGAGGATAAACAATCCCCAGATCGTCGTTTGGGATTTCTTCTGCGCCTTTAGATGATCGTCGACGCTGGTGGTTTCATGATGGTCATGTACGATGTCATGACCATCGATTTCGTGGGTGTGCTTCCTGTTTTTATACAGGTTGCGCAGTGCCCATAGAGTGTAGAGAAGTCCGAATCCGATCAGGAAATACGTCGCTATGGAAGCTCGTATGCTTTCCACGTCGACCAAGGAGGACAGACTCGCACTCAGGGCGATGCCGGCGAATCCGAGCAGGACGGAACTGAAGACATGCCCGATCCCGCAGACAAGGACGACGACCATCGTTTTCTTCATCGTCCAGAGGTTGGCTTTCGACAAGGCGACAAACGGTAGGTAATGGTCGACCCCGATAATGGTATGGATTGTTCCGATGAAAATCGCCGTTGTTAAAAGGTAATACACATCGTTCATAGATTCCCCTCGACTTTCAAGACGCGACGATTTCTTTGATCAGAAATTCTTTGCCGCTCACCAAATCCCAATTCTTTTTGACACAGGAAGGACAATTCCCTTGGTTCTCGACGATCTTGAACGTCAGACCGCAGTCCCGGCAATGTCCGACGGCCGGTACGATTTCGATTTCCAACTTGGTTTTCTCAAAGCGCGTCCCATCGATCGCCGCCGGGAAACACTCTTCAAGATACTTGGGGATCATCGTGGAGATCTCCCCGACTTGTAGGACGATGGTTTCCACTTCGCTCAGTTGGTTTTCAAGCACGACACGCTCGACGGTCTTGATCACCTCGAAGACGACACTTAACTCATGCATTTGTTATTCCTTACTCTTCTCGGGCGAATGCGTTCTTCACATTCTTCACCAGGATCCGTCCTTGGCGTTTAATGATGTTCTTCACGACCAAAGGTTTCAACTCTTCATAGGAAGCCCCGCCGGAATTGTAGGTTCGGACTAAGGAGATGGCATCGAACTTGCACTTGGTCGTACATTGTCCGCACCCGACGCACATGTATTCGTCGATCACCGTCGCACCGCATCCAAGACATCTGGAGGTCTCTTTCTTCATCTGCGCTTCGCTGAAGGTCGGACGGGCATCGCTGAACGCTTCTTTTCCGGTGGTTTTATAATGCGTTTTCACACTTTCCCGGGGAATACGGTCATAGCCTTGGAAGTCGAAGTTCTCTTTATCGATCGCCACATATTCCCTGCGGTCGCGACCGTTGACCAGGCTTTGACCGGGTTGGACATAGCGGTGGATCGAGATGGCGGCTTGTTTCCCTGCCGCGATCGCATCGATGGCGAAGCGCGGACCCGTATAACAATCTCCGCCGGTGAAGACATCAGATTGGTTGGTCTGATAGGTGAAGGCATCGGCGATCAAAGTCTTGTTGGGATTGAACTTCGCATCGCTGTTTTCAAGCAGGTTTCCCCACTCGATGGCTTGACCGACGGAGACAAGGACCGTGTTCGCTTCGACGAACAGGATGTCGTTCTCATCGAACACCGGATTGAACCGTTTGTTTTCATCGAAGACGGAAACGCACTTCTTGAATTCGACGCCGACGACTTGGTTGTTTTCGACGACGATGCGCTTGGGACCCCATGAATTATGAATCTGGATGGCTTCATCCAAAGCTTCTTCGATTTCTTCTTCCAACGCCGGCATTTGGGCACGGCTTTCCAGGCAATACATGCCGACATTCTTCGCTTCCATCCTCACCGCGGTACGGGCGACGTCGATCGCGACGTTGCCTCCCCCGATGACCACGACGTTTCCTGAAAGTTTGTTTGCCTTGTTTAGGTTGACTTCGCGCAGGAAGTCGACCCCGCTCATCACATCGCGGTGGTCTTCCCCTTCGATCCCCAGCTTACGGCCTTTCTGTGCACCGATCGCCAGGTAGAACGCTTTATAGTCTTGCTTTCTGAGTTCGTTCAACGATATATCTTTCCCTACTTCGATGCCGGTTTTGAACTCGACGCCGAGTTCTTTCAAGATGTCGATTTCCGCATTGACCACGTCCTTCTCAAGACGGTAATTGGGAATACCCAGGATCATCATCCCGCCAAGCGCTTCCTGTTTCTCAAAGACGGTGACTTTGTATCCGTCGATCGCTAGGTAATAGGCACAGGACAAGCCGGCCGGACCGGCACCGACGACGGCGATCTTTTTGCCGTAATGGTGGCGTAGTTTCGGGACATAACGGTTTTTGACATTGAGATCCTGGTCGGCGATGAACTTCTTGATTTCATCGATGGCCACGGCTTTGTCGATTTCGCAGCGCGAGCAAGCGGATTCGCATTTATGCGGACAGATCCGTCCGCAAATCGCCGGGAAAGGATTCTCATGCTTGATCAATTCCAAGGCTTCGGTGTATTTCCCCTGCGACGCCAGTTTGATGTAACCTTGGATCGCGATATGTGCCGGACATTCGGTTTTACATGGCGCAGTCCCGCCTTCGACGACATTCTTCCGGTTGGTACGGTAGTCGACGTTGAACTTTTCCGGTCCCCACTTCGTATCGCGGGGGGTATCCGCCGGTTTGACGACAACCGGGTTGATTTGGTAAAGCTTGGTTCCGAGTTTCGCCGCGTTGGTCGGGCAGTTCTCGACGCATTCGCCGCACGCGACGCATTTGTCCGCATCGACATGGGCGACATAGTTGGAACGGACCATGTCCGAGTTCTGAAACATCTGCGCGATCCGCATGGCATAGCACGAACATCCGCAGCAGTTACAGATGGCGTGGGTCTTCCCGGTTCCGTCAAGGTTGGGGATCTGATGCATCAAGCCGTTTTCTTCCGCACGCGTGATGATTTCGAACGCTTCTTCGCGCGTGATCTCACGTCCCCTGCCGGTACGGATGTAGTATTCCGCCGCATGGTCCATCTGGATGCACATGTCTTCTTTCAAGTGGCCGCAACCTTCCCCCATCGCTTCGCGCGATGTCCGGCATGAACAATCCGACACCGAGAAACGGTGGGCTTCGTTGAGATACTTGGAGATTTCTTCATAGGAGGCACGACGGGTTTCCCCGGCGATCGCGGTTTCGATCGGGATGACACGCATGACCCCGACCCCGATCGGGAACTTCCCGACGCTCATCGGACCCACGACACGTCCGTATTCTTCAAAAGCACGGGCGATCTGCGGGTATTTCGCGACGTTTTCCTTATTGTTGACCATCATTTCCATGATGCCCGGCACCCAGGTGTCATACCAATACTTGTCGACGCCGTCTTTCTTGTTGACGAAACAAACCCCTGCCAAGGATAACTCCCAGGCCAGTTTCTCGACGAGTTCGGTCGGCTTGCCGCAGAGTTTCCCCAATTCTTCGGCGCTCTTGGGTTTTCTGAACTCCATCACCAAGGCGACTTCGGCCATTTCTTCCGTGACCACCGGTTCCATGATGTAATAGCGGGGGTCGGCCGCGGTGATCGCGCCTTTGGACCCCATCTTCTTATTGCTGACTTTATTCGCGAATTCCAATACCTTGAGTTTGACGTTTTGTTGGGTCATTTCATTGTTCCTTCCATTTCTTGACTTCGTCCCTGAGCCATTGTGCGAATTCATCGACCCCTTCACCGGTCTGCGCCGAGATTGGGATGATCTTGATGTTCGGATTCAACTTCAATACTCTTTCTTTACAGACTTCCAGATCGAAATCGAAGACGCTCATCACATCGATCTTATTGAATAGGAGGACGTCGCAGATCGTAAACATCAAAGGATATTTCAACGGCTTGTCATCCCCTTCGGGAACGCTCAGGATCATCGCGTTCTTACTGGATCCGGTGTCGAATTCCGCCGGGCACACCAAGTTCCCCACATTCTCCAAAACTACCAGATCCAACTCATCCACGCCCAATCCTTCCATGCCCTGACGCGTCATATCCGCATCCAGATGGCACATCCCACCTGTATGGAGTTGGATGACTTTGACCCCCGTCTTGGCGATCGTGATTGCGTCGACATCGGAATCGATGTCCGCTTCCATCACACCGATTTTCATCTCGTCCTTGAGTCGATTCAGGGTTTGCGTCAACGTCGTCGTTTTCCCCGCCCCCGGCGACGCCATGAGATTCAATAGAAAAATACCCTGTCCTTTCAACTCCTTACGCAACTGATCCGCTTGTTTGTTGTTGTTCCCGAAGATGCTTTCCTTGATCTCCAGAATCCGAAATTCCGACATCGTTACCTCTTTCCGTGTTGTACTTGTGCACCAATGTGAATAGTTTAACATAACGTTTGTTATGTTTCAAGACGGTTTGTGAGGAATATCGCAAGAATTCGCACGAAAAAAACGGGGTTTTTCGAAAAGTGATGCTAAACTAAAAGATGGAGGAAGCGCAATGACGAACGAACCGATCAATAAACGAAAACAACACATCCTCGACGCGGCGTTGAACGTATTCGCAGTCAAAGGATTCGACGATGCAAGCATGCGTGAGATCGCCGCCCAAGCCGGACTAACGACCGGGGCGATCTATCACCACTATAAAAACAAGGACGATCTTTTTTATGACGCGGTCAAGGAAGCCGCGTATTTCGTCCATAAATTATCGGAGCGCGACGAGAACCGCCAACTGAAGTCCAATCGCGAGATGCTGGAGGAAATCAGTCGGAAAGTCCAAGAGAGAATGTCGAAGGAAGTCGAACAACGGTTGATGATCCTGCTTGCGGCTTATGCCATTTCAAAAGGCGGGAAAATCAAAGAGAAGTACAAGTTGGATTATGAGGAAATCATCAGTAAGGTCGCCGATATGTATTTCTATGCATTCGGTGTTCAAAACGAAGGTTATCAGAAAAGTCTGGCGGCGATCCTTGTCGCCGCGTTGGATGGGTTGGCGATCCAATATTCCTTGGGGGTTTTGAAGTTCGAGGACCAAACCTTCAGGGATACCTTCATCACTTTCTTTGCGGAAAGCATCCCGTTGTTCATACGTAACCATGGAAACTAAAACGACACCCTTCACGGATGTCGTTTTCTCTGTTTCATACCTTCCAATCATACTTCCTTCTTGATATATTCTCCGCCCAAAGAAATCCGTTTCCCGACATCGTAGAGTCTTCCGATGTTTTCTTTGTAGTCCTTCATGAAGATCAAGGCATAAATGCAATCCGCGACGTATGTCATCGCCGTCCGTGACGCAAAAGAACCCATTTTGAATGCCCTGACTTCCGTATTGTCGATCAAAATCGGCAGATCCGCTTGCTTGATGACGGGACTGTGGCGATTGGCGCAGATCATGATGACTTCGACCCCGATGGCATGCAGGTAACTCATCCAATTCTTTACTTTCAACGAGTTTCCGTAATGTGAAACCAAGATCGCGACTTCCTTGCGTTTCTTCTTCTTTTCACGAACCTCGTCGAACCCTTGCAGGCTATTATCGACGCACAGGATCCCGATCCTTGCGAGTTTATACCGCAGATCTTCCGCCACGATCAATGAAGGTCCCGCCCCGTAGAACGACACGAAGTCGGCCTTATAGATCATATCCGCCGCTTTCTGGATCGTCGTCATATCCAACGTATTGTAGACTTCGATTAAGGCTTGATAATGCAGATTCAAAAAGATCGCTTTGATTTCATCCGTCTTCGTATCGATAGAAACCGGCATATCCATTTCGATCCGTTCATCATTGATCAAGAAGGTCGTGATTTCGGTCGCCAGCCTGATCTTGAAGTCGGTATACCCGTTGAATCCGACTTTCTTACACATCCGAACAATCGCCGAATGGGAAGTATAGGTCGCGATCGCCAGTTCATCCACCGTCATTTCGATCACTTGCTTCGCATGGGCAAGCACATAGCGGGCGATCCCCAGTTCAGCCGGACTGAACAATGATTCATCTTTAAGTCGGTCGAGAGTGAGCATGATTCGTCTCCTTTCCACCATTATACAAAAATTCGCGTCTGTTTTAGTGTTAAGCGCTTAGGTTCGATGAAATGTTCGCTTTTTTCACTTGCTTTAGTAACATGAATCTACGTCCGTCTCGCTTTGATTTCCATCGATGGAAACGATCTTGTTGATGAAACAGCGAAACTTCATACCAATCCGCTTGAATCATCTTCTCTTTCCCTATTGAAAGAAGTATGCTAATGCATGAAGTGGAATCGAATCTTGACTGAAGAAAGGTTGACCCTATGTTCTCGACGAATGCGCTGAAAAAATTGATTTTCCCCTTATTCCTGGACCAAATCCTGCTGTTCACGGTCACGATCACCGCGACCATGCTTCTTTCCTATGCCGGCGAAGCGGCGTTTTCTGGTGTTTCCCTGGTCGACATGATCAATATGCTGATGGTGACGATGCTGGCGTCGTTGGCGACCGGAGGCGCCGTCGTCGTTTCCCAATATGTCGGGATGAAAGACCAGAAGAACACCTTGGTCGCCGCAAGCCAATTGATCACCGCCACCGCCGCGATCTCCGCCCTTGTGACGTTGATCGTCGTGTTGTTCTATGCCCCGATCCTTCGCTTGTTGTTTGGTAATGTGGATTCGTCCGTCATGGCGTCCGCAACCCTATATTTCATCGTTTCCAGCTTATCGTATCCTTTCTTGGCCCTTTATAATTCAGGTGCGGCGTTATTCCGTTGCATGGGCAATTCCAAGGTCCCGATGTCCGTCTCCTTATTGATGAACGTGTTGAACGTCGCCGGAAACGCCATCGCGATCTTCACCCTCCATACCGGCGTCGCCGGGGTCGCCGTCGCGACCTTGCTTTCCCGTATCCTTGGCGGATGCGTCATGTTGTATCTCTCATCGAACCAAGAAAACCCGATCCATATCACGGTATCCGCTATTTTCAGTTGGAATCCACCCATGGTCAAACGAATCCTGAAGATCGCCGTCCCCAACGGCATCGAGAACGGATCCACCCAATTAGGCCGTGTCCTGCTTGTCAGTATCATCGCCCTCTTCGGTACGACCCAGATCAGCGCCAACGGGGTGACCAATAGTCTGGGTTCGATCGCCTTGAGTTTTGCGATGGCGATGAACTTGGCCATCGTCCCGGTCGTCGGTCAATGCGTCGGGGCGGGAAATTTCGAAGAAGCGAAGAAATACATCGAGAAGTTGATGAAAATCACCTATATACTGACGCTTATCATCAGTTTGGTCGAAATCATCGCCTTGCCATGGTTATTGAACCTCTATTCACTTTCCGACGAAGCCCGCAAAATCGCCACGACCTTGATCCTCATTCATAATCTCTCCGCCATCTTCTTCTGGCCGACCGCGTTCACCCTCCCCAATGCCTTGCGTGCCGCGGGGGATGCGAGGTTCACGATGTACAGTTCCATCGGCGGGATGTTCATCATCCGTATCTTCTTCGCCTATATCCTGGGTGTCGTCTTCAAACTCGGCGTCGTCGGTGTCTGGTCGGCGATGTGCATCGACTGGGTCTTCCGATCCGGCGCCTATATCTGGCGCTATCAAAGCGAAAAGTGGACGAAGTTCAAAGTAGTCTAGTCCGCATCAATGAAGATGAAAAACGCAACGTGTCGAATGGACCGCTGCGTTTTTATTTTATGCCTCCCCTAACCGACTTCCTTCATCGATGATACCGTCAAGCAACGCCATATCCTGCTCAGGAATCATGAAATCGAGTTGACCGTTCTCGACCATCCTGGATTTCGTCTTTGTCTTTGGCAACGGTAGCACACCTTTTTGAAGACAATAGCGAAGACAGAGTTGGGCGACCGTTACGTGGTTGCGATCCGCGATTTCTTGAAACAAACCCTCGATGAATACTTTTCCGGTCGCAAGCGGAGAATAGGCTTCAATCAGAATCCCGTGTTCCTTACAGAATGCGACGGTATCACGTTGGGTATACCCGACAAAATAGCGGACCTGGTCGACCATCGGGACGATTTCACACGCAACGATCAAGGCTTGCAGGTCCGAAGGCAAGAAATTGCTTACTCCGATCGCCCGGACTTTCTTGGCATGATACAGGCTTTCCATGGCTTTCCAGGCCTGGATGTTGGCTTGGGTGCAAGGATTCCCGCGATCCCCCCACGCCCAGGGGGCATGGATCAGATACATGTCGATATACTCCAAACCCAACGCCAACCGCTGTTCTTCAAACGCCTTCAATGTTTCTTCATATCCGAGTGCCGGTGCGCGTAGTTTTGTCGTAACGAAGATCTCATCACGCGGAGTCCCCGAATCACGGATCGCCCTGCCGACCGCTTCTTCATTGTGATATGACTTCGCGGTATCGATGTGGCGATACCCCGCGCTCAATGCATCCGCCACCGCTTGATAGGCTTCTTCATTGGTGATTTGCCATGTCCCGAAAGCAACCTTCGGGATTTCGACGCCGTTATGCAAGGTATAGACTTGAGAGAGTACGTTCATGTTGATTTCCTTTCGTTCTTGATCTAGAACTTGATTTGCTTGCGATGCACATGCAGCGCACCATGAAAGAGACTGATTACGATGAGGACCGCACCGCTTTGATAGATCGCCACCGTAGTGAACCGTTGTGCAACCTGACCCCAGATCAAACCGCCCAGGAAGAATCCCGAGTCCAATCCGACGAAAAGCAAGGCGTTGGCGTTGGCTTTGTCCGAGATCGGCACGTTCTTGATCGCCATCGTATTCAGCAACGTCGAGAGCAGATTGAAGATGAACCCGAAGGCGATCGCGATGATGCTCCAAGAGAAGATCGTGGTGAAGTAGGAAAGCGAGAAGAGGACGACACCGTAGAAAACGCCCGCACTTGCCAGGATCGCCCAAAGTTTCATCGACCGAAGAATCGGATTGACAAACAAACGCGAAATCAACAAGCCGGCGAAGCTATATAGGAAGAAGAAGCCGATGTTGGGGATCCCGATTTCCAGACCGTAGAGTGAAAGATAGCTGGCGATCGACGCATAGACGAACGCGGAGAGGAAGGACAAGACGGTCGGAAAAACCGCGTTGCTCTTTAGGATCGGATTTCCGCTTTCAAAGGTGTGGATATCGTGGGGTAAAGGAAGATGGACTTTGAATTTTAAGATCGACAGGATGAGAATGCCTAAAAGAACCATGCCGGCAGCCGATAGAAACAACCGGGAGAACGTTCCCCCCGCTATGAGAAACATGCCCAGATACGGACCGACGGCGGAGGCGGAAGATGCGAAGAGCGAATAGATGTTCATGCCTTTCAGTAAGTCGTCGTGAGGGACGATCTGGGCGATCAGCGTCCCCATCGTAGTGATCACCAAGCCCATTCCGATCCCTTGGATGACACGCGCCATCACGACGAAGATCGGACTTTTCAAGGTAAGGAACGATAGAAAGGCGACAAGGTAGAGCGACGCCCCGATCAAACCGGTTTCGACGCTCCCGATTCGTCGGTTGAGTAGGGCGGAGACGGGACGAAAGAACATCGCGGCCAAGGCGACCGCCAAGGATGCCGCCCCGATGAGTCCGACCGGGAAATCCAAACTCTTGAGATACACGGAAAACGTCGGCAGGGACATCTGCATCGAAACGTTGAGAACGAACGTCGCCAACGTGATGAGGATAAAGGGGATCAAGATTCTACGTTCATGCATGGGTCGTTCCTCGATTTCGCTTAGTATAATGCGCTCTCTACCGATGTATACTATCATCTGGAGTTCACTCCAAGTCAAGCGATTACGTTGGCATTTCTTGCCAAAATGATTCCGAAGGTCGCATTTCACGTCATGATCGATTACTTTCAACAAACATGAGAATATCGCTTGACTTGGAGTGAACTCCAGGGAGTACAATAACCTTGTCAAGGAGGAATGGACATGGAATATATAAAACTAGGCAATACCGGTCTCGATGTCTCCCGCATCTGTTTAGGGTGCATGAGTTTCGGGGACATCAATTCGGGATTCAACCAATGGGCGATTCGCGAGGAAGAAAGCGAAGCGATCATCAAACGTGCATTGGACTTGGGGGTCAATTTCTTCGACACCGCCAACGTCTACTCCGCAGGGACAAGCGAGGAAGTGCTGGGTCGTGCACTCAAGAAATATGCCGACCGGGATAAAGTCGTCATCGCGACGAAAGTCTACTTCAAGATGCATGACGGTCCCAACGGAAGCGGACTGTCCCGCAAAGCGATCTTTGGCGAGGTGGAAAAGAGTTTGAAGCGTCTTCAAACCGACTACATCGACCTGTACATCATTCATCGCTGGGATTACGACACACCGATCGAAGAAACGATGGAAGCCCTCCATGATTTGGTGAAACTGGGGAAAGTACGGTACATCGGCGCATCGGCCATGTATGCCTGGCAGTTCCAGAAAGCACAATATGTCGCGGAAAAGAACGGATGGACGAAGTTCGTCAGCATGCAGAACCATTACAATCTGATCTATCGTGAAGATGAACGCGAAATCATCCCCTTCTGCGTCGAGACTAAAGTCGCATTGACACCGTATAGCCCTTTGGCTTCGGGTCGTTTGGCGAAAAACCCCGATGAATCCTCATTGCGGTTAGAAGTCGACAAAGTCGCAATCAGTAAGTACGGCGCATCCAGCGACGTCGATCGCCCGATCATCGACCGTGTCGGGGAACTTGCGATGAAGTACAACGTCCCTCGCGCCCACATCTCGATGGCTTGGTTATGGAGCCGACCGGGTGTCGCTTCCCCCATCGTCGGGGCGACGAAACTTAAACATCTGGAAGACGCGGTCGACGCCTTGAACGTGAAGTTGACCTTGGAAGATTGCCTGTATCTTGAAGAGCCCTATATTCCTCATCAACTTGTTGGATTGATTCCGTACAAATTCAACCGATAATCTTCATGTAAAAAAACGTTTCCCGGCTCAAGGGAAACGTTTTTTTGAAATGAACCTCTCTTGATTTCAAGTCACGGACACAATGAATGGATGACAGTGTGTTATAGTATGAAGGAGAACAGAAAGTCGA
>JBGSTC010000017.1:0-161082 GCA_041736705.1 Erysipelotrichaceae bacterium
TCTTTCATGAAAGGCTTCCTCCGTCTTGATTGTTGTGCTGTCAGGCTCTTCAATCTTACCACGGAGGATTTTTATTTGACTCATCGCTTAAGCTCTTTTTTACTCCCCTGTAGAACAGGGGGTTTCTTTTTACAAAGAAAACGACGGGCTAGATGCCCGTCGCGAGTTTCCTGCGTAGTCTGCCTGAAGCGTATTCGATGATCAGAACCAGGACGATCAAGCCGAACAATAAGGTTCCGGCATCGCTCCACCGGAAAGCTCCGATGGCTGAGATCAAAGGATAACCGATCCCGCCGGCTCCGACCAATCCAAGGATCGATGCGTTCTTGACGTTGATTTCAAAACGGTAGATCGTGATGGAAGCGAAATTACTCATGAGTTGCGGGATGATGCCGTAACGGATTTTTTGAATGGCGTTGCATCCGGAAGCATCCAAAGCTTCGATGATCCCTTTATCCAAATCCTCGATCGTTTCCACATAGAGTTTCGCCGTCATCCCGATACCTGAAACCGCCAAGGTCAATGCTCCGGTGAACGGTCCGGGACCGGTGACGCGGATGAACATCAAGCCATAGACGAAAGCCGGGAACGTACGCACGACGGTGATGAAGAAGGTGACGATCGTGGCGACCCACTTCGGGACGATGTTGCGGGAAGAAAGGAAGGCGAAGGGTAAAGCCAACACGGAACCGACCAAAGTGCCTAAGAACGCGATACATGCGGTTTCAAGCAACAGATAGGGAACGGCTTCGGTGGTGGAGAAATCAAACAATAGAGAGAGATCCGGTTGTATGATGCCGTAAATGATACTTTTCGCAATTTCCTGTCCATAATCCGTCAGACCGTTGTAGTCGACATACGGGACGCTGACGGCGATCAACAAGACGACGACTAGGAAGCTACCCCATTTGACGATCCAGTCTTTCGGACGCTTCTTATACAATCTCAGTACATGTTCGCTCATATCAGGATAACCTCGTTCGGATGAGTCGGCTGATCGATTCGATCACATAGACGGTAACCAGCAAGGCGAAGAGTATCAGACCGACTTGGTCATATCGTCTCCACCCCAGTTTTTCATTCAACAATAACCCGATCCCACCGGCTCCGACGTACCCCAAAATGGCGGCGCTACGTACGTTCATCTCGAAATTGTAGAGGGCGATGGAGATGTATTGGCCGAGGATTTGCGGGACGATACTGACGATAAAGGCACGCAGACGGCTTGCGCCACTGGACTCGATCGCTTCGAAGGGTCCCATGTCCACGGTTTCGATGATTTCATAAAGCATCTTCGTCATGATCAACCAGGTGAACAGAGCGATCGCCAAGGTACCGGCGAAGGTCCCGATCCCGAAGATATACTTCAAGATAAACGCGAAGATGAGGATCGGCAACGTGCGGAACAAGCTGACGACCATACGGTTGGTCCAAAGGAACACTTTGTTTTTAATGATGTTATCGGAACTCAAGAAAGCCAGCGGCAACGAAAGGAACGCCCCAAGCAAGGTACCGAAAATCGACATCATGATCGTTTCGACCAACGGTCCGATGACTTCGGGGAAATAAGACCAATCCGGCGGGATCATCCTTCCGACGATGACGAAGAATTGATATCCCCGACGAAATAGGATAAAGATGTCGAATTCGATGATGTAGGCCGAAAAGAGGATCGCCACGGTGAAAATCGGCACAAGGATGACCATGATGCTCATTTTCGGTTGTACGATTTTTCCGTTTCCCAGAACCAACGGTTCGGGATGGATCAGGTTCATCAGCCACTTCATTATTCCACTCCCATGAAGTCGTCGCGTTGCAGGTTGCGTCCGTAGATCTCGGTTAAATGATCGTTGGTGAGTTCGCTGCTGGGTCCGTCGAAGACGATTTCCCCGGCTTTGATCCCGATGATCCGTTTGGAATACTTGGTCGCGATATCCACATGGTGCATGTTGGCGATCACGGTGATGTTGAGGTCGCGGTTGATCTTGACGAAATCTTCCATGACTTGCTGGGATGTCAACGGATCCAAGGAAGCGACAGGTTCGTCCGCCAAGATGATCTGCGGTTTCTGCGCCAGACAGCGTGCCAAAGCGACACGTTGCTGTTGACCGCCCGACAACATATCGGCACGGACATACGCCTTCTCAAGAATCCCGACTTTATCCAAGGCTTCCAACGCTAAGATTTTATCGGATTTAGAGTAAATCCCCAACATACTTTTCCACAACGGCATATCCGCGACTCGTGCAGCCAAGACGTTCTTGATGACCGTGGTCCTCTTGACGAGGTTGAAGGATTGGAAAACCATGCCGATATTGCGACGAAAACGACGAAGCGCTTCGCCGGACAACTTCGAAACATCCTGACCGTCGACGATGAGTTCACCGCCGGTGATCTGATGCATTTGGTTGATACTGCGGATCAAGGTACTCTTACCGGCACCGGATAATCCGATGATGGCGACGAATTCCCCTTGTTCGATCGTAAGATTGATCCCCTTCAGGGCTTGGACCCCTCCGGGGTAAGTCTTAACAACGTTTTTGAATTGAATCATAGTGGACCTCGTTAAAAAAAGCGAGGGGTCGCCCCCTCGCCTTTGGTTCTAGTTTCCAGACAAGACTTCGGCGGCTTTGCGAGTTGCTTCGTAGTCAGCGTCGGTAACGACTTTGTATCCTTCATGGCTATAGATCGCGATGGCGCCTTTGCCGGCTTCCGTCTGAGCGATTTCAATGAAGGCTTCTTGCAATGCTTTGATTAACTTGTCGGACATGTCTTCGTTGGCCGGGGAAACGGAAATCGTATCGTTCATGACCCCTTCGGTCACGAACAGAACGCCGGTTTCTGTCCAAACGGATTCGGTTCTACCAAATCCGCCATCGGTCGTACTTGTCGTCCATTTGGCTTCATAGTCACGACGGAAGTCGGCATAACCGACACCGATGTCACAGGCACCGGATGCCAAGTCGGCAGCGGTTTGACCATATCCGGCTTCAACTTTGTAGTGTTTCGCCAAATCGGTGATCTTCTTATCGAATTTGTCCATCAACCAAATGGTCGGGTAGACATAACCAGAAGCGGACGTCGTACTGCTATGGCACCATGTCGCACCATTGACATCTTCCCAGGTCAATTCGGTTCCGGCGTTGACTTTCGCCAACAAGGCTTGGGCGTATTCACTGGTTCCGGCTAAAGCGATCGAACGGTAGTAGGAAACTTGGTTCGTGCTATCCCCGGTCGTCGGCAAGCCGTCGTTCCAGTCTTTCGCATTGGCACTGTCTTTATTCAAACCGGCGCGGGTAGCGGCGAGAATGACTTCGACACCGTCTTCGGAATAGAGGACATACGTATTCGCCGGGATGAAACCGACATGCGCGGTTCCGGCAGCCAGGGCTTCCCCTGCGGCTTCATAAGAGGATGTAACGTCGATCGTAACTTTTTCGACTTCGAATCCTTTTTCCGCCAACGCGTCGATCAACAATTGTTTCAACGGTTCGGTTTGAGCGATGATGGTAGCAGCATCTTTACTCGGCACAAACAAGACTTTCAAATCTTCGATAACTTTCGGTTTGCTTGCACACGCTGTCAAGGATCCGACAACGATGAACAAGACGGCGAGCAATTTCAAGATTCTTTTCATTGTTCCCTCCTGTAAGGTTCAACCTATAACGTTAGTTTACCACAATCGAACCACTCACTCAACGTGTTCAGCCCACTTGAAATGTTATTTTTTCCTTACATTATTTCAATGTAATTTTACTTGACTTGTTACATCGACGATTCGACGGGCATATCCCTGAATCGGGATAAAAACCTTATGTTATACTCATGAGGAAAGATAGGACGGAGGCTACAATGATTCAAATCGCACTACAACGACTTCAAACACGCAAGAACATCCAACAAGGACTGCTCTTTTTCGCGGTGTTCCTGCTGATCTATACGATGGTCGACGGACTCAACATGAGTTATGCGGAAATGGGTGAAACGTACGGGTCGTCCTTGGTTTTCATCAATATCCTACTTAATATTGTGATGGCTGCTTTATCCGCACTCTTGATGAATCTCAGTACGATCATGGCGTCATTGAAAGGCAAAGAAGCCGTCGGTTCGAACCTGGGTTTCTTGTCCGTCCTCTTCGGAATCCTAACCTATGGGTGCACACCTTGTGTCATCGCTTTCTTCGCGAATCTCGGGATTGCATTTTCCGTCATTGCCCTTCCACTTGCCGGACTTCCCTATAAATTCATTTCGTTGCTTCTCATTTTCATCGGTATCGCGATAACGTTATTGGAAATCGAAAAAGGGAAGTGCAAGGTACGTTACACTCCCCAAAAAGAGTAGATGAATCAAATTGATGATAAACCGTTGATGAACGTCAACGGTTTTTTATTCGTCGACCTGTACGCCGATCCCGATCAATCCAGGACCGGTGTGGACACCCAATGCCGGTGAAACTTGTCCGAAATAGACATTTTTAGCAGATAGTTGCTTCAGCATCTCTTCCTTGATCACGGTGATTTCCTGAAACGCATCCCCGTGGGAGAAGCCGATGTTGACATGGGCTGCGTCTTTAGTGAATTCGTAGACCAGTTCCTGAAGTCGCTTCAACGAAGCTTTTCTTCCTCTCGCCTTGGTGACGGTGGTGTAGATCCCCTCTTCGTTGCAGGTGATGATCGGTTTCAGGTCGAAGGTCGTCCCAAGCAAGGCCATGACTTTTCCGATCCGTCCGCCTTTCTTGAGATATTCCAAGGTGGAGAGAACGAAGAACACTTTGGTTTTCTGGGTGATCGCTTCGACTTTCGCGATGATGTCGTTGAACGATCCCCCTTCTTTCACCAGTTTCGCCGCTTTGATAACACTCAATCCGCTTCCGATCCCGATGTTCTTGGTGTCGATAACATGGAACGGAATCTTACTTTCCTGTGCCATGAGCCGGACGAAATTGCAGGTCCCGGACAATCCGGAAGAGAGGACGACCGCGAGGATGTGGGTATAACCCTGTTCTTTGATTTGCTTGAGGATCTTGTCGACGTATTCCCCTGTGGGAAGCGAGGTGGAAGGCACTTCGACCGGTAGGCGGTCATAGACCGATTGGGCGTCGATATCGACCCCGTCGAGATAACTGCGGTTTTGGTAGATGACTTGGAGGGGGAGGACGAAGATCCCCAGTTCCTTGGCGATATTCGCGGGGACATCGCTCCCGGAATCGGTAAGGATCGCTATTTTCTCATTCATGATCGGATTCTCCTTTGAATTTTGTCTGCTGGATCAGCGTTTTCGCATGCCGTTGCGTCGCGAAACTCAAGGCCGCGAACTTCATGATCTTGTTTTCATCCATGATTTCACCTTCGATCAATGCGATCGGCTGGCTTTGCCCGCTTTGTTTCTCGACCAAGCGGATCGCGTTTTCGACTTCGTTGGTGAACTGGTTGTATGCGTTCTTGAGTCCGAGGATGTTCGTTTCGATCAGGATCCCCTCTCGGATCTGGGCAATCTCAAAAACATCCTTCAGGATCGCGATCGCAAAGATGAACGCCACGTGGACCCGACTATACCGTTTTCCTTTGGTCGGAGGAATCAGTTTCAGCTTCACGTAATTGTTGATCATAGCCGCCGTGATGGGTTTCACCGAGAGTGGATCAAGATATCGGTCGGTCAAACTCAACACTTGGTCCATATAAAGATCCAAGTCGGGCAACTCTTCCCATCGAGGCAATCGATTCATTGTTTCTTGCGGCATGTTTTCCATGAGTTCAGAATAATCTAATTATTACCATTAGTCAATATGGTTATGATAACTATATTAAATTAAGTACATAAAAAAGCGGTGATTCCGCTTTTGACTAAAGTTCGCGAGTGTTCTTTTCTTCGATATAGGCTTTGCGAATCGTTTCGATGAAGGTCTCGACGGATTGTGCACCGTTGATGACGGTTTTCGAGTCGATGAGGAAGTACGGTACGCCGCGGATCCCCAACTTCTTCGCATACTGCAGATCGCTTTCGACTTCGTCGCGATGGGAATCGTTCTTCAACACGTACTTGACTTCGACGACATCCAACCCGCAGTTTTTAGCGATATTCTCCAGTACTTCATGGTTGGATAGATTCAAGCCGTCTTCGAAATATCCCTTGAACAAGGCTTTCATCAACGCTTCCTTCTGTCCTTTATCTTTCGCCGCCTTCATGACGCGATGCGCGTCGAAGGTGTTGGTCGGCTTGACTTTCCCATAGTTCATCGTAATCCCGCTTCGTTTCGCCTTGGCCGCGACGTCATCGACCATCTTGGTCGCATGTTGGAGGGTTACGCCATACTTCAGCGCCAACATCGCTGCGGTCGTTTCCGATGTTTCCTTGGGGGCGGAGGGATCCAACTGAAACGCACGGACGATGACATTCACTTCATCCGTCAACTTGAGTTCTTTCAACGCCTTATCCAAATGTGTCTTCCCGATGTAGCAGAACGGGCAGCTATAATCCGACCAGATTTCGATTTTCATGTGTGTTTCTCCTGATTCATGCGTTCAGTATACATCATCTCGCCTTGATGTGCGCATGACTTGCCTCTGACTTCGTCTCAAAACAAGCCCGACGGTTTCCGGTCGGTCCTTGTTTCGATGGTGTTCTTCTATTTAAGATCGACGGTATTGACGATGAGATTATCGTAATATCCTTTCGCTTGGTCATACTCTTCTTGATCGTCGATCGTATACCCCAACAACGGGACGTTCAGTTCTTTGAACCATCGCAAGGTGTAGGAATTGAAGGCAATCACTGCGAACCGTCCTTCATAGTCCGTAAGAATCTGCGCGACCCGGCTCTCGAATTCACCGACTTCCTGGTCGTTCTTGATTTCGATCAACACAGGTACCTTGCCGTCGATCAGATCCAAGACATCGCTCAAAAGCGGGATCGTTCATTTCATTTCCATTTCTCGGGTCCGACGCATCGACGCTTCTCTGGAATTCATATTCATCCCGCGTAGGAATGTTCAACCTAACTCGTGCGAAATCACCGGTTTGTCTCCCCCCACCGATATTTCTTATCCGTCTTCAACCGTTCCAGATCGCACTTCAGACACAATCCGTTATGGCAACAGACCCAATCCCCGCATTTTCGGCACTTCCATTTCTCTTCTTCTTCGATGAGAAAAATCCCGATGCCCTTTTCTTTGATTCGGGTGAGATTGTCGATCATGCTGAGGTGATACTTCGTACGATAGCGGAAATCGAGCGCCTTCAAGCGGTCGCAGGGAAAATCGTCGCATTGAAAACAGTATCGTACCTTGCCTTTCCCCAACAAGTCGCAGTGTTGTTTCATGAAGGTGCAGTTCTTTCCCCGGACGATGCACCCCGGACAATAGGACTTGTGGAATCCTTTCGTATTGATTTCGTGTTTCATGGCGAGATAACTGACACAGAGGCCGCAGTTCATACCGCAAGGGGCGATGAGCGATTCATCCATCGGTTCACACTTTCCGTCGTAGTTTCGACGATCCATGACTTCACCCACATTTTACATCCATCCATTCACTTTTCAATCGAAACCTGTCTTATCGGATTTCCTTTTACAGTGGAAACTAGAAAAACAAGCGGATGAGGTCGCGGAAAACCGTTGTATCTTTCAGCTCGGACAGGAAACTCGGATAAGTGAAACTTACGATGACCATCGCGACCAATACCGCGATTTCAATTTTTTTGATTTTCTGCATGGTTGACCTCCACACACATTAAGGCAAGGCTGAATAGGATGAAACACTGGGGAAGCAAAAGCACGACGTCGGTATATCCGTTGGCGATCTCCAACGCGATGATCCCTAACAGTAAGGGCATGGATTCATTCTCTTTCACGAACCATTCTTTGATCGGTCGGTAGATGAGGGAAACGAAGCGGGCGACCAACAAGGACGTCCCGACCAACCCCGAACTCAACATGAATTCCAGAATCAGGTTATGGGCATGAAGGTTATAGACACTCGTGTACTTCGCATAAATCATGGGAAAGGTATAAAACCCCTTCCCGAAGAACAGGTTCATTCGGATTTCCCGCATGGCGATGCGATAGATTTCCAGACGCGTACTCGCGGATCCGGCCAAGCTGTCCAAGCGGGGCAACAAGGAAAGGATCGGTTCGAATCGGAAGATGATCACCAGGATCGACGGGATCAGCAAAGCGATGAACCATCGTACGTCGAAAGTGAGAATCAAGAACGCAAGTCCGGCAAGCAGCGCCAAGACCGAGGACCTCGACTGTGTCAACGATAGACCATACACATTCACGATCAAGACGATGGCAAAGAACGCCATCTTCCGCCACGATGCGCCCGGATGGCTATCCCTTATCCGGAACTCGCGAAGAATGAAGTATACCGCGATCAAGGACATTACGGCGCTGATGTTTCCGTAGAAGTTCGAATTGATGAAGGTGCTGGTCGATCGAAGGTTATTTGCGATTTCCGTGATGAAGGTATAAGGGATCGGGATATACTTCGCAAAGAAGTCGAGGATCAGGAAGGTCGATGTCGAGTAGAAGTCCACGGTACAGTAGTAGAGGCTGAACATCGACCCGATTCCGCACAGGACCATCAATGCTTCAAAGAGATCGCGATCCATTTTCGTCCGGAGATAGGTGACATACACGACGACCAGGAAAAACAAGCCCGATGCGATTTGACCCAAGACGTTCTTGTTTACACTCGCCAAAATGAACATATAGAAGCAAAACAGATAGAGCAGGTAATTGTGATGCGTAAAAACAAGTTTCTTCACGTTTTTAACATTCAAGAGGATCAACAGGACGGAAGTAGAGAGACCGAGTAAGAAAAGATCGACTGGAAGGAAGAACGAAGCCATGGGGACGAAGATACAAAAAGTCTCCAACGGGTGGATCATTCGCTTTTTGAGATAGGTAAAAAAAGTGTTTTGCTGATTGAAATTCATAGGGTTAGTTTAGTTGATTCCTTGTTAAGCCGTCGTTAATATTGAGCGGATTGTGTCCGTTTTTCAAGAAAGTGTGGTTTCACTGACTTCAATGAACGATTAAAGCGATCATCGGGTCTGAAATTCAAACCTTGGTTAGTATAACGGATATGGGATGCATTTACAAGAAAACATGGCGAATCCATTATTCAACATAAGGAATCCAGAAGAGAATAGTCGCTCGATAGGATAGAAAAAACGGGATGACCCGTTCTTGTTTTGAGATGCAATCATCGAATCACTCTTTCGCAAATCTACGCTTCTTCTTCTTCCACCTTAATCAAATTGCTTGAGAAAGGGATCTTACCCTCAAGAACATCGTCGAAATACCGTTGCTTCTTATCGATATAATCGATGCTCTCGCGAATGTCGTCCAATTGTTGAAGTAAGGCCACTTTCCGCTTCGCCAACATTTCTTTTCTCATCGGGATGGACGATTTCCCTTCCAGGGACAATTCGAGATAGGCTTTGAGTTCCTTGATGCTTAACCCGCATTGCCGTAGGCACTGTAGTCCGTCGATCCATGCGATATCCCGGTCATCGAAGACCCGATAGTTGTTCGCATCCCGCTTCACATTGGGGATCAGGCCTTCATTGCAGTAGAAACGCAACGTTTCGTACGGAAAGTCGAATTTCAAACAGACATCTTTCATCGTATACATCTTTTTCTCCATTTCGCTTGACCTGTAGTTACTACAGGGTTGTACAGTATCAGTATACATCGAACGTATGGATGTATACAAGGAGGAACTTATGGAATATTTTACACTGAATAACGGAAAAAAGATGCCTGCGTTAGGCTACGGGGTGTTTCAGATCCCGGATCAAAACGAGTGCGAACGTTGCGTACTCGATGCCATCGACGTCGGGTTTCGGTTGATCGATACGGCGCAAGGTTATGGAAATGAGAGGGCGGTCGGCAATGCGATCAAAAAAAGCGGCGTGGCGCGCGAAGAATTGTTCATCACGACCAAACTTTGGATTTCCGAATATGGCTACGAGAAAACAAAAGCCTCGATCTTGGGGTCGTTGGAGCGCCTACAACTCGACTACCTCGATCTTCTGTTGATCCATCAACCCTTTAACGACTACTATGGAACTTACAGAGCCATGGAAGAATTATATGCCGAGGGCAAATTGAAGGCGATCGGCGTCAGCAATTTCTACCCGGACCGATTGATCGACTTGATCAAATTCAACAAGATCGTCCCGATGGTCAACCAGGTCGAGACGCATCCCTACAACCAACAGGTCAAAGCCCATGAGATCATGAAGAAGTATGGCGTCCAAATCCAGGCATGGGCACCATTCGCGGAAGGGAAAAACAACCTTTTCGAAGACGAAACACTAAAGGGGATCGGAGCGAAATACAACAAGACCAACGCCCAGGTCACCCTTCGATATTTGATCCAACGCGGCATCTCGGTCATCCCGAAGACGGTCAATAAAGACCGGATGAAACAGAACTTCGATATTTTCGATTTCACCTTGAGCGAAGAAGACATGTCGACCATCGCGACTCTGGATAAAACCGAAAGCCTGTTCTTCTCCCACTACGATCCGGAAACCGTCGAACGCCTGACTAGCTATCAGCGCAAATTCGATTAACCATCGACGCATGAAGGATCTTCTTCATGCGTTTCGCATTCAATCGAAAGAAAAGGAGTCATCATGACAAGAAACGCAGTTTTCATCGGACTTGGGAACATGGGCTTTCCGATGGCATCGAATCTTCTGGAGACCTTGGGTTCATTGGGGGTCTATAACCGAAGTCAAAAGAATTGTCTCGCCTTGGTCGAGAAAGGAGCGACGAGGTTT
This sequence comes from Erysipelotrichaceae bacterium, assembly GCA_041736705.1. Classification (GTDB taxonomy): domain Bacteria; phylum Bacillota_I; class Bacilli_A; order Erysipelotrichales; family Erysipelotrichaceae; genus GWE2-51-13. The sequence continues at coordinate 10,794 of JBGSTC010000017.1, forward strand.
CTTGATGAGAAATCGGTCGCACAATCCGCCGACCTCGTCTTTCTCTGTTTGCCCGGACCCCTTGAAGTCGCCGAAATCGTCGATGGTCCCGATGGGCTGTTGGCGAATGGCGCCGAAGGTCAGATTATCCTGGATTTCAGTACGGTATCCCCGGCATTAAGCAAGGAACTCTCTCTTAAGGCCAGCCGAAAGAATATCACCTACATCGACATTCCGGTCAGCGGTGGCGGACTCGGTGCACAGAAGCGGGAACTCTCGCTGATGATCGGTGCGACCAAAACCGAAATCGAAGAACTGGACCTGTTGCCCTACCTGCTTTGCGTAGGGAAGACGTTTCATTATATGGGCGAGCGGGGCAATGGCTCCGCGATCAAAATCATCAATAACTATATGGCGTTCGCGACGCAGATCATCAACGGCGAAGCCATCGCGATGGCGGACCGGCTCAATATCCCGCTTGAATCCTTCTACGATGTCGTGACGACAAGTTCAGGCAACAACCTGATCCTCGGTGCGAAGAAACAGAAAGTGCTTAGTGGCGATCTCTCCGCCAGTTTCACGGTCGACCTGTCCCTAAAGGACCTGGAATTGGCCAGGCAACTCTGTCAAGATGAGAAGATCGCCAACTTCTCGCTGAACCAAGCCATCCAGTTCTATCGTTTGGCGCAACAACTTGGATACGGCCGGAAAGACACCGCCAGCGTGATCCAAGTGATCCGTGAACTAGGTAAGAATAAGCAAGTATCCAACGAGTGAATCATCCTGGACTTTCAGAATAGTTAATTCAAAACAACCTTCCCGAATTCATGGAAGGTTGTTTTTTATCTTCATGCTTCTTGTCTCACCTAATCCATTTCATGAATCGTTACAGAATATCATCCCCACAACCATTACCCAAGATAAGGCGATCTTCACAGTTCTTACATGGCTATGAATTTTCAGTACTATGCGATGGGACTACGAATGCTGATTCAATTTACTTAATCAAGTAGATTCTTAATTACCCCGATTATCCCGATGATGTTCATTCACCTTTCGGATGCTTTATCATTTACTTGACGCTCTTCATTCTTGATTCGAATGTTGAAAGTCTTGCTGGATCTTTGAGTTCATACTTTTCGAGATTGCATAGACGGCTGTTGTCGCAATGATGGGGATGGCAAAGAAGGAGAACGCTCCGGAATAACCAACCCAGTTGACTAAGAGCCCGGCGATAAAGGCGCCTAGAAAAAGACCACTGTCCAACCCTACATAACTTGTCGAAGTTGCGACACCACGTTTGTCTTTTGTCGTAGAATTGATGCACGCTGCGATCAATGCAGGAGATGCTCCCGACATCCCGATACCCATGAATACCGCAACCGCCAGGATACCTGTTAAGTTTGTCAATACGGCCAATCCGATCACTGAAATCGCAATCAGGATTTCACAAGGAATGATGATTTTCGTTAGTCCATACCGTTCTGTCAAGTTTCCCAGGATGGGTCTTGATATCAACATGGCGGCGGCATTGATCGTGAAATAGAGTCCGATTCCTGAGATGCCTAGTTTTCTGGCATATAAGGCAAGGAATGTTCCGATGGCCGCACCCGTCATGGCGTTGCAGCAGGTCAACAACGCCGGCAGAATCGCTTTCTTTTCAATTAGCTCGCGGAACTTAATCGATTTCAACAGTTTTAGGTGACTGTTTTTAGGTGGCGTCGTCATTGCGAAAGGAGTCATCACCAATCCCAGAAGAGCCATCAACGCAGCGCAGAGATAGGTCGCCCTAAAACCATAACGGCCGGCAACATATAGGCCGACCATTGGAGCAATGGCCGTAGCCGTCGTCTGCATCATGGCATAGAAACCGATTCCCGCGGCTATCCTTTTTTGAGGTAACGCATCGATCGCAACCGTCATGCTGGTTGTCGATGCAAATCCCCAACCCAATCCATGAAGGATCCGGAAGAAAAAGAGCAGTTGAACGGATGTGCTGAATGCATATCCGGTTAAGGCCACGAAGACAACAAAATAGGATCCCATCAGAATCTTCTTCTTGTTCTTAAGATCGACCGCTTTGCCGCAGATGGGTCGGATGATCAGAGAAGAGATGGAGAAGACACCGGCCAAAAAACCAACGAGTCCCCCGGAAACATTCAAGGAAACGGCATAGCTGGCGATGATCGGTGAGATCATGGTGATCGACAGGAAAAGTAGAAAGCTCGTACAGAGCATAAGAATGAAACTTCGATTAAACACCGTTTCGTTTTGATTCATTTTATCTCCAGCAGACATTCGCCATCTTGTTTTCTATTCCATAGTAAATTGCTTATTTTCGATCAATCGAAATGATTTTCGTTCGATAACGAAAGAAAACAACTAATGCAAAGCAAAGTAGGATCGGAGTAAGTCGAAACATCGTTTGATAATCATAGAGCTCTACGATTTTCCCCGCGAATATGGGACCAACCAAATACCCAATATCGGTACCATAGTAACTTGTAGCACTGGCGGAACCCCTTCTATTCTTGGGGACGCTCTTCATACATAGCGATTGAATCAAGGGTTGGGCGGCACCATACCCAAACGCATTCAAAATCGCAGCAATCAGGAACATCGGTTGGGTTCTGGAAACACTGATCAATATCATGGATAATCCGAAAATGATGATGGATGATGGGAGCATTTTCTCGATTCCAAAACGATCTGATAGATGAGCGGTGATGGGTCTTGAGAAGATCAACGCAAGGGCGTTCACGGTAAAGAAGAGACCGATATTCATAACCCCCACGGATTCGGAAAACAGAACAATGAAGGCGGTGACATTAACGTAGACCGCTGAGAGTAACATCATGATACTGGCTGGGACTAAGGCTTCTTTCGCATAGATATTCTTCAGATCCACTCTGTACTTGATGTTCGATTTGCTTGAAGATTTGAGGGTCAGCGCCATGATGCTCGAGAGGATCATGATTGCCATTCCAATCGAGAACGTCGTACTGAATCCTTGTGACTTTAGCAGTAACAACCCCGTTTGAGGCCCGAACGCCGACGATACTGCCGCCGCGATGGAAAATACGGCGATTCCCGTGGTTAGTTCCTTTTCAGGAACGATTTCAGATACGATCGTAAGACAGGCTAAGACGGTGAATCCTAATCCAAAGCCATGGACCAATCGCGCCAGGATCAATAAATTAATGCTGTCAGCGAAGCTATAGATCATGAATGCTAACGATATAAGAAGACCGGAACCAAAAAGAATATACTTCTTGTTGAAACTATCGATGGCAGGACCTGAAAACGGTTTGATGATCAGCGCCGATATCGCGAACACACTGGTGACTACCCCCACGATCGTCGGCGTGGCTCCCAATGAGTTTGCATACTTCGGTATCAATGTATTGGCCATGCTTTGTCCAAACATCATCGCGAAATTGATCAACGAAATCTTTATGAACTCTGGCGATAAGAAACTCTTCCCTTTGGATAAACCCATGTAGCATAACCTCTTTCATAAGTGTTCCGAACAGCAGAACACGGAAACTCCTGTGTTCTGCTGAATCGTCATTACACTCCTCTATGTACCCTATCCCAAAGTGGTTTGATGTAACCACCCTTTGTCTTTTCGTCATTCTTTCGAGAGATTCGTTCTCAACACGACTAAACGATCGCTTTCATTCAGTAAGCAGAGTAGACGAAACGCTCTTCATACATGAACTGAAGGATTAGTGTCAAATGGATACAAAATAAAAGTCATCCTTACTCAATCTATTTAGGATGACTTATTCGACTCTTACAGGAAAAACGAACGCTGTTCTTATCCTTCTTTTCAACCTAATTCATAGTAAAGGTTTCATCATATTCGACACATTCCTCTACTTACTGATTTCTCCCGACGTGGGATTGTATGTCCCGATACCGCGACTTGCGCCGATGACATCCTCTTCGCTTAAGGTAACCCACTTAACCCCGATTCGGGTCTTGTAAGCATAAGCTAAATGTAACATCCCGTCTGTCGATTGCATCAAATAGGGGTATTCATATTGCTTGTTGTTCGAGCGGTTAAGATCTCCCGAATAGCCTTCGCCACGTTCAACATGGCGGATGATCGGGAATGTTTTCCCGCCGTCTTCACTCAACGCGATCGATACCGGACATCTCAACCCTGGCCATGCCCCTTTTTTCGTATAGGTAACAGGTGCACTGGAGTGATTATAAGCTACCGCTAACCTTCCGCTTTTTAACTTAAGAGCGCTGATGCTAGAATTGTTGTTCGGTAGAACCGTTGGAACCGGTTCGCTCCAAGTATCTCCATAATCATAGGATTCACTGACATAGATAGAATCGGCCTCTCGTGAACGCATCAATGCGATCAGATGACCGTCCTCAAGCTCAACGACATTCGGATGTACCCGACCATTGGATTTAGGCATATCCACTCTTTTCCAAGTCTTCCCTTCATTGTCCGAAATCCTAAAGGCACTTGGATCCCCGGCTAAGCCTTTTTCCCCATCCGTACAAATCCAATTCCCAATGATCCATCGTCCGTTTGAGAGTATTTGAATAGGTTGACGTGCAAACGTACCTTCTTCAGGAAAAACAACTTCAGGATCCGACCATGTCTTTCCATCGTCGACACTGATTTGTCTCTTGATCGTGGAGGTATATTGCATGTTGTCTTTTCCAGGAATTCTTCCTAATTGAGAAGTGTACATTGCCCAAATTTCGTCATTCGGTGCCAAGAACAATGAGGGGTTTTGATCTGAAAAATCATCGTTATTTGAAATGTAAGTCGGTTCTTCCCATTTGTCGGCATCTTTTGATAAGCGCGAAACGACGATATTGATGTCTGTCCCCCCTTCAAAAGACCCGGCGAACCAGCAACATAATAACGTTCCTCTCTTTGTTTCCAAAAGGGCCGGCGCATGGGCCGTCTTCCATGGACCGGGAGGAAGCACGGCCTCCGTAATGTTCATCTCTTCATTGAAGTAAATCTGTCCGTCAACTGTCAATCCGGGTAGTCTCTTTCTGCTCATAAACTTATCCTCCTTGATTTATGGGTAACTTCATCACGACTTTTCGATAAGTATGGGGTGTATCCGAATGTGACACGGCGAGATGCCCGTCACTCGGAAACGCAATCCAAAACATACCTTCATCGATTAATATGCGATGAGTCGTCGGTCCGATCAGTTTCTCTTTATCTGTCGCTTCATCATAGGGTATAACGCTCATCAATCGATCATAATCAAGCCATGCGATTTCTTCAGACCCTGTAAGAACGATTTGAACATCGATGTAGTTTCGATGAGCTTCGAAAGAGTTCTCCTCAAAAGGCTTGGTGATGCCCTCTTGGATCAAATAGTAGCCCCCTTCGAATTGATATTTTCCGATCGGTAAAGCTTCTGCATTTTTTATGGCTTCTAGACCATTCGATAGATTCGGAAGAAGCAAAGCATATTCGTTAATTTGTGGTAGTTGACCGATGATCATACGATTATTCTTTGTACTCCAGCGTACCATCGGCATTTCTTGAGAAATGCTTCATGAATTGCCAAGACAATTCGATTTCCCTTAGATCAACAGCGTGCGGCATTCTTTTCGCAATCAAGAATTGATACAACGGCAAATGGGTGTCGCTGGTATACCAAAGATGATGGATGAATCTTTCATCGGCACATTCATAACGTGTTTCGTCAGCACATAACCCGGTCTCACATTGAGCGTTGAACTCGAATTTCGTGACTGGAATATGATTATACTTTTTCCAGTAATTGATGGTTTGTATCCATTCGTTCTCCTCGCTGCTGATCGGCCACGGATTAAGTAAACTGTCGAGTAAGCCGCTACTTTGGATTACAGGCATACGATAGTCCATTCTCTCTTTCGCTTCGTCAGCCAGGAATTTCGTGCGGCTTGTTTCATTGAGCTGTGCTTCCGTTGGCTTGAAATCGACTCGATTCAACATCAATTTCGCATGGTTTGATAAATAACCTAAGTGCTGCGCATTCAAAGGTGCCGCTGCGGCAAAAAGATTCGGATAGACACAGGCCAAGGCATTTGTCATCATGGACCCCATGGAGAAACCTGAAACGTAGATCCTTGTCTCATCGATGGGATGCACTTTCTTCATGTGTTCGACCAGCGCTAAGACGAAGGCGAAGTCGCTTGGTCGGTCTTGATCATCGAAGCAATTCCATTCCTTGCCCGTAGAAGCCGACGGATACACTACGATGAAATTGTCTCTCTTGGCGATCCGATGCCAATCACTCTGTTCGGCTCCATACAGAGGTACACATCCTCCACCGTGGAAATAAAACAACAACGGCACTTTCTCGTTTGTTCCCCTTAATTGCTCAGGCACATATTCATACCAGGTATGCTTAAAGCCGCTATTGACACCCAACGAGTCGTCCTTCACATGTCCCACAAAGCCTTCTTGGGTAAAATGAGTACGCTTCTGGTAATTTCCATACGTATCGTTTCTCCACCGTCTTGTTTCGGAGAACAACATTTCCCAGGCTTTCTGAACCTCTTCCGCACTTAATCCATTATTAGAAACGAAATGGACATTGTTCTCATTCAGTTTAGAGATGTATTGATTCACGCCATCAAAAGTCGTTTTCGATCCAACATGATTAACGGAGATCAAGTACTCTTGTAGCTCTCTATTATTTTCATAGACCCAGGCATTGACGGGTTGTCTAAGCCCTTTATCCGCCATCTTGTAATCTGCCGGAAATGATCCAAGCATGATCGCCGAACAATCGACGGGCTTTTTCTCGGCCAACAAGGCGATCAGGGCACTTGATTTATCAGACGTCGCGAGATAGAAAATCATGCCATTGAAACCTGCGGCTTTTCCTTTGGATTTGGGCAGGGCTACGAAACACCGTAACAAGAATGCCAGATCATCTTCCCGATCAGCATCACCCAGATAATTCCAACCCTGTTCAATTGGATTCGGAAACAAGAGGATCAGATGCTTTTTTTCCGCCAATTCATCAAGTTTTAATTCCTTCATCAACTTCTCGGCACTCTCTTGACTAGAGTCGTCGCGAAGAACATAAAGAACCTGTGCTTGTTTCGCATCATGGCAACCGGAAGCGGGAACATAGGCATACATGTTGCGGTCGGCGCCCTTCGTCGTCATCATGGAATTCTCAGCGGTCTTAAATTCATTGTTCGATCCAAGAACATCCTCAAGGATCAACTGTCCCCCAAATGGTGAAAATACGGTTACTTCATTCAATGTGTCGTTCATAGAGCTCCTTCCCGCTTTGTGATTGAACCATCGCTATTTCTGGAATAGTTCTTGACGATATTCCAGCCGATTTCAAATCCCTTCAAATCGACCGCATGCGGCATGCGTTCGACACTGATCAAATGATAGAGTGAGTCGTTGTTTTCATCCGCAGAATACCAAACTTGATGGATGAAACGATCGCCTTCCTTAACACAACTCGGTGAAGCAATCCCGGTGATATCGTTCTGACCAAAAACATTGTCTTGTTGAATGTTGTTGAATTTCTTCCAATAAGTCAACCCTGTAGGCCAAGAACCATCATTTTGGTCTATTACCGGCCAGATTCGACCCGGATTGAAACCGGCACCATCCAACAATCCGACAAACTGAACAAAAGGCATACGGTAGTCATACTGAGTTTTCTTTTGATCCGCCAAATCTCGGATCGGCGAGGTTGCCTTATCCCAAATCGGTAAATCATTGATCACGGTATTGGGTCTGAATTGTGCCATTCCATTTCTGGACGTATCCAAGGTCGATAAATATCCGACATGGGGTCCGTTGAAAGCAAAGGCGGCTGCAAAAACATCAGGATATGAACAGGCTAATGCGTTGGTAAACATCGACCCCATCGAAAAACCCGATATATAGATCCTTGTCTCGTCAATAGGATAAATCCTTTTCAATCGATCAATGAGTGCCATGACATAGTCAACGTCACTTGGTAATCGAGGGTCATCCCATACATTCCATCTTTCTTCGATGGCAGGATCCGGGAAGACGACGATGAAGTTTTCTTTGTCCGCGATGCTAGCAAACCCGGATTGTTCGGCACCATATAGACCGATACAATTGATTCCATGAAAGTACAGAACCAACGGTACTTTTTCGCTTCTTCCTCTCAAATGTGCCGGTACATACTCATACCACGTATGTCTAAACCTGTTGTTGACGCCTAAGGAATCATCTTCAAAATGCTTCACAAATCCCTTCGCTGTGAAATCGATTCTCGGCTGATACGTACCGAATGTATCGTTTCTCCAACGTCGCGTTTCAGAGAACATCATTTCCCAAGCCTTTTCAACTTCAACGGCAGATAGATCGTTTATTGAACGATAGAACCTTACACATTCATTTTGTGGATTCACATGAACCGTAATATCTGAACTTTGAGTCATTAACGTCGTATTATCGACTTTACTTAAGTAATTCTCCAATGATTCATTGTCACCGTAAATCCATGCGACTTGTTCCGCTCCCTTACTCTCAGGAAAACGATATGTTTTTGGAAATCCTGTCACCATGATCGCAGCGGCATCCAGTGGGGATTTGATCGCCAATGTTGTAACCATAGCGGAGGAAGCGGGTGTGGTTCCAATGAAGAACATCAACCCGTTGAAGCCTGAGACCTTCCCATTTGATTTAGGCAATGCCGCGAAGCAACGGGCAAGATATTGAATATCATTGTCTTTGCTTTCGTCTTCTTGAACGTTCCATCCATCGTTGACGGGATTGGGAAACAACAGAATAAAATGATTCTCTTCCGCCAAACGATCCAGAGCAAGTTCTTTCATGAGCAACTCAGCACTTTCTAGGGTGTTACGATCACGCAACACCATAAGTACCTGCGTTTGTTTTGCATGAGGACAACCCGTGGATGGAATATAAACATACATGTCCCGATCAGCGCCAATCGCAGTCACGACATTGTTCTCCGGATTTATTTTACCTGATGTATTTCCCTTAACATCCTCGAGAATGAGCTGACCGCCAAACGGTGAGAATTGTATCAATTCGTTGAATGTGTCTTTCATCTTATCACAATCTCCTCGATATGTTTGTTTCTGTTTGGTCTGCGAAAACGTTTCATAAAATTCCAGGCCGCCCGGCTTTCGTCAAAAATGGCGCCATGGGGCATGTTTTTCATTACAGTGAGTCCGACTCTTATTTTCATATCCTTGTTGCGAAATACTTTTGTGTTGAATCGATTCCCTTCGACATACATCTTCTCTTCAGAATAGTAATCTGCCAATACTTCCTCCCGATCGCGTGAACACCCGTTGATCGGAAGAATGATTTCCAACTCGTCGTCCCGATTCGATGCTGCTTTGGTATCATGATCTCCAACGATGATCCAAAAGGGCATCTCATAACCGGAATCAATGAAATCGGGATGGTATATGTAATTGGCAATCTTCCCCTTCCTGCTTTCTTCCATTCCTGGTCCATTCCATGGAGATGCGGCGGCAAACAACCATGGGTGGGTCGAGGCTTGTTGACAAGTATAGATCGCCCCGTTAGAGAATCCTGTCAGGTAAACCCGTTGCGAATCATGTTCATAAATCTCTGAGACGTCATTCAGAATCGTTTCGATCGCATCATAGTCTCTTTCAATTTGCCAGATATTGAACTTCGAATCAGGGAAGACAACGATGAATTCTTTTGTTTCATCCGCAAGTTTATCCCAACCGTTTTTTTCGGCAAAGACCCAAGTCGGTTCCCCGCGGCCATGCAAGCTGATGACCAACGGTAACCCTTTTACGTCCTTGATCGTCATTCCGTCGGGAATGTATACAGAATAAGGATAGTCTAAATCGCCACACGTAACATGATGATGTTTGAATCGTTTGGAAGTATAATACTCGTTTCGACCAGAATAGAGCTTGATCGTTCCATCGGGGCTATTCTTCCAACGTATGCTTTTATTGAAGAGTTCATTCATTATTGTCTCAGCAATAATAACATCTACTCCGTATTTTGCGAAAGAAGTCCGAATCTGACGTGCAGGTTCGTTTTTGTTGTAATGGACCTCAACCTCTATCCCATTCACGGAATAGGAGTCCGTTTGATCCGTGTGATTGATTTCAGAGAAGTAATTTACCGTTGATTCCATGTTTTTCGAAGATCCAAAACACCAAATGGGAAGTGGTACATCCTTATTGCATACAACATAATCACTTGATGGATTGGCAACGAACCAATGGTCCGTCCTCTCATCCATGGCGGAGAAATCACTCGCTCCACCATTGATCAACGCTGCCCCGGCGAAGAAATTCGAGTGTTTGACCAATACATTGCCCAAATAATCAGCGCCTTCATCATAACCGACCGCATAGATCATTGTTTCCCATAGCCAGACAATTCCATCCCTACCCTGAATGCTGATTCCTGAAGGTGCCCTAAACTCATTCTTATACTTGTTGTAAAAAAGAGATAATGCATCTGTCGAGTAATCTTTCCATCCGTCCGGTACGATCATCACGACTAGAACCGCAGCGTTTTTCTCCGCTTGTTCAATCCATCCGGAAAGCATTGCGAATTCTTGCGCTTTCTCCAAACTCTTGGCATATTCCTCAGGTGCGCAAAGGAAAATCGTCTGAACACAATCAGCTCCACTTTTCGTCGAAACATAGGAATAGAAATGGTCAATCATGGTTACCTCCCATAAAACGCAAGGGGGCTTGAAGAAAGCCCCCCAGCATATCTCATCAAATCACTCGATTAAGAGAAGAATGCTACGGACAGAACACAAACCAACGTCATCTTAACGAGCCAAATAGGAATGACGAACGACCAGAACTGCGGAAGTTTATATTTACCCATACCGAAGGCAAGGGCAGGCATTCCGTCGATCGGCATGATGTAGTTAACCCAAGCCGCCGATGTACAAGCGACCGCCAACGGAACCGGGTTGTAACCATATTGCAGACATAATGCGATACCGATCGGGGCAGTGACAAACAGTGAACCAAAGCTGGCACCGGTAAATGTCGCAAAGATACTTGTCAAGAAAGCGAAGACAAACACGATTAGGATCAGACTCGGTTCAGCGCCTAACAAATTGGCGATCTGATTACCGATGTAAGCGGACAATCCGGAATTACTCATCGCAGAAGCGACACCGATGACGGAAGCCATCATGATCATTAACGGGGAGAACATATTCGTCAAGAATTCCTTGAAGTTGATGGCTTTCGTAACCAAGAACACACCCGCGATGAACATCGGAATTCCATAACCAATTTCACCAGGGAATTTGGATAAGAAGAGCAAAGCAACCAATACTGTGACATAACCGACATAGACGACATTTTGTTGCGTCTTGGTCAATGTCGAAACAAACGCCTTTTCTTCTTTTACCTCGACAACAGCGGATTCGCTAATGTTTTTCGCCGGTAAGAGTTTGTGTCCGATGACAACCCATGCCAAGTAGATCACCGAGAAGATAACATTCATGTAGACGAGTTTCATCGGATCGACAGTGGCGGTATAACCTGCCGTGTTGACTAGACCGGAAGCGAGCGATGCGAAGAGAACGACAGTCGTCGGAAGCCATGAACTCGCGCCGCAAGCAAGCGCGGCAGGGAGAATGATCCGTGAGGTAGGGAGTTTGTCATTGTGTGGGATTGTGGATACGATACTCAATACCAGCACGTAAAGCGCGGTCCCGGTGATAAAATTCCCAACAACCATGATGGCAAGAATCAGAACGATCAGACCTTTTACGCCACCTTTGGTAGCGAAACTAGCTAAGGCCTTCTTAACCTTGTAAATCATTTCCGTTTTGTCTAGAGCGGCCATCAGAATCAAGAAGCCCATGATCATGATGACGTTTTTATCTACAAATCCCCCAAAAGCCGTGGCAACCGTTGCCTGATTCGTAACAACCAGTAATGCGGCTGCAAGTAGTGCCGGAGCACCGAACGGTAGTTTGTCACTTATGATCACTACAACCATAAGGATGACAATCGCAAGCGTGATAATCATTGATGAAGTCATAATCTTTCTCCTTTCAAGTTAAGTTTTTGAGTCTTCATTTCAAAGCGATGATTCCAAGATTCCCAACATAGACTTCATTCAACCCTTCGCGTTATTTTGTTTGCTCCCCTTTCTTGAACCAAGCTTCTTGATTATTACTTTGACCTTTGGCCATTCGTATCGCATAATCAATTGCATTAACAAGGCTTAGTTCATTACTTGTTCCATTCCCGGCGTTTTCAAATCCGGTTCCGTGATCCACTGAAGTGCGTATGATCGGCAACCCTAACGTAATATTGACCCCTTCGACTGCTTTCCATCGCTGCAACTCACGATCATAGACAAATCCTATTGTCTTAACAGGGATATGACCCTGATCATGATACATACAAACCACAATGTCATACCAGCCTCCCAGCATCTTGGAGAAGACACTGTCGGCCGGGAGTGGTCCGATGACGTTCATCCCATTCGCTTTCGCAGCGTTGATGGCAGGGATGATCTCATCAATCTCCTCGGTTCCGAACAATCCGTTTTCACCCGCATGCGGATTTAGCCCGGCAACTGCGATTCTTGGTTCGTCGATACCGACATCCTTCATTGCCTGATACGCAAGATTGATCACTTCCAGGACACGATCTTTTTTAACCCTGCGACATGCTTCAGCCAATGAGCAATGCGTGCTGACATGCACGACTCTGAAGTCGTTGTGAGCAAGCATCATCGAGTATTTCTTGGTGTCGGTATACTTTGCATAGATTTCGGTATGCCCGTCAAAATGTATCCCTAACGGTTCCAAGGCAAGATTCATCGCTTCCTTGTTCAGGGCGTTGGTCACCGTTGCGTCCACTTCTTTCACCATGGCAAGCTCGATGACTTTTTTAACGGATTCAAAGGCTGCCATGCCTCCTTCGGCACTGATTTCGCCGACTTTGAAGGCGTCGACATCACGGATCAAATCAAGATGGTATACATCGATGGTTCCAAACTCGAATTTCGCTTCACTGACGTTCTTGACAGGATTGATTCTGATCTGCTTTTGATTGACATAATTCTTGGCTTGTTCGAGCATCTTGGAATCTCCGACAACCAGCGGCCGACACCGATCATAGAGGCTTTTGTCACACAATGCCTTGACGGTGATTTCCGGACCATTCCCTGCAGGATCTCCCATCGTTATGCCAATAATTGGTCTAAAGTATTCCATGTCAGCACATCCCTTTTTGTTTGTTTTCATCCAATACAACATTCAATGCTCTCAATCCTTCTTCACTTAAGCCATTAAACGGCGCTTTGCATGATCCGACAGGATAGCCGAGTAGTTCGACCGCTTTTTTCACGATTGTGTTTGGATTGCCATATTTGAATACAGCCCTAAACGAGGCGATGCTATTTTGAGCAACTCTTGCTTCTTCGATTTTTCCTTCGACATAACGATCATAAATCGATGAGAGGAGTGCCGGATAAACATTGGCGCATCCGGCGATCGCCCCTTTTCCGCCTTCGATCAATGCATCGAGAATCAAGCTGTCGTTGCCTGATAAAACGACGAAATCTGACCGTTCTTTCGTGATTTCAATGTATGCTTTGAGATTATCCCAATTGCCGCTGGAGTCCTTAACCCCAACGATGTTCTTGATTTTCGACAATCGTCTTACGGTTTGGGGTTCCAATGCATTTCCGGTTCGAGCCGGGATGTTATAGAGAAGAATCGGCGCATCAACCGCCTCCGCAATCGTTTTGTAGTGTAGATAAAGCTCCTCTTGTCTTGCCGATGCAAAGGATGGGGTGATCAGGCTGATCGCGTCGGCACCCAGATTCTTTGCCATCAGCGACTGCTCGATCGTCTCTTTTGTCGAGATGCAGCCCGTGCCAGCATACACCGGCACTCTGCCCTTGACTTGATCGATCGTGGTGGCCAACACTTGCCGTTTCTCTTCACCGCTCAAGATATAGCCTTCTCCGTTGGTCCCGGTCGTGAAGATGCCGTCGATCCCGCTTGCGATTTGCCTTTCGATCTGATTTCTCAATTCATCCAAATTCAGTGATTCGTCTTCATATAACGGTGTGCAGATCGGGACGATAATCCCTTTGATTTCAACCATTACTTTAGTACCTCCTGATATATCGCTCTTGCATCGTCTGCGGTCAACACTCTCATGTTGTTTACCAATAAGCGGGTCACGCTCATCCCTGCTTCAACCAAGAGATCAAGGTCTTTCGGATCAACTCCGAATTCCTTTAAACTTGATGGGATTTCAAGATGCTTCACGATTTTATCCATCCAATCGATCAGTGCCTTCGATTTTTCTTCAATGGTAACGAGTTTCATTTCTCCGTGATACACCCTATCCCATGCTGTGGCGAATTTCTCGCGGCATACCGGTTCATTGAATCTCATTACCGGAACCAGCAGCATCGCGTTGGAGACACCATGGGCGATATGATATTTACCACCTAACGGATAACTGAGTGCATGCACGGCGGTTGTCCCCGATGCCGTAATCGCCACACCGCCATAGAAAGCGGCGATCTGCATTTTGTTTTTCTCGATCATCGCCGTCTTGTCATCACAGGCCTGAACGATGTTATTCAGTATGAGATCAAGCGCTTCAAGCGCGAATGTATCAGAGAATGGATTCGATTTATTCGATGTATAGCATTCGATGGCATGACATAGCGCGTCGATCCCTGTTGCCGCCGCCAATTTCCTCGGCAAATTCCGGATCAACTCTGCGTCAAGGATCACGTAGTCCGCAATCAAGTTATCGTTGACAATGCCGATCTTTATTTCCTTTTCAGGAACGCCGACGATGGCATTGGGTGTGCATTCCGCCCCTGTGCCTGCCGTGGTAGGAATCATGATGACGGGAATGCACTTCTTTCCTCTTTTTGGATCCACTAGAAGCTCTTTCACGCCATACTCGTCAGTGACTAGGATACTTGCCAATTTCGCAGCGTCCATGACTGAACCGCCACCACATGCCACGATCAAGTCACAACCACTCCCTTTGAACTCATCGATGATCGTTTGAACTTCCCCATAGGTCGGTTCAGCCGGAAGATTATCATAGATGACGTATTCGACACCGGAGACTTTGATTTGATTTTCAATCAGTTCAAACAACCCCAGACTCCGAATCCCTTTGTCCGTAAAGGCGGCGATCTTCTTGCTTCCTGTAGCTAGAACAATCTCCGGAATTCTTTCTAGCGAGTTCGTTCCGTTATATACGACTCTTGGCATCTTAATGCTGTAGTTCATAAGTGGCATTTTCTTTTCCCGCTTTCTTTTTTAAGAAGCTTTCAACTTGTGCAATGAGTCGATCCGATCCAAATGCTCCGCTCTTTGTGACAAGATAGTGTTCTTTTCCCTGATAAACATATTTCGCTAAGACGACACCCGGTACGATTTCTTGAACCGGAGACAAGGAGTGAATTCCAAGTTCCTGCATAAACCCTTGAAGCGTATCTCCCCCGATTATCATGAACGTATAGTCGGGAAACCTCGAGATCATTTGATATACGAGTAAACCCATACTCTTGGCAATGATCCTACCCATCTGATCCCTGGGTATCGGTTGCTCAATCGTAAATGATTGCTGCGTATCGAGAATGATCGTTGTCGACGCTCTTGCTCCCTCGAGTAATGACTCGGCATATGCATCGATGTCGTCTTCACTCCATTTTTGATTAACGATGAGGTTCATCGGGACATGGTAACGTTTTGCCCCCTTCTTCACAGCGTTCTCAATTTGATTCAGACTCACTTCATTGATCGATCCGGTTACTACGATTAGTCTCTCATTCAAACCTACAGGCGTTTTGATGGCTGGATGCTCATGTTTTGAAGGAAAAGCTTCAAGTAATCCGGCGCACCCCGCTGAAATCAAGAAATCACCCTCTTCGAATATTTTTTCTGCGATCCGATTCATTTCGGAATCACTTTGACAATCATGGACAACGATCCCATCGGTTTCACTTTTCGACACTTTTACATCCGATTGTAAGTGAATCAGATCTTCGACCGAAGATACGGTGACAGGATCGATCGCGTCATGTGCGAAGACACTTTCCGCCAATGGAACTCCATTCACATAATGAATTCCGTTTCTTGTCATACGATCAAGTTTTGGATATGCCGGTACGAAATTCAAGATCACTTGATTCGTCGCGTCTCGTAGCGCCGATAATTCAGCGCCAACATTCCCTCTTAAGCCGGAATCCGTTTTCTTATAGATATGTTCAAATCCCAGTTCAACGGCTTTTTCTGCCAAGGAATAAACGAGATCATAAGCCGTTTCTGATGGAATATGCCTTGATTCAGTATCGATCACCAACACGTCGTACATGCCCGTATACTCGAATGCATGGTTCAAATCTGTACAAACCTGTACAGTATATCCTTTATTTGTCAATTGCACCCCGGAATCCAGTGCTCCCGTTAGATCGTCAGCCAATATTAGTAATTTCGACATATTTGAACCTTCCCATGTATAAAGAATAAATCATTATGCACTTGTTAACAATTCAATAAATACATTTAATGTACATTATTGAAACATTTTAACTTGATTTATTTACGTAGATGATTTATTGTTCACTTATGAAACATACCAATAATAACGAAAGCAGAAGAGTGAAGATTTTGGCAGTCGCGCCATACGAAGGCATGAAAACATTGATCGAGAAAGAGGCGCAATCCTATGAGAATGTTGAGATCAATGTTGTCGTGGGGAATCTTCAAGAAGGTGTGAAGCTTGTTCAATCGAACTTTCATGCAAACTACGATGCGATTATCTCTCGAGGAGGAACGGCGGATGCATTGCGTGAATGTGTCGAAATCCCGGTCATCGAGATCCCCATCCTTAATACGGACCTGTTGAAGGCGATTCGTCTCTCCGATGAGTTTGACGGAAAGAAGGCGATCGTAGGTTTCTCAAGTATTACCGATCATGCAAAAACGCTATGCGACATACTTCAGATCAATGTCGATATCTTTACGCTGATCGAAGAAAATGATGTATATCCGATCATGAAGCAACTCGAGGAAGCGAACTATAAAATCATCCTGTGTGATGTCATTTCCGGAAATGTAGCAAAAGCTGCAGGCTTATTGACCATATTGATCACTTCCAGCGCAGAATCCATCAATATGGCGATCAATAATGCCATCCGTGACATTCATTCCAGGGAATTATTGAGAAATGATAACCTATTACTTCGAACTCTGTTGGATGAGCATACGGAAGAGACGGTTCTCTATGGCAGAGACAGAACCCTCTATTTCAGTTCGATTCATGTCTCTGATAATGAAAAATTATTCACGATTCTGGAAGAAATGATCGATGAAGCGAAAGATCACAATACGAAGCACTATATCAAATCGATCGATGGTTACATCTATACAATTAAGTCCAGCATGATCGAAACCAACAATGATTCTCTAATCGCTTTCTTTTTCACGAAAAATAAAGCAGCCAAGATCAGTCGAGATTCCGGAATCAGCTTCTATACGATGAAAGAACTTGAGAAGGAATTCTTGAATGGCTTTTATCACTTGACCGGTAATATCGAACAAAATCGAAACAACATCAGAGACATCAATAAGACGAATGTGCCAATCATCATTCAGGGCGAGTACGGAACCGGAAAAACGGAGCTCGCAAACTACATTTATATCAATAGTGAGAGAAATGATCATTCCTTTGTGGAGATCGATTGCGACTTGCTGAATGCGAAATCGAAAGATTTCTTGCTCAATAATCATCGTTCGCCACTTTTCATTTCAAATCACATGATTCACTTCAAGAATATGGAAGCAAATGCTGAAGCATTCATGAAAGAACTCTTGTCAACCATCAATCATCTAGGAGTATGCAAAAGTAATAAGATCATTTTCTCATATGACCGTTCTCGAGTTGCCGATCCGATTTTCATTTCGTACATAAAAGATAAGTTTCAATGCCTAGAAATCGAACTTCGGCCGATCAGAGAAAACAAAGAGCAAATTCCGGCGATTGCCAATTTATACTTAAGTCATCAGAATGCGAAATTCGGTAAAGACATTCTCAGGTTTGACAAGAATGCCATGAGTATTCTTGTGGAATACGCATGGCCGAATAATTATGTTCAATTCGAAAGAATCATGTCTCAGTTAGTCGTCACTTCGAAAGATCACATTATCCGAGAATCGGATGTACGAAGCGTCCTAAGTCTTGAGAAAGATGTGAGTTATGTCAATACGACCTTCTCCCCGAACATTTCAATCAAGGGGACTCTTACCGAAATAGAGAAGGAAATCATTACTCTTGTACTAAAAGACAACAATGGGAATCAAAGTTTGACTGCGAAGCAACTGGGCATCAGTCGAACGACATTGTGGAGAATCATGCAGGGAAGTTGATTTGAACTAAGTGATCCAACAACCATTCGTCGATCCCCGTTATCCGTCAAAATGGAGTCTTATGCTTTAACTCTATAGAAGTTCAATAATTCATAAACCATTTTGCGTTATAGTTGGACTATTACTATAATCCTACACACCAGACAAACCTGATGTTAGCGCTATTTACAATGATGAAATAAAAACCGATCATGGGGAATCGGTCGTGCACCAAATTATATTGTGGAGGTAAGGTGTGCCACGTTTATCACTTGGTAAAACTTTAATTGAACATAATAACGATCTACATCAATTGCATATTTCAACTTTCAATTGCATCTTCATGAACGATTATATGCAATTGAATATCACTAAATCGATCGATTGTAAACATAGGAAGTATATCGACCACCCCCGATTTTCTTAATTGTTCCATCTTTCACTAACTCAGAAAGGACATCTTCAATCGTTGTCTCACTAATATCTGGATTCATATCCATTAGCTCTCTTTTTGTAATCTTACCTAATGATTCTTCCAATACTCTTCTTATTCTCAATTGCTTGGTCATTGAGCTGTTTGTGATTAAACTTACTCGTGTGCCAAGTTCCCGATATAAAGAAATGATGATTCCTAAAGAATATTCTACATATGGAAGATCATTACTCGTCCCGTCATGCCAACTTTGTGAACTTTGATATAGTGCCTCATAGTAGGTTTCCTTCGATTCCTCAATAATTTTTTCGACACTAATATACTTTCCTCCGATATATCCTGCTTTATAAAGGAGTAGTAAAAATAATAACCGACTCATCCGTCCATTACCATCATTAAAGGGATGTATACATAAGAAATCCAAAATAATTAGTGAAGTAATAATTAGTGGATTTATGAACTCTTGCTCTTGGGCTTCACCATATGCCTGTATCATCATATCCATTGCTTGTGGGGTATCAAAAGCACTTACCGGTATAAATCGAATAGAACTATTTCCTAAACCATCCTTTTCCTCGATAACATTATCAACATTCTTGAACTTTCCTCCTAAACTACTTCCTGAATATCGATACAGATCACGATGTAACTGTAAGATCACACTCGTGCTTACTGGGATATGATCATAGCTTTCATGAATCATAGACAGAACATCTCTATATCCCGCAATCTCTGATTCATTTCGATTACGTGGTTCTACCTTATTATTAACCAATGCTCTAAGTCTTTGATCAGATGTGAAAATCCCCTCAATTCTATTTGAGGCATCTGTACTCTGTATCAAAGCGATTTCTTTCAAACCGGATAAAGCATCAGAATTCGTTTCAATATATAGATCCTGCCTACCTTTGCTTTCATATATTACATTAAGCATTTGAACGATTCTTGGAGTTAGAAGTTTCTCACATCTTTTTAAATAATCAAAGTTTCGCATTTAGATTCCCTTTCAATTGCCTAATCGCACTTTTATTTGCATATTTATCTATCTCAATTATGCAATTAAATTTCAGAATATGCAATTGAAAAATACAGAATTCACTTAAGTTACATAGAATTGCTTTGATGCAATCCTCACATCAAACAAAAATCTCTTGTTGGCGACTAAGAATTAGCTAGAAACAAAAAAAACCCGAGTCGAGGAACTCGGGGCACATGGTATGGGGTAAAGTTGGTGGAGGTGAGCCGAGTATCACGATATCCACCAAATTGAGTCGTGATGAACTCAAATCAAAGTAGTTACAAAACTCGCTATCTCCTTTTGTCAATTTGGGAGGCAGACCTCTATACTAAAAAGCGATAACAAATGAGTTCGCGAAATCAATCGACTAGGAAAACCATCGCAATCGCCATTCATTCGAATTCCAGATTATCTGCTGTGACAAAGAAATTCATTTGCCAAGCGAAGATCAATAGTTTCTCGTAAACCTCTAGAGTGCTTTGATTACACATGTTGCCGACAACTGGAATTGAATTAACCTTTCCCATTTCTCCAATAGCCCCATTTCAATGCATATTCGTTCATATCAATGCAGTCTTTTCCTATTTTTAACAAATTGTATGGTCAAGTTACGTCGTCGACTTGACTATTCGTATTACTTCAAAAGATGGAAGAACATCTATTTTATGTTTCTCATTTTTAAAGGTTAAGTGAATTTTCGAAAACAAAAAAAGAGGGATTTTACCCCTCCATTATCACGATTGTTTTAGACCAGATCGCTTAAATCTCTTTGTTTCTTATTGTGAGAATAGCAAAAAGTGAATACTCCCTCATCAATTCTCCATACAATCCAGAACTTCTTAACAAACAATCACTACTTCCTAATTTCTTTACGTGATCTCCAAACATTTTTGAGTGCAGCTTCAGTTACACTGAAAATGCTTACTCTGTTTAATAAAGATACTCCCATGAGATCATCCCCAATATCCCCATATGTTTCAGTTGTTTCTAGAGGTGAAATGACTCGGATATCAAAGGTCTTAATGTCTTTCTTTTTGAACATCACACAACCTAAACCAGATTGACTAGATAATTTAACTATCTGTGAGTTCCAAGTATCTTCAAGTTTAGCTGGTTCATCGCCAATCCAATCATACAATTGAAAATAGGTGTTGTCGTCAGAGTGTTTAGTGTCATATCGTATTGTTGGTTCTTGCATGATTTTAATCACTTTCACCAAAATGTATTTACCTGAAAAATCAAACTTGCTCCAATTATGATTATCCGTAATCTTTATAGTCAAAAAATCCCCAGGTTTCCATGGCGCCCTGAATTCTGCAGGTTTCTTAAAAATCTTTCTAGCCGGCTGTGGGTCATAAAGGATTTTTGTATAATAGACCAACGATTCTTTTTGTTTTTCTGTGTAGCTCTCTGTATTTGGTAATTTTACAATCATCTCAAGAAGATTCGAAAGTTTCTGAACATCCAATCTTCCGTACTTCCATTCAATTGTCGCAAAAATCAATTCACAGAGAACTCTTGTACCTTCGCCCACAACAACTGAATCAATATATTTTCCAATCGAATCATTAATTTCTTCAGAATTATATTCCATCATTAAATAAGCTTTGTAACGGTCTTCAATTTCTTCATAAACCTCTTCAAAATCGGTATACATTAGTAGTTTCTTTAACATGTTTTACCTCACCAAAAAATCATCCATTTTCTGTAATAACTGATCACCAATCATCTCTGAAATAGCTTTATCATACTTCATTGCACCTTGGATATTTCCTCTAGCAATCTCTCGTCGCCTATTTAGTAAATTCGATAATGTATATGTAGAAACTAATGCTTGCTCAGCTAGTCTTGCTTCTCCTTTAGACATACCTGTTTTAACTACCTTCATTTCCAGTCCAACTTTATCCGGATTGCGTTGATGTTCAAGACTTCTTCTTTTTGGAGAATTTGTAATACCTACATATCTAACCTCAGTAACTTTGCCAGGATTGTGAAGAACATACAAGGAATATCCCTTATACTCTCCCGGTCTTACCTTGCTATTATTTACAAATTCTTTGAACGCATCTGCAATTTGATTTTGAGCGGCGAGTGACAGAATAGCTAATATCCCAAGAATCTGACCAATTGTAAATCGCTTTAGTTGATACTCACTTTCACCATTTTCATCAAAATGTAGAACAGCATTATTCTTACAATACTGGAAAAAGTTGACGCCAAATATGGATCCTTGGCTAGCAACTATGGAATCCGCATTCAAGAATCTTCCCCACTGCGGGTTGTAGTATCGGCTCTGGAGGTAGTAGAGTCCGGTTTCCGAATCGTAGCGATATCCACGATAACGGTAAGGATTCTGTTGCCCTATGGTTGACGCCAAGGATCCTGTGATGGAGAGTACTTCACCCCAGGCGGAGTAGGTATAGGCTACCACTTGAACGCCAGCACTGTTGATCAAGCCGATGATGTCGTTCTGCGCGTTGCGGAGATACGCATATTCCACGTTGTTCAGAATCATCGAAATCAATTGACCCTGGGTGTCATAGACATAATAGATCGTATCCGCTCCAGTTTGCTCAAAGGTGACTTTGTCGCCGGATAGACGATAGGTTGTCGGGATTCCATTGACGGTCTTGGAGGTACGGATGCCGTTTTCGTTATAGGTGTAGGAAACCGCAAGTCCAGTCTTGTTGAAGGAAGTGAGTTTGCGTCCTTCCCAGGCGAAGGTGCTTCCGTCATAAGTCAGCGGATTGCCGATAGCGTCGTAGGTGATTGCTTTCCCGTCAAAGGAAGTCATCAGGTCTTTCCAGTTGGCATCTCCATAAGCATAGGAGATTGTGTTGACTGGAATCCCAAGATCCTCTCCGGTGGTGTAGGCGTATTCGATCTTGCTGAGAAGGTTTCCACCTAAGTCATAATTGTAAACAAAGGTCTTACTGTCGCGCTGGTTGTTTTCCCTTACCACCTCGTTGAGTTAATTATACACGTATCCAATGGTTTTTGAATCCTCAGTTATGGATGTAATGTTGCCATTGGCGTCATACACGTAAGAAATCGAAGGATTGGATCCATTTTGGATACTGGCGACTTGGGTGCTGGTTAAGCTGGTATCGGTGGGATGGTTCTTGTAAGTGTAGGTGGTCGTATAGGTTGTCGAACCGGTTGTCCCCCGTATGTGATTTCATAGTAACACTCCGCATAGAGGGCTTGTCAACATCCTATTGTATGCATTTACAGTTACTTCGAACCTTGAAATCATATACAGGATTTAAGAATCAGCTAGAAATAGAAAAAACCCGAGTTGAGGAACTCGGGGCACATGGTATGGGGTAAAGTTGGTGGAGGTGAGGGGAGTCGAACCCCTGTCCAAATTGTGCTTCACATTCAAGCATCTACAGTTTATTCCGCTTCTAGTAATCAAACCTTAGCGAACGGACGAACTTGGTTTGATTTGATCGACTGGGTTGTCGGAGATCTTCGTACGATCGACTGGATCCCGTATTCCTCATTTCTGTTGTCTAGCCCGAACCTAAGGACGAATCCGGGGAGACACGCTGAAGTCTAGTTTAGACTAATTAAGCAGCGAAAGCGTAATTGTTGTTAGTTATTTTGTTTTGGCAATTAGGTCGCCACTCCACTGCAGCCTGAATCCAACAGCAACCTGTCGAAACCATGACACCCCCATGTGTGCGTCCATAGTATAGAATAAGGGAATCGTAATGTCAATGGATACGAAAACAAGGATGAGGTAAGGGACGAGATGTCCGAAAGTCTACCCAGTCGAACTAGAAAACGACGCAGACCGATTCAGGGGCGAAGACGTCTTTCTGAAGAAGGGACAATTGACCGGAGGCTTCATCCCGTTCAAAGAGCGTCAAGGAATCGCTATCCAAATGGGCGACCACCACGAATCTCCCGTCGGGGGAAAGGTTGAAGTCGCGCGGATGCTTCCCGTAGGTTGATATGTTTTGGATCGTTTTCAAGATACCGTCGTGATCGATCGAGAATACAGTGATCGAATCATGGCCGCGGTTGGAGACATAAAGGAATTTCCCGTCCGCACTGATCCGGATCGCCGCCCCCCACTTGATTTGATCTTCGTTCACAGGCAAGGCGCCAAGGGTTTGAATCCGTTCAAGATGGTCGTCGTGTCGGATGAAGACGAGGACTTCGCTGCTCAGTTCCGTCAAGACATAAAGTATGGGTAACGTGGGATGGACGATGAAATGTCGCGGGCCTTGTTTCGGTTGGGTATTGAAACTGTGTTTCAATACCAAGCGATCCGCTTGGATCGCATACGTCAATACCTTATCCAGGCCAAGGTCGCAAACATAGACTTCGTCGAAACGGGGTTCGTACTTGATCATATGCGCATGAGACCCTTCGTCGTAGGTGATGCGTTGAAGGTGTTCGAGCCGGTTTTGCTTGGTCGAATAGAGGTCGATGTGCCCCGCATGATAGTTGGCGCTCATGACCAACTGCTTCTCAGGGATGGCGTTGACGAAGCACGGCGGTGTATTTTCCTGGGTCACTTGATTGACGATGACGCCGTCCTGATACATCCGCAGTCCGCCTTGACCATTCTTCAAGACCGCATAAAGGCGGTTCCGGTCGTATTCGAGATAGGTGCTGTTTTGAATCGGATGCAACAACGTCAGGTTTTCCAATCTCTTTCCCTGTTCGTTGAGTTCGATCGTATAGATGCCTTGGCTACTGCGTTTCGTGTAGGTTCCGAGTGTGATTTTCATGGTTTTTCCCTCGCATCCTTAGGATATCATATTTTATCGTCGATTTCCTTGCCCGTACCCTTAAAATCAAGTGCAGCAAGGCGGTTTCTTGAATTGACATCCTTTTCACAGACAGTGGGATGGAGTATAATCAAACTATACACAACCACTGTGTGATGAGGAGGAACCTATGGAATACATTGGTTACATTCTGCTTGGTCTAGTCGTCGTCATCGTCTTTTGGATGATCGGCGCATACAACTCGCTCGTATCGCTGCGCAATCGCGTCGATGAAGCATTCTCCACCATGGATGTCTACATGGTCAAACGCTACGACTTAATCCCGAACCTGGTTGAAACGGTCAAAGGGTATGCGAAACACGAAAGCGAGACTTTGGAAAAAGTCATCGCCGCGCGTAACGCCGCCGTCGGATCGAAGACCATCGATGAAAAAGCCACCAACGAAGCAAGCTTCCAAGGTGCCTTGGGTCGTTTGTTCGCATTGGCCGAATCCTATCCGGATCTGAAGGCGAACGTGAACTTCTTGGAACTGCAGGGACAATTGAAAGTCGTCGAAGAAGACATCGCGCAATCCCGCAAGTACTACAATGGATCGACAAGGGAATTCAATACGACCTTGGAACGCTTCCCGACCAATCTGATCGCCGGGATGTTCGGTTTCAAACGTCGCCCGTTGTTCGAAGTGACGGACGAAGCTCAACGTCAGAACGTCAAAGTCCAATTCTAAATCGAAAGGGGAGCATCGTTCCCCTTTTCCCTTGAGGAGGGAATCATGAGAAAACTGAAAGTACTTTGTTTAACCTTCCTGCTGGCGACGATCGGATTGATGGGGATGATTTCCCCGGTCCATGCGGAAGACGATGTCGTCATCAAGAACTTCAAGATCGACATGGTCGTGGACGAGAACGGGAAAATCACGGTCGAACAGACCATGGATTACCAGTTCAACATTTCCACGTCGCATGGGGCGGTGATCTTTTTACCCGAGAACTACAGTATGCAATGGACGATCGACGGTGAAACCTATGACCGCGATTATTACTTCCCGGTCCGCAATATCGGCGCGGGACAAGATCCGATCGCCGAGACCGTTCGTGAGAACGGTTATGTTACGATCTACATCGGGGATGAAGACGAGTATGTCCCGATGGGATTGAAGGTCTATACGCTCACTTATACAATCCAGATGCGCGACTTGGACCTCGACGGCTACCAAGCCTTCTATATGAACCTTGTCGGCCAATATTGGGAAGACCGGATCGAGAACGTGGAGTTCTCGATCACGTTGCCGAAACCGTGGCCGAGCGACATCACCTTCTATGGCGGAATCGCGGGAAACAATACCCCGTTGGATCTCCAATACACGATCGTCGGAAACACGCTGAGCGGTACCTACGACCAAGGCATTTCCTACGGTCAGGCGCTGACGGTGTTCAGCGAACTCCCGAACGATTTCTTCACCTTCATCCCGGCGACGGATTATTCGATTCCGGCCCTGATGTTTGCAATCGCGATGAGCGTTCTCGTCTTGTTGGCGTTCTTCAAGTTCGGGAAAGATGAACGGCCGGTCGAGACCGTCGAGTTCAACGCCATCCCCGGACTGAGCAGCGCACAGGTCGGATTCATCTTCGACGGATTCGTCGATTCCCGCGATGTCCTTTCCTTGATCATCGAATGGGCGTCCAAAGGATACTTGACCATCACGGAAACCGGGAAGAGCGGATTCACGCTGACAAAACTGATGGACATCCCCCAAAGCGAGATCCGTGCCGAAAGAACGCTATTCAACGCCTTGTTCATGGGTCGGACCGAAGTCACCAACAAGCAGTTGGAGAATACGTTCTACATGCATCTCCAACATGCCCAGGCCGATATCCAACGTCATTTCCAGGGGAATAAATCCCGGAACATCTACCGCAAGGCATCCACCGCGATGAAGTTCATCCTCGGTGTCGTCTCCGTCATCCCGATCTACTTGGTCTTGGCGGCATTGGTTTACGTGGATACCTACATGGTCGACATGGCTTTGGGCCTGCCGATCATCCTCTTGGTCTGCGGCATCGCCTTCAACATCCTCTTCTCGATCTTGCGTCAAAAATGGATCTCCCTCCGCCTAGTATCGCGCATCGGCGCCGGACTTGGCTTGGCCATCTTCGCCTTGATCGTCATCAGCGTCTTGCTTGGGATCTTCATCTGGATCCAAGCCCCGTTATGGATCTTGGTCGTCCTGCTTGGCTTACTGACGTTCAACGCCCTGCTCATCAGCGTCATGGATAAGCGTACCCCCTTGGGGACCGAGTATCTCGGTCGGATCATCGGGTTGAAACGCTTCATCGAAGTCGCGGAGAAAGACAAGCTGGAAATGCTGGTTCGCGACGATCCGGAATACTTCTATAAGATCCTCCCCTACGCCTATGTCCTGAACGTTTCGGATGTCTGGTCGAAGAAGTTCGAATCGATCGCCATTCCGCAACCTTCCTGGTATGTCGGTTCCAATCCGATGAACTCCTACTTGTTCATGCGTAGTCTGAATCACACCTTAGGGAATATGAACCGATCGATGACTTCCGTCCCCCGTGCCAAAGGCGGCGGTAGTATCGGTGGCGGTGGTGGCGGCTTTAGCGGCGGCGGCTTCGGCGGCGGCGGTGGCGGTCACTGGTAAGCAAAAGAAACGCTTCTCTGATTTCTCAGGGAAGCGTTTTACTTTAGGGATTCGTCTTCGAGGTTGGGATATAGCACTTTGTATTGATAGACCATCCAGACGATGAGCAGGAGATGCAGGATGTCGTTTTCATTCAGCCAGATCTTGAAATCATGGTAGAGGACATTGGAGATCCCGGAGTACAACCACGCGAAATAGGCGAGATTGAGAAGCAGGAAATAGATCCATGTGTTTCGAAGTTTCTTGTCCAGACCCTTGGATTTCCCTTGCAGACTCAGGAAGTAGAGAAGGATGGTCGGGGCAAGGAAGATCAGCAAGGCTTCGTAGGAGACCATGAAGGCGTTCGCAAGCCAGAGTCCCTTCATCAGCCATAACGTATACCCAAGACAGCTGATCGCGGCGTAAACGGCCACGATGCGTCGTTGGCGAAGGGACTTCATACGGTAGACCATCCCCATTAACAACGCATTCATACTGAAGATGGTGATTCCGAGATAGAGAAGTTCGACCCAACTGGTCTGTAGGCAAAAGTATCGGTTGGCGCACTTCAGTTCATAGCCGAAGGCTTGGTAACTGCTTCCGGCGACGATCGCACCGATGCCCCAAAGCACCATCCCGATCCCCCACCATACTCTGGAATTCTGATGCATGTGGTTCTTGAGGAAGTGGATGCCAAGCAGGATCGTAAGTATCCCAAGCAGATAGACGAAAAACGTGGACGAAGGTTGGATCAAGACAAAGGAAAACTCCCCGAAGGTGAATCGGGCATAGGGCATTTTTTCGAGGAAACGGGTCGGCGTCAGTTCGGTCGTCAAGGATTCCAATTGCGAACATCCGCCGAACATGAAAAGTAAGCTTGTCATCCAGATTTTTTTCATCGTCCCCTCCCATGATTTTCGTAATTTCAGTATACCTTATTTAGTCCGCGATTCCCCCACAAAAAAAAGGGAACACGTCCCTTTTAGCGTTGATTCTTCAGCACTTTATCGATCTCGCGTTTCGCATCGCGTTCTTTGGAGGCTTCCCGTTTATCATGGACATCCTTCCCTTCCGCCAATGCGATCTCCAGTTTCGCCCGACCATCCTTTAGATACATCTGAAGCGGGATGACGGTGAATCCTTTGAGTTTGACTTTCTTCTGCAACTTGGCGATCTCCGCCTTATGCATCAACAGTTTACGGTCGCGTGTCTCTTCATGGTTGAAACGATTTCCGAATTCATATTGGGCGATATACATCTCCCTCACGAACGCCTCGCCGTCTTTGAACTCGATGTAGGCATCCTTGAACTGGACCGACCCTTTACGGATGGATTTGATTTCCGTCCCGTACAGGACCATCCCGGCTTCATATTTCTCGACGATATAGTAATCATGGGTCGCTTTCCGATTAACGGATACGGTTTTTACGGCCACTTGCCACTCCCCCTTTATGCGCAGGCACCGTGGATTTACGTTTGACTTCCTCCGCAAGAAGGAAATCCACGGTCTTCTTCTCCTTACTTGCCCCGGAGACTTTGATTTTAAGTTTCTGTCCCAGGATGAACGTACGATGGGTCCGGCTTCCGCGTAGACTATGGAGCCTTGCATCGAACTCGTAATAGTCGTCGGTCAGATTCTGGATATGGACCAAGCCTTCGACCGTGTTTTCAAGCGAGACGAAGAATCCGAAACGGGTCACCGCACTGATGATCCCCCAATGGATCTCGCCGATATGGTCCATCATGAACTCGGCTTTCTTCATGTTTTCGACTTCACGTTCCGCTTCCACCGCATTCCGCTCGCCGAAGGACGTTTCAAGCGCATAGGTCTGCATGCCCTTTTCATCCTCGATCCGTGCGTTTTCATCCGGAAGGTTGAAGTGGTATTTCCGCAACATCCGATGGACGATCAAATCGGGATAACGACGGATCGGCGAAGTGAAGTGAAGGTATTCCTTCAAGGCCAAACCGAAATGGCCGATGCATTTGGGGTCGTATTTCGCCTTCTGCATGCTTCTGAGTAACACCGTCGAGATGACATGGAACTCCGGACGGCCTTCGAACTTGGTCAGAAGTTTCTGAAGGACCCCGGGTTGGATGTGCGAGAGATCGCCTCTGAGCTTTTCCCCAAACGGCATCAAAATCTTCGAGAATTCCTGCAACTTTACCTTATCAGGGATTTCATGGACGCGATACAACGAAGGGATCTCCAACCACTTCATATGTCTAGCCACGGTTTCGTTGGCCAAGACCATGAAATCTTCGATGATCAATTCCGCATTGTCCTGTTTACGTGCCGAAATCGAAAGCACCTTGCCGTTCTCGTCGACCTTGAATTTCGATTCGACGGTTTCGAAGTTGATCGATCCCATCCCTTCGCGTCGAGTACGTATGGCATCGGCCGCTTCCTTCATCAGAAAGAACAAGTCTTTGACTTCTTCGTATTGTTTGGTGACTTGCGGGTCGTGATCGAGGATTTTATTAACGTTACTGTAGGTCATGCGATAGTTCGACTTGATGAACGACGGGACGATTTCGTAGGTGTCCACGCTTCCGTTTGAATTCACGACCATGTCGCAAGTCAAGGTAAGACGCAGTACGTCGGGATGAAGCGAACATACGCCGTTGGACAGCGCTTGAGGAAGCATCGGGACGACGCGGTCGACCACATAGACGGAGGTGGTGCGGTGTTCCGCTTCCTTGTCGATCGGGGTATAGGCACGGACATAATGGCTGACGTCCGCGATATGGACTTGCAGATGATACTTGTCGCCGACCTTCTTGAGGCTGATGGCGTCGTCCAGGTCCTTGGCGTCTTCCCCGTCGATCGTGACGACGATCCGGTCGGTATAGTCCCTTCTTCCTTTTTTATCTTCTTCACGGACTTCCATCGGGATCTTCTCGACTTGGTCCATGACTTCCTGCGGAAACTTCGGTTCGATGCCATACTCCGCCAACACCGTCAACACATCCATCCCGGGTTCGTTCTTGTAGCCGAGGATTTTATCGAGTTTAATGGTCAGCGGGTCGCCGTAGCCGACGATCTTCGCGACCAGAATCACGCCTTCGGTCACACGGGACAGGTCGCTTTGGGTAAAGACGACTTTCTGGCGGATGCGGGGGTCGTTGACGACGTAGTCGAGTTTTCCGTCGACCCTGATCGTTTCGACGACGACCTGCGTCACCGCACGCTCGATGACTTTCACGACGATGCCTTCGCTGCTTCCGTCGTTATAGGTTTTCGGTTTCACCAACACGGTATCCTGATGCATCGCATCCTTCAACCCTGAGGAATGGATATAGATGGATCCTTCTTCCAGATCCACGAACCCGAACCCCTTCGCGTTGATACTGAGGACGCCGGTCTTCCACCCCGCATCCTTGGTCAGGATCACTTTGTCGTTGCGGGTCATCGTCAGCACCCCTTCTTCTTCCAATTCACGCACAGTCTGAAAAAAACGCTCGAGTTCGTCTTGTTTTGTTAAGCCCAACAGTTCAGCCCATTGGGTCAGAGGATAGTAACGTTGTCCGTTCTCCTCCAGTTTTTCAATCAATCTTGTTTTGAGGTCCATTGTATGCCTCCTTCCACATTGTATAATAAAAAAGGCCTGTGCGGCCGATTTTATACGATTCTTACTAAAATCACCAGGACAAAGAATGCGATCCCCAGAACCAAGGTTAACCGGGAAATCGTCTTTTCCGGACCCCGTTCTTTCACGTTCGCGAACAGGTTCAACCCGCCGCTTCCGGAGAAGGCACTGCTGATGCCGTCGGACTTGCCGCTTTGAAGAAGTGATAATAGAATCAGTAGGACGGCGACCACCATCAGTACGATATCAAGCATCGGAATCCTCCTTTACAGTTTGCCTATACATTTTATCAGATAACCATTCAAAAAACAACAAGCGCATTTTCACATCCCCTTGTTTTTAACGGATTTTTGTGAGAGGTGGAAACGTAGCGATCAATAATCGTTTTATCCAAGACACATCACAAGGAAAACACCCCTTCCGTTTGGGAAGGGGTGTTTGGTGTTACTTAACGTTGAAGAAGCAGGATTTGCCCGGGAATACCGCGACATCCGCCAATTCGTCTTCGATACGAAGCAATTGGTTGTATTTCGCGATCCGGTCGGTACGGCTCATGGAACCGGTCTTGATTTGTCCGGCATTGAAGGCGACCGCGATGTCCGCGATGGTCGTATCTTCGGATTCACCCGAACGGTGGGAGACGACGGTCGTATAGTTGTTACGCTTAGCCATTTCCATCGCGTCGAAGGTTTCCGTCAAGGTACCGATTTGGTTGACTTTGATCAGGATCGAGTTGGCGATGCCTTTTTCGATGCCTTCCGCCAAGATGGCCGGGTTGGTGACGAAGAGGTCGTCCCCGACGATTTGGATTTTCTTGCCCAAACGTTCGGTCATCAGCTTCCATCCGTCCCAATCGGATTCGGCCAAGCCGTCTTCGATGGATACGATCGGGTACTTGCCGCAGAGATATTCGTAGTAGTCGACCATTTCTTTGGAACTCAAGGTTTGCTTGGTGCTCTTCTTCCAGAAATAGACTTTCTTTTCATCATCATAGAATTCGCTGGCTGCCGGATCCATCGCCAAGGCGATGTCTTTACCCGGTACATAACCGGCGGCGACGATGGCTTCGACGATGACTTGCAGAGGTTCTTCGTTGTTTCCCAAGTTGGGGGCGAAGCCGCCTTCATCCCCGACGGAAGTCGCTTGGCCTTTGGCCTTCAAGACTTTCTTCAAGGCATGGAAGGTTTCCGCACCCATGCGCAGCGCTTCCTTCAAGGAAGGCGCGCCGATCGGCATGATCATGTATTCTTGAAAGTCGATGGCCGCATCGGAGTGCGCCCCGCCGTTGATGACGTTCATCATCGGGACCGGCAAGGTTTTTCCATTGAATCCGCCCAGGTATTTGTATAACGGCATATTGTAGTAGTCGGCCGCCGCGCGTGCGGATGCCATCGAAACGCCGAGGATCGCATTGGCGCCCAACCGGGATTTGTCATGCGTACCGTCGAGTTCGATCATCAGTTTGTCGATGCCGTTCTGATCGGTGACGTCCATACCGACGACCGCGTCCGCGATGATGTCGTTGACATTGGAAACCGCTTTTTCAACGCCTTTGCCTAAGTAACGGCTCTTATCGCCGTCACGCAGTTCAAGGGCTTCGCGTTCGCCGGTGGAAGCTCCGCTGGGAACGATGGCGCGACCGAACGCACCGGAATCGGTGGTGACTTCTACTTCGATGGTGGGGTTGCCGCGCGAGTCGATGACTTCACGTGCGTAGACATCAATAATGATCGACATGTGTTTATCCTCCTGGAATTACGCTTTCAGAGCGTCGATGATGGCTTTGAACGAGTCGACTTTCAAGGATGCGCCTCCGATGAGGGCTCCGTCGATGTCGGCTTCCGCCATGTATTCACGGATGTTTTCGGGTTTGACCGATCCGCCGTATTGGATGCGTACTTTATCGGCGACTTCGGGTCCGAAATTCTTCTTCACTTCATCACGGACGATCGCGCAGGTATCCTGTGCGATTTCCTTGGTGGCGTTCTTGCCGGTTCCGATCGCCCAAACCGGTTCGTAGGCGATGACCAGATTGGCGACATCGTCGCCGGCCAAGCCGTTCAGAGCGGCCGCGGTCTGTGTGCGAACGACGGATTCCGTCTCGCCGGCTTCGAATTGAGCCAACGTTTCGCCGACGCAGATGATCGGCGTGATCTGGTTCGCGACCAGTTTCAAGGCTTTCTTATTCACGGTGGCATCCGTTTCGCCGAAGTAGGTGCGACGTTCGGAGTGCCCGATGATGCACCACTTGACGCCGACTTCCTTCAACATCCCGACGCTGACTTCGCCGGTGAAGGCGCCGCTGTCTTCGAAATGGACGTTCTGTGCGGCGATCAAGAGATGATTCGCATGCGCGACGGATTTCTCCAAGGTAAGAAACGGTACGCCGACGCCGAAGTCGGCATCATGATGCAATAAAGGTTCGATTGCATCGACGAAAGCGACAGCTTCGGCGATGGTCTTGTTCATTTTCCAATTCCCAACGATGATCGGTTTACGCATTATTTCTTCTCCTGGATGATGGTGATACCCGGCAATTCCTTGCCTTCCATGAATTCCAGGGAAGCGCCGCCTCCGGTGGAAATGTGGCTGAATTTATCTTTGAATCCGAGTTGGATCGCTGCGGCCGCGGAATCCCCGCCGCCGATGACGGTCATCGCACCCGGCAGTTCGGAAATCGCTTTGCAGACTTCCAAGGTACCGGCGGCGAACGGCTTCATTTCGAAGACGCCCATCGGTCCGTTCCAAACGACGGTTCTCGCTCCCAATAATTCATTCTTGAAGAGTTCGATCGATTTCGGACCGATATCCAAGCCCATGTAATCGGCCGGGATGTGGTCGTTGTCGACGACTTTCGTATCCGCATCTTCAGCGAACGCACTGGCTACGATGTGGTCGACCGGAAGAACCAGTTTCCCTTTTCCGCGTTCCAGGAATTCTTTCGCCAAATCTAAACGATCGGCTTCCAGCAACGATTTTCCGATTTCCTTGCCTTCCGCTTTCAAGAAGGTATACGCCATCCCGCCGCCGATCAACACCTTGTCGGCGATGTTCAGCAGGTTTTCGATGACCGCGATCTTGTCGGAAACTTTCGCCCCGCCCAATATCGCAACAAACGGACGAGCCGGTTCATAGACGGCTTTGCCCAGCATATCGACTTCTTTTTCTACCAGGAAACCCAAGGCCGAGGGTAGGACTTCCGCGATCCCGACCGTCGAGGAATGGGCGCGATGAACGGATCCGAAAGCATCCGTCACAAACAAATCGCCCAATGAAGCCCAGTATTTACTGAGTTCGGGGTCGTTCTTGCTTTCGCCTTTTTCATATCGCGTGTTCTGAACCAACAGGATTTCCCCGTCGTTCAACGCAGCGACGGCGGCTTCGAGCACCGCTCCGCGAGTTTCGGCACAGAACGAAACCTTGGTGCTGACTTTTTCAGCCAACTTCGCCGCGACCGGCGCCATGTTGTTCTTGGCCTTATCCGCCGCAGTGACTTCGGGGTCCTTATGATCCACCTTGCCTAAATGCGACATCAAAATGATGCGTGCCCCCTGTTCAACCAAATAGTTGATGGTCGGCAGCGCCTGTACGATACGATTATCGTCTTTGATTTTGCCTTCTTTGATCGGAACGTTAAAATCGACACGAACGATGACGCGTTTTCCTCGTACATCGAGGTCGCGCACTGTCTGTTTTGCCATATCTACATCCTCCTTGTAGTCACTCAGATTATAGCATTTCCACCACCTTGAAACAATGTTTTTATGCTTGTATGTTAGTGGATTCACATATTAAGCGCTTTCATTTTCAACCTTTTTCGAGTCGCTTTGCAATCTTGGGAATTTGACCGAAATCTTCATAAAAGCGTTCATTTGAAAGGGTGGAAAGCCTGATTCTTTCCGGATTTACCAACAAAAAAGCGTCTTGCGACGCTTCGTCTACTTCGATTTCTTCTCGATCAACCGCGCATATTCCTTCGCCGACTTACTCCAGGAAACATCTTTCTTCATCGCCTGTTTCACCAGTTTCTTCCAGTTCTCGGGATTGCGGTAATAGGTATCCAAGGCGTATTTGAGGATGTGCTTGAAGTCTTCACGGTTGAAGTTGGTGAAGGTAAAGCCGGTACCTTTGGTTGTGAATTCGTTGTAGGGTTCGACCGTATCCTTCAATCCGCCGGTTTCACGAACCAGGGGAAGGGTTCCGTAATGCATGGCGATCAACTGCGAAATCCCGCACGGCTCGAACGCCGACGGCATCAGCAACATGTCGGCCCCCGCATAGATGCGATGGGCGAGTTCTTCGTGGTAGCCGCAATAGAAGACGGCACGGCGGGGATAACGGTATTCAATCTGGCGCAGTTCATTCTCGGTCCAATTGTCGCCGGTACCCAGGATGATCAGTTGCATGTCCCATCCCATGATTTCGTGCATGGTCTCCATTAGAATCTGGATCCCTTTCTGCGGCGTCAAGCGGCTGACCATCGCCACCAGCATCACACCGGGGTCTTGGCGTAGTCCGAGTTCGGCTTGGATGGCGGCTTTGTTGGCGGCTTTCCCTTTTTCAACCGTGCGGGTGTCGAAGGATTTCGCCAAGGCCGTGTCGACCGTCGGGTTCCATGACTTCACATCGATTCCGTTGACGATGCCATATAGATCCTTCTTGCGCATGCGCAGGACGTCTTCCATGTGCTCGCCGAAATCCGAAGTCAGGATTTCATGGGCATAGGTTTCGGAAACGGTCGTGACCGCATCCGCATACAGGATGCCGGCTTTCATGAAGGAAACCATGCCTTCATGGAAACGGAGCGTCCCGTCGAAATACATCTGGTTGGAAACGCCGACGCAACTTTCCAGTAGTCCATAGGGGAAATTCCCTTGGAAAGCCAGGTTGTGGATCGTATAGAGGGTCAAAGGTTGGGGAATGCGATGGAGATAGACGGTTTTGCATAAGAGCGGTAGGAAGCCGGTATGCCAGTCGTGGCATTGCAGGACATCCGCCGAAATATGCTTTTCCTCGATGGCACGCAGGATCGCATGTTGGAAGAAGGCGAAGCGTTCGCCGTCGTCCGGATAGCCATAGTATCCTTCGCGTTCGAAATAACCCGCGTGTTCAACCAAATAGTAGGTGACATCGCCCACGGGACGGGAATACAAGGTCGCCACGGTGTTCAGACTTCCGACGACGACCGGATAGGTTGCGATCTTGGTCAGGGTGTGGTGTTGGGTGCGTGCGGTTTTCAGATACAAAGGAATGATGACCGAGACGTCGAAACCGATCGCACTCAGTTCTTGAGGCAAACTGCCGACCACATCCGCCAAACCGCCGGTTTTGACGAAGGGTAAACCCTCCGATGCGGCGAACAGGATCTTTTTCATATCAACCTCACAGGGTGTCCCGACGTTTGACGTAGATCAAATCTTCGGGTGTTCCCAAGAGTTCCTTCACATGCATGATCTTGGCGTTCTTGTCGACGATGCAATACTTCAAGCGTGCGTTTTCACCGATGAAAGCGCCCGGCAGGACGATGCAGTTTTCAACGACCGCACCCGGTTTCACGACGACGCCGCGTCCAAGGACCGAATTCCGTACTTCGCCTTCGATGAAACATCCGTTGGCGATGGTCGAGAACTTCACATCCGCCAAAGGTGAATATTGGGTCGGACAAGAGTCGTTGGTGCGGGTATGGAACGGCCACTTGGGATCGAAGAGTTCGCTCGCCTTGTCCCTGCAGATCAGTTCCATGTTGGCCTTGAAGTATTGGTCAAGATTGTTGATGCAGGCGACATAGCCTTTGTGGTTGTATCCGACGATGTTCAACGTATTCAGATTGTCCCCGATGATGTCGGAGAGGGTATACATCGAACTGGTCTTCTGTGCCAATTTCACCAAGTCGATGAAGAGGTTTTTTCTCATGATATACATACGTAATGAAACATGACGGTTTTTGAACTTCCCTTGGTTCTTTTCGAACTTGACGATCCGTTTGTCACGATCCAAGGTCAAGGTGTTGATCCCGATGAAGGCTTCCTTCGCATTGTCGATGGTCTTGTAGGCGACGGTGATGTCGGCTCCCGATTCCAAATGCGCGGCCATGACGTCGTTGAAGTCGATCTTGGTGACCATGAAACTCGGGGCGATGACCACATACGGGTACTTCGCTTCTTCGATGAACTGCATGTTCTGCGTGAACGCCGTGATGTCGTGGTTGTAGATTTCGGAATGGATGGGTTCTTCCCCGCTTAGCAAATGCAATTTGCCGCGCTTTGAATTGATGTTGTACTGACGACCCGTCCCGAGATGTTCGAACACGGAACGCGGTTTCGATTTGACATAGACTTGGACATGCTTGATGCCCGAATTGGTCATATTGGAAAGCGCGAAGTCGATCAGGCGGTAACGGCCGAGAAACGACACCGAAGGCATCGGACGATAGTCCTGCAGCCCTTCGACATATGCGGATGCGTCATCGTAGTTGATGATTCCTAATGCGTTGCACATGGTGTGGCCTCCTCCTTACGCGTGGACATTCCGGTGGATCAGTTCGATCTCACCGTCGCCAGGTTTCCCGACCTTGGCGTTTTCTTTAATCTCGACATCGTCTGCGACGATGACCCGTTGAACCACCGCGCCTTTGCGCACGATCGCCCCCGGCATCAAGACGGAATCGATGACTTTCGCCCCTTCTTCAACCACGCAGCTGGTGAAGAGCACGGAGTTTTCCACATGCCCGTCCACGATGCAGCCTTGGTTGATGTAGGCGTTCTTCACGGTCGCATTGCGTCCGATATACTGCGAAGGCAAAGTGATGTCTTCGGTATAGATTTTCCACGAAGGATCGGAGAGATCCAACTCGCTGCTACGGTAGATCAAATCCATGTTGGCTTCCCAAAGGCTGTCGATGGTGCCGACATCTTTCCAATAGCCTTTGAAACGGTGCGTGAACAACCTCTTTCCGGAGTTCAATGCGCCGGGGATGATGTCCTTCCCGAAATCGTGGCTGGATTTCTCCGCTTTGACATCGTCGACAAGCATCTTCCTCAGTAGTTTCCAATTGAAGATGTAGACCCCCATGGATGCCAGGTTGCTCTTGGGTTGTTTCGGTTTTTCTTCGAATTCGACGATCCGCCCGGTTTCATCCGCGTTCATGATCCCAAAGCGCGACGCCTCTTTCAACGGAACCTCAAGCACTGCGATCGTAACGTCCGCATTGTTCTTCTTGTGGTCGCTCAGCATCTTGTCGTAATCCATCTTGTAGATATGGTCGCCCGACAAGATCAAGACATATTCGGGGTCGTACTGGTCGAGGAAGTCGATGTTCTGCGTGATCGCATCCGCCGTCCCGCGGTACAATCCGAAGCCTTCGCTCTTTTCACGCGGAGGCAAAACGAAGATTCCTGAATCTTTCGCATCCAAACCCCAGCGTTGGTCTTGCGTGACATACGAATTTAAAAGCACCGATTCGTATTGGGTTAACACCCCGACGATATTGATGTCTGAATTCGCGCAATTACTGAGCGGAAAGTCGATGATGCGATACTTCCCTCCGAAATAGACAGCGGGTTTCGCGACTTTGTTGGTAAGCTCCAGCAACCGTGATCCGCGCCCGCCGGCAAGGATCATGGCCACCATCGAATGTTGGCGCATATTATGTTTGTCCCCTTTTCATTATAGTTTTATTATACTCCATTTTCGTTTTTGAACGAAATCGAGTTTTGCACTTTCTTGCGATTTTACCTCAATATCGGCACTTATCCAACGGACGATATAAAAAAAACGGAACTTAGTTCCGTCTTCGTTCAATTAATCGTTCAATCGTACTTACAATGAAATAGCCAAGCACGATATTGAGTTGGATCATCACCGTCCCTTTGACCAAACGGGGGGCGACGCTGAACCAAAACGGGATCCCGTACATGGTTTGAAGCCAGAGCGGGGTTAAGAGAAGGTTGACGACGAATTCGACCAGCAGAACCGCGATGACCCAATCCGTCAATGCGAAACGGAAGTTCTTGGTTTTGAAGTAGTTCGTGATGAGGTTCAGCATGACGATCATGAAGGCGAAGAGGATCGTACTGAGGACGAAGATTCCGATCTTCGTCACCATGGTGATCTCCATGATCTCTTGACCGACCTTCACTTCGTCGATGTTGAAGGTGAACGCCATCGCAAGAAGATAGAACCCACCCAACAACACATGCGGCAGGTACTTGAATTGTTTGATCTTCGTCTTCGGGATCAGCATCCATAATGCCGGCAACATCGCGACCAGGATCTTGTTGAGTGTGAACCCGAAGAACGGGAATCCGACCGGCATGGTCAGAAGTTCAAGGACATCTTCCATCAATCCGGCGAGAAACGCCCAGGACGGTCCGAGAAACAACCCGATCATCATCAAAGGCAATTGGGAAAATCCGATCTTCAGGCTGGGATAGCCGAACATCGGGACCATCAGGGAGATGATCGAAAGGATGACGGAAAGCATGACCATCAACGCCGTGAAGGTGATGGAACGGATTTCAAGTTTCAGTGGGAAGAATTTGAACGTCAGAAATCCAAGGACCAGGATCGCGACGACCGCCAGCACTTGGACGACGACGGACAAACTCAGGATGGAATCGAAAAATTCGCTCATGGGGATCGCCTTTCTAGAATTTCGTCAAGATAGTGGTTGCGGACATCGGAAATAAAATAGAGGGATCCGGTGATCAGAAGACTTCCGGTGGAAACGCCGCGCAATCCTTCACGCAGGGCTTCCAGGGGATTCGGAATGACTTCGACCGGTAGACCGTCCGCAAGATCGACGGCTTTCGCACCACGATAGTACTGGAATTCCGTCACTATGATTCTATCACAAACGCCGAGGAGTTTCTCCAACATTCCTTTGGCTTTCTTGTCTTTCAGCGCGGTAAACACCACGACGACCGGTTGCGGGAGGGATCGGATGCTGGATAGAATCGCATCGACCCCGTGTTCGTTATGCGCACCGTCCAAGACGATCGTTGGGTTCGTATGGACGACTTCGAATCGTCCCTTCCATACCGCGTTTTCCAGTCCGTTCTTGATCGACTCATCGGATATATCCCAATCGAGATGATTACGCAGATACAACAGCGCGTCGATCGCCAGGGAGGC
Source organism: Erysipelotrichaceae bacterium (assembly GCA_041736705.1). Taxonomy (GTDB): domain Bacteria; phylum Bacillota_I; class Bacilli_A; order Erysipelotrichales; family Erysipelotrichaceae; genus GWE2-51-13. Next base: position 50,721 of record JBGSTC010000017.1, read on the forward strand.
GTTGCTGATTTGATAGAGGGCGGGTCCTTTCAGATGGATGCGGTAACCGCGATAGTCGAAAGTGACCGAGGATTGATCATGGGTGATCAGGGTGGCCTCCGTGGTCAGTAACAGTTCGCTCTGCTTTTCTTCGCAGACGCGACGGAAGACGTTCAAACACTCTTCCTTCTTCTCACCTGTGATCACAGGGACATGGTTCTTGATGATGCCGGCTTTTTCACCGGCGATCAATTCCAGCGTATCGCCGAGATAGTCCATATGGTCCATCCCGATGTTGGTGATCAGGGCGAGTTGGGGGAGGATGAGGTTGGTGGCGTCCAACCGTCCGCCCAAGCCGACTTCATAGAGCGCGATGTCGACCGCTTCTTCTTTGAAGTATGTCGCCGCCAGCAACATGTCGATCTCAAACATCGTCAGCCCGTACTTCTCGATCACGGGATAAAAGCGGTTGCCATATTCCAGGAGTTTCTCATCGGTGATGAAGATGTCGTTGATCCGGATCCGGTCGTTGTGGACTTCAAGGTGGGGCGATGTGAAACTCCCGACCCGGTATCCCGCTTCCTGGAGTACGCTTCTTAGGAAATTGGTCGTACTTCCCTTCCCGTTGGTCCCTGCGATATGAACGCATGGTACGGCGAACTGGGGTTGTCCGAGTTCGACCAACGCATCGTTGAGCCGACTCAATCCGAATCTTCCCGACGACATCCTTCGGGTGGTATAGTCGATGAATTCGTGGATGGTTTCAAACATCAGTCGATCCTCCAATCAATCGGGGTTCTCTTGGATTGTATGAGGAATTCATTGGTCTTTGAGAACGGTTTGCTTCCGAAAAACCCGTTATACGCGGACAGGGGGGAGGGGTGGGGAGAGCGGAGAAGATAATGCCTGGGATTGGTGATGACCTTCGCTTTCTCTTGCGCATTCTTGCCCCAGAGAATGAATATGATGGGATCGGGATGTTGATTACAGATCTCAAGGATATGGTCGGTGAATACTTCCCAGCCTTTGTCTTTGTGGGAAAGCGGCTTGCCTTCTTCGACCGTCAGCAAGGTGTTCAGCAACAATACCCCTTGTTTCGCCCAAGGGATCAGGCATCCGCTTTTCGGGATCGGCAGGTTCAGGTCGGAAGCGAGTTCTTTGAAGATGTTTTGAAGGCTGGGGGGGAAGGGTGTGCCGGGGAGGACCGAGAAGCAGCAACCATGGGCTTGGCGGGGTTGGTGATAGGGGTCTTGTCCGAGCAGGACGACTTTCAGGTCGGGAAGGTCGAAATAGCCGAAACAGGAAAAAACGCTCTCCCGCGCCGGGTAGATCGTTTTTTCAGCATATTCATGTTTTAAAAAAGCGGCCAGTTGTTGGAAATACGGTTGCTTGAATTCGTTTTTCAGGATCGTACCCCACTGGTATTCCATCATCCGTTCACCCTCGTTTGCGCTTTAATTAGATCGCGCTTGTTGTGATATATTGTAGCATATCCGGTCAGGATCAGGGCGAACGTCGATGCGGTGATGACGGCGACCGGCAGAAACAGGTCTTTGGGCAGGAAGAGCGAGAAGAGCAGGATTAATCCCATGCCCATGACCCGTCCGGCGTTGATCGCGACTTCCTTGACGATCGTGCGACCCAGGATGCTTTCGTTTTTCACGTAGTCCTGCATGGCGTTCATCATGATGATGGAGAAGGGGTTGGCGTAGAACGGCGTCGCGATGGCGTTCATCAATCCATAATAGATCGCCCCGTACAAGTTGGGGACAAGTACCAGGACGACGGTGCTGGTGAAGACCAGAAAAGAAGCGTAACGATAGGATTTCATACGGTTCTTACGGCTGATCACTTTGCCCGCCAGATAGAAGGTCAGGATACTGATGACGGCGAAAATCGCCAAGAGTTGGGAATAGAGTCCGCCTTTGCCTCCGGTCGCGTTGTATACCAGCAAGCCGGCAAGAACCAACGTCGCGCTTTCACGGAATCCGAAGAGGAAATGTGAGGTCATGACATAGGTCCATTGCGGATCTTTCTTGAGGTTGAATTTGTCTTTGAGGGTGTACTTGGCCTTGGGTGTCACGACGCCGACATTGAGCGACAGGACCGCGGTGATCGCATAGATGAAGATGACCACCTGGAAAATACGGAGGTAACCGGCGACGTCGGAGATCGAATTGACGATGATCCAGTTGGCGGCCAGAGGGGCGATGATACTGGAGACGGAGTTCATCACGCCCATCAGCGAAAGATATCTGGCACGGGACTCCTTGGTCGAGGAGAGAAGGTTAAGAACGACGATGCTGCACCAGTAGATCCCTTCACCGATCCCGAAAAACAGGGCGACCGCGAATACCAACAAGGTGTTCTGGGCGATGGCTTCGTTCATGAAGAGAAGATAACACATCCCAAGGATGATGATGGAAAGACCGGTCGCGATGGAACCGGAAAGTTTCAGTTTGCGTGAAAGCATGCCTCCGAAGTAGAATCCGATCGGAAAGAGTCCGAAACGGATCATCGAATAAGCCGTCATGGTTTCCAACGACTTCGTGAAGACATACAAATAGACGTTGACGAACACCGCCGCCATGGTCGCCGCCAAGACATAGCTGGCGTTGACGAAAATCAATATTTTCTCGTTTTTACTCATTCGTTTTGATCACCTCCGCGGGATATCCACGATTGGCTGAAATCCAGTCGATGGATAGAAGTACGATTTCTTTTTGGGCTTGTTCAGCCGTGATTTCCTGTAGAAACAGACGTTTCAATACAGGAAGGATCGCCATTTGACGATACATGGTGAACCCAAGCACTTTGGGGTTGCCCTCCAGCGCGATCAGAGGGAAACTCCGGGAATGGACATAGGCTTTCGCCAGTTCTTGTTGCTTGACATCAGGATAGGTCACTTGGTCGACCAATGAAGGATGGACAAGCAGGGTCTTCTTCACCGTCGCCGCAAAAACATTCAAGGATTCCACTTCACGGATCACCCGCAAGACTTCATGGGCTGCCGAAGGGAAGGCCGTGGTTTGGATCACATACCCTTCCACACTCACCAAGGGCGTTAATATTTGATCCTCCATGGCCGGGAATCGTGCGTAGCGGACGTTGTGTTTGGTACGGTTTTCATAGGCTTCCACATACATCCATTCACTCGCCAGACTGAAGAGGAATTCTTTTCCCGAAAGGACTTGGTCGAATTGCCAAACCAACTTCACGGGATCGACCGGACGCTGGGCGACGATCGTCGAGGCGCCGAGTTTTTCGATCAATGTGAGGGCTTCAAGGAACTCGGGGGTTTCGAATCCGGGTTCGGTCGCGATGTCTTCAGGGAAGATCCGCCAACCCCCCGCCGTAAGGAAAGGGTAGAAGGAAAGGGCTTCGTTGAAGGCCAGGGGGAAAACGGAAGTATAGGTTCTTTTGGCGTCTTGGGCGAGATATTTCGCAGCGACCGCCGTGATTTCATCCACGGCATCGATCGCATCGGGAAGTCCGTCCGCATCGACATCCTCAAGGCTGACGCCAAGGTTGGTCAGTACGGTTTCATCATAGACGAAGGTGAATCCGGTCGCGGACATCGGCACGAAGCGGAGTCCCTCGAGGTTCACTTCTTCGGATTTGTCCCATTGTAGGTTATTTGAAAGGAGATCGTTCATCGATTCATCCAAGACCATCAACGAAGCGTAGTTCAAGGCCGCTTCGTTCTGCGTCATGAATCGAAGATCCGGTGTAATGTCGCTTGACGCATTCCCTACCACATAGGAAAGGAGTTCGGATGTCTCCGCATGGGTGGCGTTGAAACGCTCGACCAATCGGTCGCCATATTCTTTCGTCGGCACTTCGACGACGATTTTCGCCCCGTCTTCGATCCGATAGGTTTGATTGGTTTTGTCGAAACAAACCTTCGTACCGTCGGGTACGCAGGTCTTGGCAGAAGTCAGGGTGCATCCGATGACCAAAACGGCAAGCGCCGCGGTCAATATCAGGATGGATAGTCGTCGGTTCAGTTTCATAGTGTCCTCAAATTCCGTATTCAGTTTAACAAACCCCCACCCAAAAGACAAACGAAATCCAATGAATTCAAAAGAAAAGACGGCATGACGCCGTCTGATGAAGGATTATTTTTTCGCGAGGTATTTGCGGATGTCGATCGCGACCGCGGCCACGATGACCAAGCCGATCGCCACGTACTGTAAGTCGGGGGTGACGCCCAAGAATTGTAGGGCGGTTTTCAGGAGTTCGAAGATCAAGACCCCGGAGACGATGCCGCCGATCGTACCGACGCCGCCGGCCGTGGAGACGCCGCCGATCGTACATGCCGCGATGGCTTCCAATTCATACCCGATGCCGTAGTTCGCCGTCGCTCCGCCGCTCTTGGCGGCCATCAGAACACCGGCCAAACCATAAAGCAAACCCGCCAAGGCATAGACACGGATCTTGGTGAAGGTGACGTTGACGCCCGCGACTTCCGCGGCGACTTCGTTCCCCCCGATCGCATAGATGTATTTACCGAATTTCGTCATGTTGAGGATGAACCACATGAAGGCGATGACGATCAAGGCGATGATGGCGAGGTTGGGGATTCCAAACACCCGTCCCGTCGCAATGCCTGTCAATTCGACCTTCAACCCGCCGATCGGTTCGTTGCGGGTATAGACTTGTGCGAAGCCATAGACGATACTCTGCATCCCCAAGGTCGCGATGAACGGAGGCACATGCAGGTAGGCGATCACCAAACCGTTGATCAAGCCGATCAACATCGTCACGACCATCGCCAATAACAGGATCATCCATACCGGCGTGTCGGGGAAATTCGGGAAGAACTTCGCCGCATAGTCCGGACGTTGTAACAGGGTTCCGGCGATGACCGCCCCGACCCCGACGATCCGACCGGCGGAAAGATCGGTACCGCGGGTGATCAGCGCACCGCTGACCCCGAGGGCGATGATTAGGCGTACGGATGAATTCATGAGGATGTTCTGGAAGTTCCCAAGCGACAGGAACTTCGGACGCAGGATCGTAACGACGATGACCATCGTGATGAGGATGATGTACATCGCGTTTTCAATCATACGATTCTTAATGTTACTCGAATTAAGTTTCATTTTTCGTGTGGACATGGGGTGCTCCTTACATGTACTTTGTGGCCAATTCCATGATTTTCTCTTGGTTGGCGTCTTTCCCTTCGACGATACCGCTTAACTTCCCTTCACACATGACCAGGATCCGGTCGCTCATCCCCAGCAGTTCAGGCATTTCCGAACTGATCATGATGACGCTCTTGCCGGCTTTCGCCAGATTGACCATGATACTGTAGATCTCGTATTTGGCACCGACGTCGATCCCTCGGGTCGGTTCGTCAAGGATGAAGATTTCGGGATCCCTCGCCAACCATCGCGAGATGATGACTTTCTGCTGGTTCCCACCCGAGAGCGATTGGATTTTCGTCTTCGTGCTCGGTGTTTTGATACTCAGTTTATGGATGTTTTCTTCCGCCAAGGCATTGAGTTTGCGATTGTTGAGCTTGATGTGGAAATCGACATAATCGTCCAAACTCGCGACCGAGACATTATCCCGGACCGAGAGGACGCCAAAGATTCCACTACCGCGTCGATCTTCCGTCAAGAGGGAGATCCCTTTTCGGATGGCATCGCGCGGATGATTGATTTTCAATGTTTTCCCATTTAGTTTCACTTCACCAAACGAACTGGCACGGATGCCGAAGATCCCTTCGACCAATTCCGTCCTCTGCGCACCGACCAATCCCCCGATGCCCAGGATTTCACCCCGGCGAAGATCGAAGGAGACGTCTTTGAACGATCGCGGGTTGGGTGAGGTGAAGTTCTTCACTTCGAAGACCACATCCCCCGGTACGTTGGTCTTGGGCGGATACAGGTTGGTCAATTCGCGTCCGACCATCTTGGTGATGATCAGATCCATCGTCAACTCGCTGCTGAGATAGGTCCCGATATATCGTCCATCACGCATGATGGTGACTTCATCGGAAATGCGCAGGATTTCTTCCATCTTATGCGAGATATAGATGATCGAAACCCCTTGGTTGCGTAATTCATTGATGATTTCAAACAGTTGGGTGACTTCGGCTTGGGTCAGCGAAGATGTCGGTTCATCCATGATGATGATTTTTGCGTTATAGGAAATCGCCTTCGCGATTTCGATCGACTGGATCTGCGATACCGACAGATCTTTCAGTTTCGTATCCGGATTTGCGTTCAAACGAACGCGGCTCAATAAGTCCGTCGACATGTCGCGCATCTTCTTCGCGTCGACCATCACCGGAATATTTGCGACTTTAATCATCGGATATCGTCCGATCCAAAGATTCTCCGCGATACTGCGGTATGGAATCGGCTGTAATTCTTGGTGGATCATCGAAATCCCCGCATTCAATGCGTCTTTCGGATTATGAAAATCCATTTTATTCCCTTCAAGGATGATTTCCCCATCATCCGGCAGATAGATCCCGAAGAGACATTTCATTAACGTGGACTTCCCTGCCCCGTTTTCCCCCATCAACGCATGCACGGTCCCTTTTCTCACGTGAAAAGAAACATCGTCCAACGCTTTGACACCCGGAAAACTTTTACTGATGTGGTTCATCTCAAGAATGATTTCTTGGCCCATGGTTGTTTGTCCTCTCCATATCGATAAAAAATCAAGTGTGGTGGAAACCACACTTGATTTCAGGATTCCCTTGTATCTTCTTACTTAATGAAGTCTTCGTAGTTTTCCGGCGTAACTTTTACGTACGGAACCCATTGCAGAACATCGACGGCTTCGCCATTCAACAGTTTGATGGCGGAATCAACGGAAGTGTGAGCCTGTCCATCGGAATCGTTCAGAACCGTACCCTTCAAGGTACCGTTTTTGATCGCATCCAACGCAGGGGCGGTCGCATCGACGCCGACAACCGGAACATCGGTCATACCGGCGGCAACCAACGCTTCGATCGCGCCGAGCGCCATGTCATCGTTGTTCGCGAAGACGACTTCGATCGCATCGCCGAACTGGGTGATCGCGGTAGCCATTTTTTCCTGGCCTTTTACACGGTCCCATTCGCCACGGTCTTCGAAGAGTTTATCGACGACGATACCGGCGGCTTCAACGGCTTTGATGGAGTATTCGGTACGCAGGGCGGCATCCTGGTGGATGGCTTGTCCCATCAACATAACGTATTGGAGTTTGCTGTCTCCGTTTTTGTCGACTGTCGAGCCGGTGGCTTTCCAAAGGTCAACGATGATTTCGCCTTGGTAAGTGCCCGAATCTTCAGCTTTGGCACCGACGTAGGTGATTTTGTCCCATGTCGCCATGTCGGCATCCGACGGTTGACGGTTGATGAAGACGGTGGGGATTTTCGCGGCTTTGACTTTTGCGATGATCGTACTTGCAGCGGTAAGATCAACGAGGTTGATGATCAGAACATCATAGTCTTGAGCGATGAAGTTGTCGATTTGTTCGGTTTGAGCAACTTGGTCGTTCTTTCCATCGGTAACTTCGACTTCATACTTGACGGTGTCCGAATTCTTCGTTTCGAAATAAGCTTTCATTTCGTTACGATAATTCGTCATGAAGGTATCGTCGAACTTGTAGATGGCGATCCCTACTTTGATGGTTTTCGGTCCGGTTTCTTTCGGCGCGCACGCTGTCAGACCAAGCACCATCGCAACAACTGCTAAGATTGCGAACAGCTTTTTCATTTCGTCCTCCTATAGACGGGTATACATGTTGTATACGCTTTCATGTTAGACCTTTGGAAATGTTAAGTCAAGGGCATTTTCACAATTCATTCCTACATTTATTTGTCAAGACAACACGATTGTAATCGATTTCATTTTGGCAACACCCTTACCCCCGATGGTTGTTAAGCTGTAACCGTTATCATTTCATCCATCCTATGGTAAAATGGAAACGGAGGATGATTATGAAAAATTTGGAAAGAGTTGCGAAGGCGATCGCCAAGCAAGCGGCAGAGAATCCAGGCGTCTACAATTACGCGATTCCCGACCTTTGGGATAATTTCGGTTATACGGGCGAAGAGAAGGTCGCCACCCACGACGGTCACGTTTTGGTGAATCCGTATCACTTCTATGATTCGCTCATCCGGGATGTTTTCCTTGCCCGGGCGGACAAGAAAATCGATTATTCCGAGAGTTTCTATACGCAACGTCCGATCGATGAAGAATTGAAGAACGGGGACTGGATCCGCAAATCGAGCGTCTATTCGATGATGATCCGCGCATCCGGCAGTTTCGACCATGACCGGACCGGCAGCCTCGAGGACCGGAATCTCTATAAATTGAAAGATACGGGAACCTTCATCAAGGCGTTGGCTTTGTTGCCCAATCTGAAGAAAATGGGCATCGACGTACTTTATCTACTTCCGATCGCGAAGTACTCGCTGAAAGACAAAAAAGGCGAACTGGGTTCGCCCTACGGCGTCTCCAATTTCAACGCCCTCGACCAAGGATTGAAAGATCCGATCACGGGCGATGCGACGACGGTCGAACAAGAGTTCAAGGCATTCGTCGAAGCGGCGCATATCTTGGGCATGAAGGTCATCATCGACATCATCCCGCGAACCAACTCGGTCAATTCCGATTTGATTGTCGACCATCCGGATTGGTTCTATTGGCTGGACCTTGCCGACCTGCCGGATTATCGTTCCCCGATGGTTCCGGGGTTGAAGGCGGCGATTCCCGCGAAAAAGGAATATGCGCCTCAGATCTACGCTTCCGAAGAAGTTTTGCACCATATCCGGAAGTTCCGTAAGAACCCCAAGCAGATCGACGCCAAGAAATGGCGCGAGATGATCAAGGAATACAAGTCCGAGGGCAACACGAAGGAAATCCTGGATTTGGTCCAGGAATACTTCAAGATGACGATCGCCCCGGCGTTCTCCGATTGCATCAACGATCCGCAACCCGCATGGAGCGACGTCACCTACTTCCGCATGTATCTCGACCATCCCGAAAGCAGCCAGCCTTTCCTGGATAAACTGGGGCACTTCGAACCTTACATCCTGTTCGATGTCGCCAAGAGTAGTTTCAATCCCGGCACCCAACCCAATACGCCTTTATGGGAAATGTTGAGCGGGATCATCCCCTTCTATCAGAAACAGTTCGGGATCGACGGAGCACGCATCGACATGGGTCATGCCTTGCCGTTGGAACTGGTCAGCGAAATCATCCGGAAGGCCCGTGAGATCAATCCTGAGTTCACTTTCATCGCCGAAGAGTTGGATGTCGTCAACGCCGCCGACTCCAAGGCCAAGGGATACAATATGATCATCGGCGACGGGTTCATGCGTGAACCGCGCGTCTATGACGGACTGTTCAATAGTTTCGTCTATGGCGCCATGAATTTGGAATCGCCCTTGTTCGCCTGTGGGGAAACCCACGACACGCCGCGTTTGGCGGCACGTAACGGCGGGGAAACCTTGGCGAAGATGCTGACGATCTTCAATCTGTTCGTCCCCAACGCCATCCCGTTCTTGAATTCGGGTCAGGAAGTGTTCGAGCGTCAACCGATGAATACCGGGTTGGATTGTCGTCCCAACGAAGCGGAAATGCTGGACCCCAAGGATCCGTTCTACGGAAAACTCGCGCTCTTCGATCGCTTTGCCTTCCATTATCTCCATCCCGACCGTTGGGAATTCATGAACCTGATCCAGGACGCCAATGCGATCCGTCAGCACATCCTCCCTGCGCTCTTGGATAAGGACGCCACCTATCCCTTAGGCTTTAGCGCCCCATGGGACATGGCGGCAGGATTCGGCTATCTTGCGGAAAAGAAGATGATCCTGGTCATCGCCAACACCGATGTCTTCAATGCCAAACACCATCTGGTCCGTCTGGACAATCTCCCGGCGAAGTATCTTGGATCGAGCCGTTCGATCCGTCAGATCTTCTCCAGCGATAAACAAAGCGTCTGGCCGACCATCGAGATCGATTCCTATCAAAACATCAACCTTCACTTCGAAAAAGGTGAAGTCAAGATCCTGGAAATCGAATAAAGAAAGAGACATCGCGGTTGCGATGTCTCTTTTACTGTAGGTTATCCGTTTCTTCGATAACGGTGAATCCGTCTTCGTCTTCTACCCAATACCTAAGCTTGCGGCCTTGGATCCAGGCCGCCCCGAGCGAGTATAACAGCCAGGCATGCATCGCATAGTCGATCAAGTAGGCGGGATCGAATCCTTCGCTTAGTGAAATCCAGACCAAGAATCCGGTATCCAATAGATAAAGGATGAAGGCGATCATGAACCAATGGACTTTCTTCTTACTGAAAAACCACGAAATCAAGAAGACGGACAGGACGCAAACGCCGATCAACACATAGATCAACCCGACAGCCAGACTGTCATAGACGGTGATCGACAAAAACCCGATATAAATCGTAAACATCGAGAAGTAGGAAGAATACGGGAAGCTGACATTCGAATTCATGAAAGCGAAGGCAAGGTTCAACACGGTCAACACCAACATGAACAACAATGAACTTCGACCGGCAGATACGACGCTAGGCAACGTTTTTCTTTCCATTTCGTTTCCCCCTGGATGAATCCATTCTATCATCGTCGGGTGAGTGTCGTAAAGAATGAGTTATCGAACATACAACGAAAAAAGCGAATCTTGGATCCGCCTTTCATTCATTCGAAGTTCGCCGATTCGCAATGTTTCTTAAAATTATCCAGGATCGACTGCCAGCCGAACCGTTGAAGTTCGATGGAGTTCTCTTCTTCCGCTTCAAAGGTCTCGACGACATGCGTCCGATCCCCTAGATTATTGAAAACCACTTCGACCGTGCGGTCATCGTCCAAGGTATAGGCCAGGAAGCGGCGAGGTTCGACTCTGGTATATGTCCCGCTGAAGTCGAAGCCGGCGCTCCCATCGCGGGCTTCCATACGGCTGGAGAACTTCCCGCCGACGGTTAAATCGTTCTTCGACCAAGGCGAACACCAATCCTCGGATGCGGCGTTCCATTGGGTAATATGTTTCGGTTGCGTCCAGGCTTCCCATACTTTTTCGACGGGTAGCAGGACGAGGGTTTCGATCGTTATCTTTTCCATATCTTTTCTTGGTTTCTCCTTTTCAAGATCCTTCTTACACCATCTATACCATACTTGGTTCATGAATCCAAACAGGATGACTAAAAGAGCGCACCGTCGGGTGCGCTCTTTCCACTAGTCTTTGATTTTCAGCGAATAGATCCGCGAACTTTCGCCCCAAGGATGATAACCGATCCCGACGAAACCGAATCCGAAATGTTCGTAATACCCCACATGGTCGGTACATAAGTACACTTCGTTGAAGCCCGCGCTCCGCGCGTCTTCGACCGCTTTTTGAATCAAGATCTCCCCGAAGTTGTTTCCGCGACGATCTTCTTCGATGTACATCGCGCACACCCAGGGATACAAATCCATACGGCTGATGAAATCGTTGGTGATGAGGCCGGCGCATCCGATGATGCGATCCTCCTCCATGAGAAGATACCATTGGGGGAGCGGGTTCTTCGCATTGGACGTGTGGGTCAGGCAATCCACATAGACTTGACGGTTCTGGGGGTTCGCCCATTTCGAGGCGATGTATTGGATCGCTTCACGAAGAATACTTGCATCCTGACGGAGCGAGATGACGGTTGGCATAGGTTCACTTTCTTTCTTTGGGGACTTGGAAGAGGATCGGACGGTCGCTAAGAGCGATGGATCCGTGGTTGATGCGGATGGGTTTTAAGGTGATCAGGTGAGGATAGATGCCGTCGGGGAGGGAGACGTTCATGACACCGGAGACATTGCCGACATTCAGAATCCCGACGACGATCCTCTCATCGTTCTCATATTCGAAATGCAGGACGTCTTCGACGTGGCTGACGATCTTGTACCCTTTGTTTTGGGCGAAGATCGGGTCTTTCTTCATCTTGGCCAAACCTTGGATCCATCCTACGATTTCAGGATCGAGTTTCGACCAATCGACCGGGTCTTTTTCGAAAAGGTCGGGCAAGTGGTCGGTTCCCGTTTCCATCCCGTACTGGATGAAGGCGATGCCTTTACTGAAGAAACAGTACGCGATCCACTGGAGTGATTTCGCGAAATCCTGGGTATAGTAGCGGATCCGGTGGTTGTCGTGGTTCTCCACGTTGCGTGCTTTGACGTAATCGATCGGATAGATCCGCTCCTGCGACCTCAGGGCTTGACGGAAGGTTTCAAGATCGTTCTCATGACGCAGGAAGCCTGCGAACGAGATTCGCGTATCGTATTCATAGAGGGCGTCGAACACCTGGAAACATTCGGAATCGCTGAGGCATCCGTAGCCATGGTAGCGGAGATAGTCGATGTAGTTGGAATCGACGCTTTCTCCTAAGAGGAAGACATCGGGATTCTTTTGACGCATCGCTTTCTTGGCTTCAAGCAGGAAATCCAAGGGGATCAGACTGGGGACGTCGAAGCGGAACCCGTCCATCCCGAGATCCAACCAATAGAGTAGGACATCGATGAGTTTCTCATGGACGAGCGGCACATCGAAGTTCAGGTCGGCGATGTCCCACCAATCCCCGACTTTGTTTTTCAAACGTCCGTTTTCGTCGAAATAGTAGAATTCCGGATGTTCAACCACCCAGTGATGATCGCGGGCGGTGTGATGGAAGACGATATCCAGGATGATCTTCATCCCATGCTTGTGGGTGGCGTCGATCAGATCCTTGAGATCGGCCAAGGTTCCCAAATCTTCCGAGATCCCGGTATAGTTCTGGATGGCATAGGGGCTACCGTAGGTTCCTTTGCGGGCTTTGACCCCGATCGGTTGGACCGGCATCAGGTAGACGATATCCGCACCCAACGCTTGGATGCGCCCCAAATCTTTCTCGACCGCCTTGAACGTGCCTTCTCGACTATAATTGCGGACGAACACTTGATAGATGAACTGGTTTCTGTAACTCATGTTTACCTCCGAGTAAAAACCCGAATTGCTTCGGGTCTGGTTTAATAAATGGATTGTGTCGTTTCTTTATCGAAGAAGTGGAGTTTCGCCACGTCCATCGAAAGTTGGATCGTGTCATGGGCATGGACGTCGACGCGGGAAGAAACCTTCGCCAAAATCTTCTGTCCGCCGAATTCACCGTGAAGGATGAATTCATGACCAAGCAATTCGCAAACATCGACGTTGAAATCAAACGGGGTTTCCGGGAAGGCTTCGGCGACGATGCCTTCGTAGTGGATGTCTTCAGGACGGATCCCGAGAACCAGATCCTTGCCGTTGTAGTTCTTCAAACGATCATGGAACATGCCTGGGACTTTGAAGGACTTGTTGTTGACTTCGAAACGACCGTCGCGATAGACGCCGTTGATGAAGTTCATGGCGGGGGCGCCGATGAAGTTCGCGACAAACATATTGTTGGGGTGGTTGTAGATGTCTTTCGGCGTACCGATCTGTTGGATGTAGCCGTCTTTCATGACGACGATGCGGGACGCCATGGTCATCGCTTCGGTCTGGTCATGGGTGACGTAGATGGTCGTCGCATTGAGACGTTCATGCAATTTGATGATTTCGGAACGCATCTGAACACGCAGTTTCGCATCCAGATTCGACAGAGGTTCATCCATCAAGAACACTTTCGCGTTACGGACGATCGCACGGCCTAAAGCGACACGTTGACGTTGACCGCCGGACAGCGCCTTGGGTTTACGATCCAGGTATTTTTCGATTTCAAGAATACGCGCGGCTTCTTTGACGCGGGTTTCGATTTCATCTTTCGGCATCTTCTTCAGTTTCAAACCGAACGCCATGTTTTCATAGACGCTCATATGCGGATACAAGGCATAGGATTGGAAAACCATCGCGATGTCGCGGTCTTTCGGAGCGACCGTATTGACGAGTTTCTCGTCGATGTACAGTTCACCGGAAGTAATGTCTTCCAAACCGGCGATCATACGCAGCGTCGTGGATTTCCCACAACCCGACGGACCGACCAATACGATGAATTCACGGTCTTTGATGTCGAGATTGAAATCGAAGACGGCTTGGACATTGTTGTCGTAGATTTTATTGATATCTTTTAGCTTTAGGTTTGCCATGGTATCACCTCGTGTTTATTATACATGAAAGCGCTCTCTGTGTGTTGTGCATTGTGCACAAATCTAATCGAGATTGGTTAACAGGAACCACATTTCCATGAGTTTCCCTTGGTCGATCTCCCGGATGTCCACTCCCGTCTGGGTGATGAACTTGTTGAGACGGTAGCGGAAGGTATTACGATGCAAGTAGAGATGCGCCGCGCTGGCGTTGACGTTGCGGCCGGTTTCCAGATACATACGCGCCGTCTCCATTTCATCGCGTCCGATCGATTCGAAGTGGCGGTCCAGTCGTCGGACAAGCCCGGTCTTTCCCAACAGTTTCGCAAGAACCAGGGCTTCGGCGGCACCGATCAATTTACCGGGTCGGTTTTCCGCCAGGAAGTCGAGGAAAAGACACATGATGTCATCGTAAGCAAAGCCGCTGACCCCACTCAAGGTGATGCCTAGATCGTGTTGGAAACTTGAAAACATCAGTTTAAGCTGTACCCTACCGAATTCGCTAAGTTCGGCTTTCAAGGTGCGCGGATCGATCCAGCGCACATCATTCACGAACGACTCGATGCTGTTCTCGATTTCGTTGGGTTTGAAATTGTCGGTATGGACCCGCAGATACAAAGCGTGGCTCATCGCTTAGTCACCGATCACGACGCTGGCATAGGGTTGCAGCGTCAAGACGTTGGAGATGAGTTGGACTTCCCCGTGTTGATAGAGGATCGTGCCTGAATCATCGAGGTCGACGGTCTGCGCAAAGCGGTCCAGGTTATGGACGATGGTCAAGGTTTTCCCTTCGAAGGTGCGGGTGAAACCCAGCACTTTGTTCGATAAAGTCAGACTCTGAATATCACCGAAACGCAAGACATCGGAAGCATCCCGGAAATGGACCAGCCTACGATAAAGACTGAACATCGAGTCTTCATCGGTGGTCTGTTGTTCATAGGGGGTGGTGTTCAGATTGAGTTCCCAGTTTTCCCATAGCGCATTGGGCGCATCGTTCTGACTGGTCCAACGATAGGGTTCACGGATCCTTTCATCCGGTTTCGTCCCCAACATGCCCAATTCTTCCCCATAGTAGATGAAAGGGATCCCGGGCAAAGTGAAGAGGATGTTCGCCGCGAGTTTGGCTTGGTCGACGTTGCCGCCCAAAACGCTCATGATCCGGTTCTGGTCATGGTTGGTGAGGAAAGTCGAATCCAGATAGTTCTCGTTGCGGCCGGTGAAAACATTCTTTCCGTTGAGGTAGGTCGCGACGAAATTGGTTTGGTATCCTTGCATGACGGTAGTCACGATCCCGGTGGCCAAATCGAAGTTGAACATTGAGTCGAATCCGACCGCATACGGGGCGGCTTGCGCCGCCGGCATCCAGACTTCCGCGAGAAGCAGGATCTCGGGGTCTTCGGACTTTACGTATTCCTTCATTTCCATCCAGAATTGCTTATTTAATTCCATCGTTCCGGTTCCGACCGGATATTCGTTGGCGTCATACATCCTCGGTGCGGCGTCGTAACGGAACCCGTCGACGCCCAGATCCATCCAGAACGAAAGGATCTTCTTCATCTCATCGCGGACCGCTTCGCTGTCCGCATTGAGTTCGGGCATCTGGTCCCAGAACGAAGCATAGTAAGCCAGGCTATTGCGGAAACTCCATCCCGTTTTATTGGGGTATTCCGCGTTAGTCAGTTTTTCTTCGATGCGATAGTAATCACGATAGACTTCATCCCCCGACATGGCTTTGATGAACCAGGGGTTGTCGTCGGCCGTGTGGTTGAAGACGATGTCGATGATCAGTTTGATCCCGCGCTCTTCACAGGCATCCGAAAGGTCTTGAAAATCATCCAAGGTCCCAAATTCCGAGTCGATCGCATAATAGTCGATGACATCGTATTTGTGGTAGGTCTTCGACGGATGGATCGGATTGAGCCAGATGGCCGTGATGCCGAGGTCCGTGTCGGTCGAAGGGTCGCCGTCGTTGAGAACATCGAGGTGGTCGATGATCCCGCGCAGATCGCCCGTACCGTCCCCGTCGGAGTCCGCATAGGAGATCGGGAAGATGTTGTAGGCGACCGAGACTTCGGATGCGAACTTGTCCGCATTCGAGCCTTCAAGCAACGCCGCCAGTTCATCGACGGTTTTGCGTTGGATCGTCGGTTCTTTCTGGACACAGGCGCTTAAGACAAGCAATAGAACCAAGAGTAGTTTTTTCATGTTCACCTATTTCTCAAGCACCAACGCCTGATAGGGTAGCAGTACGATCTCCTTCGATACTTCGGCGAGTCCGTAGTTGTCATAGTGGATCGCTTTGGGGAGATAAGGGAGTTTATAGCGGATCTCATGGTCGCGGAAGTTCGCGACCACCAGGACGGTTGTTTCATCCTTTGTCCGTTCAAAGACGAAAAGGTCTTTGTTTTTCGGTGAAATCAGTTTGAAATCCCCATGTACCAAGACGGAATGAAGATGTCCGTGTTTGCGTAACTTTATTAAATGTTTGTAGGCGTTGAGGATCGATGAAGGGTCTTCGCTTTGTTGCTTGACGTTGATTTCTTTATAGTTACCGACCGGTTTTTGATGCGGTTTCCCACTCGTAAACCCTGCATTGACGCTATCGTCCCATTGCATCGGCGTCCGTGCGTTATCGCGTGAAGTACGACGCAAGTGGGTCAGGATTTGTTCCGGGCTCTGGCGTTTGATCGCCTTTTCATAGTAGTTCTTCACCCAGACATCGTTGAAGTCGTTGATGTCGGTGTAGTCGACGTTGGTCATCCCGATCTCTTCACCATTGTAGATGAAAGGTGTTCCGGGCAGGGTAAGCAGTACCGTCCCCAACATGCATCCGGATTCACGGTGGAACTTCCTGGGATTCCCATACTGACTCATGACCCGAGGGTGGTCGTGATTGAGCCAATAATGCGGAATCCATCCCTTCCCTTTCATCCCTTGGATCCAACGATCCATGGTTTCTTTCAGATCGAGGACATTGACCGTCAATTCATCGTCGGTCTTATCCTCCGACCCGAACGCCCCGTTCTTCCAACAATGGTCGAAGTTGAACACCATGTTGAAGGCTTTGGCATGATAGCCCGCATACTGGGTCGCGGCTTCCACGTTCGCTCCGCCGCCGACTTCGCCGACCGACAGGCAATCGTAATGTTTCAACACTTCATCGTGGAATTCATGGAGGTAGTCGAACAGTTCAGGACGGTTGGAGAATTTCGACCAATCCGGGGCGACCCCGTCGTGGTTGAGTTTCATTTCGCTATCGGTGAACGACGTATCTTTACTGAGATGGGCGACCGCATCGACGCGGAACCCGTCCACGCCCAAATCCAGCCACCAGCGCGACATCGCATACATTTCCTGACGTAGATCCGGATTGGCCCAATTGAGGTCGGGCATTTTATCCGAAAAGATCTTCAGATAATATTCGCCGGAGGTTTCGTCGTAGTTCCAGCACGACCCTTCGAAGAAACTTGCCCAATTGGTCGGGGGGATTCGTTTCCCTTTTGCATCATGACGGGGTTTCTGCCAGATGTACCAATCCCTTTTCGGATTATCCAAGGAAGAGCGGGATTCCATAAACCAGGGATGTTCATCGGAAGTGTGGTTCAAGACAAGGTCCAGAATGATCCGGATTCCTTTTTGATGGGCTTTCGCAATCAGTTCTTTCGCATCGTCCATGGTCCCGAACAAAGGATCGACGTTGTAGAAGTCGCTGACATCGTATCCGTTATCATCCATCGGCGAGCGGTAAAAAGGACAGATCCAAACGCAATCGACACCTAAATCCTGGATGTAGTCGAGTTTTTCGATGATGCCGCGCAGATCTCCGATTCCGTCGGCGTTGGTGTCTTTGAAGGATCTTGGGTAGATTTGATAACCTACCGCGTTTTTCCACCATTGTGCTTTCATGTGTCGTTTCTCCCTTGAAGAAAGATGAGCACCTTGCGATGCTCATCTTACGGTGTTTCGGTTGTCTCTACGGATTATTGATTGTCGGCAGCGATCTTCGCATCGGTCGTCGCGATCAATTCTGCGACGGCTTCGTCGACGGTCTTGGTGCCATCCCAAATCGCTTGGATCATCGCAACCAACGTACCATCATAGTAAGCAGCATCCATGGCTTTACGTGCAGGGTTCTTCGGAAGGGTCAATGCCGGTTCCGGATAGTTGTACATGAACGCAGCCATCATTTGTTCTTGGTATCCGCCTGCTTCGAGAGTCGGAGTCAAATCAGATCCATCCTTCAAAGACGGGGCATAGCTGGTGCCGGTAACCAAGGCATCGAATCCATCTTTGGAATAGATTAAACGCATCAGTTCGGTCGCGGCGGAACGATATTCGGTATAGCCGTTGATAACGAAACCCTTCGTCTTAACAAACGGGGATTGGTGTTCGCCACCGAACGTCGGGAG
The DNA here is from genome assembly GCA_041736705.1 of Erysipelotrichaceae bacterium. GTDB lineage: Bacteria > Bacillota_I > Bacilli_A > Erysipelotrichales > Erysipelotrichaceae > GWE2-51-13. The sequence continues at coordinate 69,195 of JBGSTC010000017.1, forward strand.
AGCGGAAACGACATAGGTCGAACCGGTCGTCGTGGAAGCACCCTTGATATCCATCCAGGTACCGACTAAGCCGAACGGAGCGGTTTCATTGTTGATGACGCCGTCCCATCTCCAGCCCATGTCGCCGGCTTTGGTCAAGATACCGGCAGCGTCGACGGAGATCTGAGCTTCTTTAGCGGCAAGCAGGAAGTTCAAGCCTTCTTTGAATTCAGGAGTATTGTAGCCAGGTTTCGTCGCATCGCCGTCGCCGAACAGTTTGAATCCGCCGGCGGTGAATTGGTGATAAGCGGACCACGGTTCGCCCAAGGAAAGCGGGAACACGATGTCGACGTTAACGCCTTTGTAAACCGGACGAGCGCCGATCCAAGACGTCGACAATGCGAAGATTTCTTCCCAGGTATCAAACGCGTCAGGCAGGTTGTCGCCGTTTGCATCGGTGACGTCTTTGCCTAAGGTTTCAAGCATCGTCTTATTCCAAACGAATGCCATGCCATCATACGCCATCGGAGCATAAACCGTGGTAGCGGTGCTGTTTCCGGCTTTGTAGAAGGATTCAAGCGAGTTTTCTTTGATGATGTTGGCAAGGAAGGCATCGATCGCCAAGAGATGGCTTTCGTTACGGGAAACTTCACCGTCGATGGCCATGAAGACGTCAGGATATTCACCTTGTTGGGTAGCTAAAGCATCGGCGGATCCGGCAGCACCGGAGTTTACGAATTCAACGGCGCCTTTGAGTTCAGGATACGTAGCATCCCACAACGCGACGATCGCATTCCCGACGACATCGTTGTCAGCGCCGAAACGTAAGGTGGCACCTTCTTCGATTGCATATGCTTCAAGTTTTTCATCATAACAGACGACCGTGCCGTCGAGATCTTCGGCCTTACAGGTCTTGAGTGTGCGTCCGCATGCGGTCAATGATCCAACGACCAGCACGAGAACTGCAGCGAGAGTAAGCAGTTTCTTCATTTTTAAACATTCCTCCTGTGTTCTTCTTTTCAGAAGTCGTCTTAAGTATAGCACTTGGTAAATTGTTTGTAAACGGTTACACTTCACGAAACTTTCACGAAACCACCTCTGGGTGACTCAATTTCAGCTTTCCGCGCATGACTCCGTAGTAGAGGACGATGATGCGGATGACGAAGGCGAAGGGTAAAATCATGGCTGCCGTCGCCGGACTGAACATCCCGATCGCGGCGACAACCATCGCCGGCGCAAGCATCAGATTGATCATCATGGTGAACCCGTGGGAGAACTTGATTTTCTTCTCTTCCTTGCGTCCTCCCATGAATTTAAACAGGAAAGCGACGACTAAAACGTAGACGGTGTACTGGATGAACTGCATGAAATAACTGAAGGTGAATTTCGCAAGCAACGAACTTAAGTTGAGATTGCGGATAAACAAGGTCGCCAAAACATCAGGTTGAATCTGGTTCGTCTCGAGTTGTGCCGACAGATCTTGGAAATCGTATTTCCCGAAATTGTCGTAGTACCCGATGGCCAGTGATTTCCCGTCCTTGTCGATGACGACGCCGATTTCCTCGGTGAAGTACACTTCGTTCTTCCCGGTCGTCTCAGGCAGGACGGTAACGAAGTGGAAGGTGGTTTTCGTTCCTTCCCACTTCCGGTCCCCCTTGACGACACAGGTCAGTTTCCCATCGATCACGCAGTCGTTTTCTTTCAACATATTCGCCAAATCGACCGAGAAGTTCTCCATCCGCGGCAAATAGGTCGACGATTTCTGCATGTATAGACTGAAGAACGCCGGGATGCTGATGAAAAGAATGAGAACGAAATAAAGTAAGATCGGATAGCGCACCTTCATTTTGCGTGTATCCAACACCGCCTGATTACTGTAAAACACTTTGATCCACTGTAGCATAGGTCCTCCTCGTAAGATAAGCGCGAATCTCGCGCTTATCCTTTTTCCGCTCCGGATGTCAAACCGTAAACCATATACTTCTGCATGAAGAATTGGATGATCATGATCGGGATTGCGATCAGCAAGGCACCTGCCATGAAGTTCAAGGGATTATAGACCAAGGTCAGCAAGGGGTCGGTCGTACGGTACAACCAGACGGCGACCGTCATTTGTTCAGGCTGCAGGAAGACCGATTGCAGGATATAGTCGAGCCAAGGACCCATGAAGGCGCCGACGGCCAGGAAACCGACGATCGGAACGATCAAGGGGAACAAGATGAGACGAAGGATCTGGATCGGGGTCGCACCGTCGATCGCGGCGGCTTCATCCAAGGATTTCGGGATGTTGCGCATGAATCCGCGGACCAGGAACGTATTGTACGGAATGGACCCGGCGGTATAGATCAAGGCGAGGTAATTGGGCTTGTTGAGGAAACCGAAGGTCCTGAACAACAAGAACAAGGCGATCATCCCCATGAACGACGGGAACATCTGCAGGATCATCATCGTCAGCAACATTTGCTTCTTGCCCTTGAAACGGAGACGGGCGAAGGCGAAGCCAGTGATAACGGCGAAGAAGACGACGCCGATCGTATTGAGCACCGCGATCTGCAAGGTACGAACGAACGCACCGGGATAGTCGGCGAACAATGAAGCCGGGTTGGATTTATACGTGAAGATGTAGTTGAAGTGTTCGAGCGACCACTTGGTGAAATCCGGAATCAACGGAACACCCGACAGGAGTTTCCCCGGGGTGAAGGCGGCGGATACCATCCAAAGCAGCGGGACAAGGACGATGATCGCCCCCAGAATGAGCCAGATATGCGTTACGATGTTCATCAAGATATCCGATGCGCGATATTTTTTCATGGCTTATTCCTCCTCCCAGATGCCTTTGGAGCGTGCAAGGTTGACCACCGAAATCGATCCGATGAAGATGAAGATCAAGATGGAGTAAACCGCTGCGATGTTGAAGAGCTGTGCGTTGTTCGAGAATGAAAGTTTATAAATCCAGGATATCAGGATGTCGGTCTGGCCGGGGATGCCGCCCATGACCTGCATGCTGAGGGGGATTTGTTCTAGATTGTATGCGGGTCCGCCTCCGGTCAGGAAATAGATCGCACCGAAGTTGTTGAAGTTGTAGGTGAAAGTCATGATGATCGCAGGCAAGGTCGCCCGTAGAATCAACGGCAAGGTGATGTTGCGGAAAGCCTGCCATTTGCTGGCCCCGTCGATCGCCGCGGCTTCATAGAGATCCTTCGGCAAAGTCGTCAAGACCCCCGTGATCAACATCATGAAATATGGAGCGCCCAACCATAGATTGACCAGGATGACGACCGCTTTCGCCAGATTTCCGTTATAGTTGACCGTCAGCCAGGAAATAACCGTATCGGGTCTGCCCTGCAGACCGATCTGGAAGAGGAAATTGGAAACCGCAGGCATCAAGCCCGTCTTCAATAACAACTGATTGGCCAAACCGGTGTTTTCAAATACGTTGCGAAACACCATCAACGAAATCATCGCCGGGACCGCCCAAGGGACGATCATGATGGTACGCCAGAACTTTTTGACTTTGACGTATTTCGATTCGATGATGACCGCTTGGATCAAACCCATGATATAGCAGGTCGCACTCGCCATGATGGCATAGAAGAACGTCCAGCCTAAAATCTGCGAGAACACCGAGAACCATCCCGGGTCGCCCGCGATCATGGCGAAGTTCTTGAAACCGACCCATTCGATCAAACGCGAAGGAACCGGAATCCGATAGGTATAGTTGGTAAACGCCAACAAGAACGAGAACATGAACGGGATCAAGGTAAAGAAGAGAACCATGACCAAGGTCGGCACCAAGATAAGATACGGAAACATATCCGACCATAGGCGTTTCACATACTCTTTGCCGGTTTCGACGACACCTTGTTTCAGGATCGTCTTACGGGAAACGTACGCGTCGCGGATATTGTAGATCCATACCGCGATGACGATCGAACTCAATACCAACGCGATCAACCCGCTACCAAGCAAAGTGACCGAGTTATCCGCGGACAGCCAAGGGATGATCTTGTTGAAGGTTTCGACCGCTTGACCGCGATAGAGCGCGCCACGGACGATCTTCCCCAAGGTCGCCAAGCCCCATAACCCTTTACTGAAGATTCCGCCATAGTCACGGATAAAGTAGATCTGACTGCCGGGATCCGCCGGATATTGCGCCAGGTCGGAAAAAATGTAGAAGTATCCTCCGGTAAACAACTCCGTCAGGAAAGCGACTGCCCCGAATCCAAGAAACGTAAATCCCTTCGCTTTCTGCTTGTTGCGGAACTGGCCTAAGCCCATCACAAAAAAAGACATGACAGCGGATTTCAATGCATCCGGGTTGTCCTTGATGTCTTTCAGGAGTTCATTCCACCGTTGGCCGAATTTTTTCTTCTTCATAATATACCCTCCTGTTGTTATTGTGCCATGATTCTTGCGATTCTTCAAGGGTTATGGTAAGCGTTTACATCATGATTCCCTCAGAAACCCTTTTCGCGGGGAAGTCGGTTGACATTTTCTTCCAGGTGGTTCAAAATATCGGCGAGGTGACCCATGAACATCAACGCAATTTACCACCGGTCGCAAGACAACTGGTGTTTCCCCTATGACGATCATTCCGTGGAACTTCGGATCCGCACCGGTTTGGAAGTGACGAAGGTCGTCTGCGAGTACGGCGACCAACACGAAGGCACGGTCCTCTTTTCGAAGTGGAAATGGAAATCGCATGCGATCGAAATGAAACGTAGCGGCCAAACCGCCCAACATACGTACTGGACGTGCATCGTCACCCCCTCGAATCGACGAATGAAGTATCACTTCATCCTCTTCGACGATCACGAAACCCTCGTTTTCGGCGAAACCAGCGTTCTTCCTCCCAATGAAGAACCCGATAACTTCAACTATTTCTTTTTCCCGTACTTCCATCGCAAAGAACGCTATTTTGCCCCGGCTTGGGTCAAGGATACCGTTTGGTACCAGATTTTCCCCGATCGTTTCGCCAATCACGGAAACAAGGGGTTCAAAGCCTGGCATAACGGTCCCGTGAAGAACTCCGACCATTACGGAGGCAACCTGAAAGGCATTCTCGAACATTTGGATTACCTGAAGGACTTAGGGATCAGCGGGATCTATCTCACCCCGGTTTTCGCCTCGCCCACCACCCACAAATACGACACCCAGGACTATTTCACGATCGACCCGGACTTCGGCACGAAAGAAGACTTGATCGAACTGGTGAAACAAGCGCATCAAAGAGGAATCAAGGTCATGTTGGACGCGGTGTTCAACCATGCCGGCGACCGATTCGAAAAGTGGATGGATGTGAAAAACAATCCGGACTCGAGATATCGCGACTGGTTCTTCCTTGATGAGAAGAATCATTATGAAACTTTCGCGTTTGCGAAAAACATGCCCAAACTGAACACCGAAAACCCCGATGTCATCGATTACTTCTGCACCGTCGGGAAATACTGGATCGAAACTGCCGACATCGACGGTTGGCGATTGGATGTCGCCAACGAGATCAGCCATACGTTCTGGCGCGCTTTCAGACACGAAGTCCGCTCCGTCAAACCCGATGTCTATATCCTTGGCGAAGTCTGGCACGATGCGATGCCGTGGTTGCAGGGCGACCAATTCGATGCCGTCATGAATTATCCCTACACGAAAATCCTGCTGGACCTGATCGCCCATGGACGCATCGACCTCGCTGAATTCAGAGCCGGGATCGATGAAATCCGCAACCATTACCCCACGATCGTCCAAGTCAATCAATTCAACCTCTTCGACAGCCATGACACCGCAAGACTGACCACCCTCTGCAAGAACGACCTAACCAAAGTCAAAGGGGCGCTCGCTTTTCTCTTGGTCTCCCCCGGTTCCCCCTGTATTTATTACGGCACGGAAATCGCGATGGAAGGCGGAATCGACCCGGATTGCCGGAGACTGATGCAATGGAAACCGGACCCTAAAAATCATGAGATGTTTACACTGATCCAAACCTTCATCCAACTCCGTAAGAATCATCCTGTATTATCAAACGATGGAGATTGGAAGTGGATCGAGACTTCAAAGAACATTATCGCTTTTACTCGATCGAACGCCGATGAGTCCATTTCTTTCTTCTACAACCCGTCAAGCCACCCTGTCACAATCGGACTTCCGAAGGGTGATCAACTCTATGGATCTACTTCAGCAATTCTTGAGCCCGGACTAATAAAACTAATCAAACATAAATAGAAAAGAGAACCAGTAAAAGGATAGGAAAATCCACCATATTACTGGTTCTTTATATAATTCTTTCTATAAACTACTTGGATAGTGATAATTTCGAAGAGAGCGGAAACGCCGATCATACTAAACAAGAGCGCATCATTCTTTGATATTCGTTGAATTAATACCAGCGGGGTCAAAACAAACAGATTGTAAATCATCATTCGATGAACCAATTTCAAATATCCATGATTATAAGTATCTTTTTTTGCACTTCGATATGCATTTTCGAAAACAAGATAATCATACAAGAAGTAGGGCAAAGAGCTAATCCCATAATATTTCTCTTTGAATTTCTGATAAAATTTCTTGTTCAAAAACAATTGGCAAACGAATCGAAGAAAGGCGAGAAGAGATATTTCAAAGAAACCAAAAAACCACCTCTTTCCAAAGAGTCAATAATGCTTTCTCTGTACTATTTTGAACCGACAATCACCATGGTATACGGGTTGATCGCGACGCTTTGTACATTGTAATCGGTTATGGCTCCGGCTTCGTTGGCAAGGAGTTCCACATAATCCGGAAAAGACTGATAGAAGACTTGGGAGGTCGGATTGATGTAGACGAAAATGGAAGAGAACTCGCAGTTCTTCAGATGATGGAGATGATAGACCAAAACTTTCTCTTCGATCGAGGAGAACATCACGTTCTTTTGGATGCATTTGGCGGACGTCATACGGAAAGCGCTGATCCGTTTACGCAACTGGATCAGATCGCGGGTATAGCGTACGACTTCGTCGTAACGTTCCCTGCGTAACCAATCGAGTTGGTTGACCGGGTCGGTGCTGCGATAACTGTTGTGGTGTCCGCTCTTGGTACGGCAAAACTCTTGGCCGCTATGGATGAAAGGGATGCCTTGGGAAACCAGGATCGCTCCGATCATCAGTTTTTGTTTACGGATTCTGACTTCGCGTTGGTCTTCCCTGCAGCATTCCTTGAGTTTATCCCAGGACGTACTGTTATCGTGGCATTCCACGTAGTTGATGGATTGGTGGGGTTGTTCGAAGATTTTGACCCGGTCGTCGTTGAGACAGTTCCCGATCATCGCCGAATACATGGCCGGCAAGTAGTTGGTATCCCCCGAACAATAGCCACGCACGGTGATTTCGTTGGGGTTGGTCCGCCCTTTGACATGTTCACGGAAGAAGTCGTTGAAATGGCCGATCTCAGGCATCTGCGCCTGGTTGCCCATGTTCGCCTTCAGGTTCTCGTCCAAGATCGTCGGCATGTTCCATCCTTCACCGTAGATCATCGCATCGGCTTTAAGGGCACGGGATTGGGCGACGACTTCGTTCATCGTCGCGACGTCCAGCACACCCATGAGGTCGAAACGGAATCCGTCGACATCGTAGGCTTCCATCCAACATTTACAGGAATCCAGGATGAACTTGCGGACCATGCGGCGGTTTGAATCCAGATCGTTGTTGCAGAAAGACCCGTTGGACAGGGCGCCTGTCGCCGAACGGCGGAAATAGTAATAGGGAACGACTTTTTCGAATGGACTGGTGTCCATGTCGTAGACATGGTTGTAGACGACGTCCATGTTGACGCGTATCCCTTGTTTATGGAACGCCTGTACCATCTGTTTGGCTTCTTTGACACGCAGGATCGGTTGATCCGGATCGGTGGTGTAACTGCCTTCCGGGACATTGTATTGCAACGGGTCGTATCCCCAGTTGTAAAAGGCGCTGACGTTGAGTTCATCGACGGTCGCGAAATCATACATCGGCATGATCTGGACGTGGGTGACCCCGAGTTCCTTGATGTAGGAAATGCCGGTGGAATAGCCGGCGTCGGTCTTCGTGTTCTCGTGGGTGAACGCCATGAACTTGCCCCGTTCGGGAATGTTTCCCTCACTCATCATGGAGAAGTCGCGTACGCTGAGTTCATAGAGGATCGCATCGGTTTGGTTTTTGAAGAGGGGGAGGTTTTTCGAGAAGTTTTCGACGTCGATCTTCTTATAGTCGATGACGGCGGACATCTTGTTGTTGGCGAAGGAAGAACGGGCGATGGGATCGGTGGTTTGGTTCCATTTCCCGTTGACCAGGATATGGTAAAGATAGCCGCTCCCATGGAGATTGCGATTGTAACGATGACGGAAAACCCCTTTATCCGTGCGTTTCATTTCCCGAAGTTCCTTGACATCGTCCACATAGACTTCAAGCATGACGCGGTTGGCGGTCGGTGCCCATAGGGCGAAATCCGTATGACTGCCGACGGGATGGACCCCGAGGTCGTCCCCTTCATAGTAGAATTCATCATCGAAACGCACCGTCTTGGTGATCAGGGCGAACTGAAGCGGCGTGGCGAGCGAATGTTCCTCGACCACGTCGTAGGCATCGCCGATGATGATCGAATCCGGCGCACCCAGGACATATTTCGTATAATCCCCGGAGGTCAGTTCGAATCCGTGGATGGGAAGCTTCGATAACTTCCCGGCGTTATCACGCAGGAAAAAACTCTCGCTGCGTCCTTGGTAGAACTGGCGGGAGAGATAAATCGTGATGACCTTGTAGTCATCGAGATGGGCTTCGAACTTTTCGACTTTTCGCATAGGCTTACCTTTTTGTCGTTTCTATTATACCAACAATTCCTGATTTGTGTAGAGAAGAAAAAGAGCGGGGTTTCCCGCTCTATTGGTCTAAGGATCGGATATGCCAGATTTCATCCGCATATTGACGGATCGTGCGGTCCGACGAGAAGAAACCGGACTTGGCGATGTTCACCAGGCACATTTTCGGCCAGTAGTCTTTGTCGAGGTAACGACGTTGGACTTCAAGTTGGGCGGCGGCGTAGGCATCGAAATCGGCCAAGAGATAGTATTCGTCGTTGCGATACATCAGTTCATCGAAGATCGCTTTGAATTCTTCGCGATTGGGTTCGAAGGTCCCGTCGATCAGACTATCGACGACCGACTTGAGTCTCGGGTTGGCGTTGTAGTATTTCCAGGCATCGTAGCCTTTCTTCTTCAACTCGTCGATTTCTTCCACGGTCATCCCGAAGATGACATCGTAGTCGCGTCCGACGCATTCGTCGATTTCGACGTTGGCACCATCCAGCGTACCGAGGGTGATCGCACCGTTCATCATGAACTTCATGTTTCCGGTACCGGATGCTTCCTTGCCGGCGGTCGAAATCTGTTCGGAGACATCGGCGGCGTTCATCAGGATCTCGGCGATCGAAACGTTGTAGTTGGGGATGAAGACGACTTTGAGGAAACGGTTGTATGTGGGGTCGTCGTTGACTTTCGCGGCGACGCTGTGGATGAGTTTGATGACTTTCTTCGCGAAGTAGTAGGCCGGCGCGGCTTTCGCGGCGAAGATGAACGTACGCGGCGTCATCGTGAATTCAGGGTTGTTTTCGATTTCCTTGATCAGCGAGATGATGTGCAACACGTTCAGCAATTGACGTTTGTAGGCGTGGAGGCGTTTCGCCTGGACATCGAAGATCGAGTCCACATCCACGTCGATGTTTAGGGTTTTCTTGATGTAGGCGGCGAGGATCATTTTGCGTTGACGTTTCACGTTCATGAATTTCGCATGAAGCATCTTGTCGTCCACATGATCCATCAGTTTCTCGAGTTCTTCCGGTCGATAGGCATAGTCTTCGCCGATCGTTTCATCCAATAAGGCTTTGAGTTGCGGGTTGGAGTAAAGCAGCCAGCGGCGATGTGTGATCCCGTTGGTCTTGTTGTTGAACTTGTCGGGGAAAAGAAGGTAGAAATCCTTCATGACATCGCTGATCAGGATTTCGGTATGCAGTTTGGCGACCCCGTTGACCGAGAACGCACCGACGATGGCGAGGTTGGCCATATGGATCTGTCCGTCCTTGATGATCGAGACGCGGTGGACCAAGGCTTCATCGCCCGGGAACTTCGCACGGACATCGTCCAGGAAACGCTTGTTGATTTCTTCGATGATCATATAGATGCGCGGAAGGAGTTGCTGAACGAAATGGACCGGCCATTTTTCCAGCGCTTCGGCCATGACGGTGTGGTTGGTGTAGGCCATGACTTTCGAAACGATGCCCCAGGCCTGATCCCAGTCGAACCCATGGTCGTCCATCAAAATCCGCATCAGTTCGGGGATGCTTAAGACGGGATGGGTATCGTTGAGTTGGAAGACGACTTTCTCAGGAAGATTAGAGAGGTCTGGATGGATGCGAAGATGCCCCTTGATGAAGGCGGCCAACCCGGCGGATACAAAGAAGTACTGTTGTTTTAAGCGTAGGAAACGACCGTGTTCCGTCGAATCGTCCGGATAGACGTTCTGGCAGATTTCACGGAGTTCGGTGATGTATTGACGGAAATCCTTGTTGGCGGGGAGGATGTCGGAAGCTTCCGCACTCCACAGGCGCAAGGTGTTGGTCATATCGGTCGATTTACCGACGACCGGCATGTCGTAAGGCACGGCGAGGATATGTTCCGCATCGACATGTTCGAAACGGACTTTCCCTTCTTCGTCCTTACGCATTTCCACACGACCCCAGAATTTGACTTCCACGGCGTGTTTGGGTTTACGTACTTCCCAGACATTGCCTAAACGCAACCACTGGTCGGGGACTTCGATCTGATAACCGTTCTGGATCTTTTGTCGAAACAGCCCGTATTCATAGCGTAGGCAGTTGCCATGACCGGGTAAGGATAAGGAAGCTAAAGAATCCAGGAAGCAGGCGGCTAAACGGCCTAACCCGCCGTTGCCCAATCCCGCATCGCTTTCCATGTTTTCGATCTCGTTGATGTCGATGCCAAGGTCGGATAAGCCGTCCTTTACGACATCGTAGATGCCCAGGTTCATCAAGTTGCTTGTCAACAAGCGACCGATCAAGAACTCCATGGAGAAATAGACCATCTGCTTCGCACCCAGCGTCGCGGCGATCTCTTTGCTTTCTTTCCAGTGGATGGATGCGTAGTCACGCACCATCCCGCCTAATACCATATATCGTTCAGTGCGGTGAGATTGCTCAACCGAACGGCCGTACGTTTCTACGACGCGTTGGGTGAAGTCCCGCTTAAATTGGAATTTGTTTTGAAACATGACGTCCTCCTAAGGATGCGAAATGATAATATCAGATATCACGGTAAATATCAAACGATAGTTTACTTGGTGAATTCGAAGTAAACCGCCGCAAACGGAGCGATCCGCACATTGATGGAGTGGTGATAGCCATGGTTGTGGATGGCGTCGGAATGGACCGGTTGGAAATTGCACATGTCGCACCCGTCGTAGATCGCTTTTTCGGAGTTGATGATCTCCACATAATTGCCTTCGTACGGAACGCCGATCCTGAATCCTTCATAGGCGATCGGGGTCATGTTGAGCAGGACAAGGATGACGCTCTTCTCGTCTTCGCGATAGAAAGAATAGATGGATTGCGATGCGTTGTCCGCGTCGATCCAACGGAACCCGTTCTGCGTATAGTCATAGCGGCTCAGGCAAGGGTGATAACGGTAGATCTGGTTCAGATCCTGCATGAAGCGTTTGAACGCCGCGTGTTTCGCATATTCGAGCAGGAACCAATCCAGTTCGCGGTTCTCGTCCCATTCACGGAAATGCGCCAGTTCGTTGCCCATGAAGTTCAGTTTCTTGCCCGGATGGGCGAACATGTACAAGTACAGATTCTTGACTTGGGAGAATTTCTGGTTGTAGTCCCCCCACATCTTATTGATGATGGTCCCTTTGCCATGGACGACTTCGTCGTGGCTTAACGGAAGGACGAACTTCTCGGAGTAGAAATATGCCATCGAGAAGGTCAAGGAATGGTGGTGGAACGCTCTGTAGATCGGATCCAAAGCATAATATTTCAAGGTGTCGTTCATCCATCCTAAATCCCATTTATAGTCGAAACCCAAGCCCATTTCATAGGTGGAATGGGTGACCTTCGGGAAATCGGAGGAATCTTCCGCGAACAACAGGACATTGGGATGACGTTGGTTCAGATAATAATTCATGCGACGGATGAAGGCCAGCGCCCCGTCGTTGACACCGCGTTGCTTGTTGCCATGCCAGAAAATGATGTTGCTGACCGCATCGACGCGTAATCCATCCATATGATAGGTATCCAGCCAGTAATTGGCGCTGGACATCAGGAACGAGCGGACTTCCTCGCGCCAAAGATCGAAATTAAAGGTTCCCCATTGGCTATTGGCGTCGTGGTCGTTGGGATATTCATAGACCGGCGATCCGTCGAAATGCGCCAGACCGAAGGCATCGCGTACGAAGTGGACCGGGACGAAATCGAAGATGACACCGATCTCCGCCTGATGCAGAAGGTCGACGAATTCCATCAGTTGTTTCGGGGTTCCGTAACGGCTGGTGACCGAGAAATAACCATGCGACTGATATCCCCAGGAACCATCGAACGGATGTTCCGTCACCGGCATGATTTCGATGTGGGTATATCCCATTTCTTTAAGGTAGGGGACCAGTTCCCTGGCGATTTCCACATAGTTCAGCCAAGTCGTCCCGTCTTTTTTCTTCCAACTCCCCAGATGCAGTTCATAGATGTTGATGGCTTCCTGAAACCCTTTGGATCGGCGGTTCAGCCAGATCGCATCATGCCAGGAGTAGCCTTTCAGATTGACGACGAGCGACGCGTGTTTGGGTCGCATTTCACTGGAGATCGCATAGGGATCGGCTTTTTCGATCCAATGTCCATCCGCTTTTTGGATGACGTATTTATACATCGCCCATTCCGAGACATTGCTTACAAAAACGCTCCAGATCCCTCCGGTCGTCGCACGGTGCATTTCGATCGGATATCCCCAGTCGTTGAACGATCCGACGACCTGCACCCGGTGGGCATGCGGGGCATATACCGTGAAGCGGACACCGTTGACTCCTTCATAGGAAAAGTGCGCTCCGAATAGATGGTGCGCATCCAGGCTATGGCCTGAATGGAACTGCTCGACGAGTGCGTGTTGCAGCATGATCATGTGACCCCCTTGTGGTTAGTTTCATTGTACTTGATTCGTTAAGTACTGTCAAAAGCGGAATCTTGCGCAGTAATCGTTTACATGCCTTGAAATCATCGTAAATTCTTGTCGAATTTCATCACACTTTGCCTGATCAACAAGAAAGCGACCACGGAATTACATGGTCGCTTCGGAGTCCTCTTTGCCTTTTTTCTGCTTCTCTTCATATAACTTCTGATCCAGCATATTCTCGAATTCCTGCGCCGTCGCCTTGCTACCTACATCATAGACCCCATAGCCCATGCTGAATTGCAGGGTATAGTCCTGTCTTTCGGAAGCGTTGAACTTCGAGAGTTGAAGGCGAATACGGTCCACGACTTCCTGCAGTCTTTCCGGTTCGCCGATCGATAGGATCATGAAGAATTCATCCCCGCCGTAGCGAGAAAGGAAATCGGTGTTTCGGATGCATCCGTTGAGAAGTTTCACGGCCGCTTGCAGAGCCGAATCCCCCATATCGTGGCCGAAGGTGTCGTTGATCGACTTAAAGTTATCGATGTCGACCATGATGGCGGAGAAACTCTTCTTTTCCGTGCTATTGCGAATCTTATCCCTGAGATAGGACTCTAGTTTCTTGCGGTTGTTCACGCCGGTGAGATAATCGGTGTTCATGCCGTGGTTCTGGATGTTCAGACTGACGAACAACAAAGAGAGAACCACCGAATTCAACAGGATCGGGATACCATAGACAATGACTTGAAGCACGACGCTGAAGAGGAAGAAGAGCGGGAAGAAGATCAACGTGAACCGATGGTTCTTGTGGATGACGTTGATGTTCTTCGACACGTAGACAAACGAGATACTCAAAAGTGCGATGTTATAGATGACCGGGAGGATGAAGTAGGGTCCGCGATGATAGATGTTCTGCAGATCGATCGAATAATACCAACCGAACCGTAGGGATAAAACAACGATCATCAGGTTTATGAATCCGAACAGAAGTAAAGGTTTGATCAGTTTCAACGATCTTTCCTCGTCTTGGAAGAGTTGGTTGACGACATAGACCAGCCATAACGAAGGAAGGACGGGACTTAGACTGAACACGACGAAGTTGCCGAGTTGGTTGAGGACGGGATAGAAGGCATACGCGTTCGTATCCATGCGACTAAAGATATCGAAGAGGAGTAGGATGATCGTCGTATCCAGCATCAACATATACAAGCGATACTGAAGGGAACGTTTCTCTTCTTGCTTGTCCGAGTGAAACCAAAGGATGATCAAGATGAAGATCGAATAAACGTTGATTGTTGGATTGATCGGATTCAATGTTCCACCCGCCTTTCAGAAATGATTATACCATGTCGATACGTAGTGAATCCCTCGTTCCAATGAATTCCTTCGATACAAAACCCCCTTTCGGGAGTCTTGTTTATTCGATTTCTTTGGCGACCGCTTGTTTCAACCGTTCGAATTTCGCAAGGGATGCTTCTTTGGAAACATCCGTCACGCAATAGTAGAATTTGCATTTGGGTTCGGTTCCGGAAGGACGGATCGCGATCCAGCTTCCGTCTTCAAGGAAGTATTTGATGACATCGCTCGGCGGATAGTCGAGTATGGTGACGACGCCTTTGTCGATGCGCTCCAGTTTACGGTAGTCTTCCTTCGCGATGATTTTGATGTCGGCGAACGAAGGAATCTCGGTGGTTTGGAAATGGGTCATGATTTGTTTGATGCGTCTGGAACCTTCTTCCCCTTTGAGGGAGAGGGAAACCTGGTCTTCCAGATACCATCCGAATTTGCGATAGAGGTCTTCCAACACATCGACAAGGGTCTTCCCTTGGTTCTTGTAATAGGTGATGGCTTCACTCAGCAAGAGGCAACTTTGGATCGCGTCTTTATCGCGAACGAAGGGTTCGACCAGATAGCCGTAGCTTTCTTCATAGCCGAACACGAAGTTCTTTTCATGCGTCACTTCATACTTCGCGATCTTTTCGCCGATGAACTTGAATCCGGTCAGTGTCTTTTCGGTTTCGACGCCATAGGAAGTCGCGACCTTTTCACCAAGGTCGGACGTGACGACGGTATTGAAGATGACCGGGTTTTTCGGCATGGTGCCTTTTTCGTTCTTGGTGGAGAAGACATAGTCAAGCAAGATCGAACCGGTCTGGTTGCCGGTCAATAAGCGGTACTCGCCGTGATGCACGACGACGACGCCCACGCGATCCGCGTCCGGGTCGGTGGACAAGGCCGCATCCGCCTGATGTTCCTTCATGACGTCGATGGCCCGTTCATAGGCCGCCTTCTCTTCGGGGTTGGGTGTTTTCGTATTGGGGAATTCGGGGTCGGGGGTGCATTGTTCCAAAACGGGGATAACATGGTAACCGGCTTTGGTCAGAACGTTCATGACCGAATGGTACGCCGTCCCGTGTTGTGGCGTAAAGATGATCTTGGTGGAGGATTTATCTTGTTCGGGACGGTTCTGGATCCCCAGAACCTGCTTTTCGTACGGTTTATCGACTTCTTCATCGATCCAACGGATCAACTTCTCTTGGTCGGGGGTGAGTGAAACCTCGATCGACAACTCATCTTCGATCTTATTGATTTCTGCGATGACCTGGTCGATTTGGAAAGGAATCAGTTGACATCCCTTTTCGTCATAGACCTTGTATCCGTTGTACTCTTTCGGGTTGTGGGAAGCGGTGACGACGATCCCCCCGATGCAGTGAAGGTGACGGACGGCGAAAGATAACTCCGGCGTCGGACGCAGAGATGTGAAAACGAACGAAGGAATGTCGAACATCGCCAACACGCGGGCGGATTCCACGGAGAATTCCTTGGACATCCAACGGTTGTCATAGGCGATGGCGACGCCACGCTTCTTCGCATCAGGATATTGGAGAAGATACTTGGCGAATGCGACATTCGCTTTACGGATCGTATAGAGATTCATCCGGTTGGGACCCGCACCGAGTAATCCGCGCATTCCTGCCGTACCGAATTCGAGGCTGGTATAGAAAGCATCCTGCAGTTGGGTGGGGGTATATCCTTCGAGTTCACTCCGCAATAAAGGATCAAGGCGCTCAAAAGATTTCCAATGTGCGATACGTTGTTCGATCATGATTTCTTCCTCCGTATAATAAAAAGAAGATGAGACCATCTTCTATTTATGTGATTCTGTTACGCGATAACCTTTTGCGTACGCAATACTTCTTCGATGGTCGTGATCGCCACTTCTTCGTCGTCGCCTTCGCACGAAATCGTAACTTCGGATTGCGTCGGAATACCCAAAGACATGACACCCATAATCGATTTCATATTGACCGAGCGTCCTTTGAAGGATACTTTCACTTCACATTTGAACTTGCTGGCTGCGTTGACGGCTACGGTCGCCGGACGGGCATGCAGACCGACCGGATCAACGATTAATACGGTAATTTGTTTCATCGATTTACCCTCCTGCTTTCTGTTATCATTCTAACCCATTTTTTTCGCAATTACAACAAGTCTATCGGCATTTCAAGGCGTCTTATTGACAATTTTTTCTCAGAATGTAAGCGTTTTCCTTTAGAATGTTCAGATAGTTCGCGTCTTCGGGGTCCCGATGGGAACAGAGGATTCGATTGATTTGAAGTCCCTCGAGTTTTTTCAACGTGGCGAGATACGAATCGACGGACCCGGCCAATTCAGGCAAGTCCCTTCCTTCGTCGGCTGCCACATCCCCCATGAAGAGAATGTGCAAGGTTTTGTGATAGACCATCAATCCGTCGTCGGTATGTCCCGGGGCATAGAGAATCCGTAGGTCATCGTCGAAATCCATATCCTCGTCGATGTATCGCGTCGGCAGGGCGATTTCGTTCTTTCCTTCGGCGAAGCGGATGAGATTGAGTCTGTCGTTCTCAAGATGCGTTTGATGATCGAGGAAACGACGGTGCGCAAGGATCTCAACGTCTCTCAACGCATGTCCGCCCCAAACATGGTCGAAATGATAGTGTGAATAAATCAATGTATCTTTTTTCGAAGGATCGGCATACTCGGAAAGCTCGAGAAGGGCGTTTTCACCCAGCCCGGCATCCAGATAGAGATTGTGGTGTTTCGTGATCCAAAGGTAGGTGGTCAGCGGCCAAGGTTCACCGGATACGATGATCTTGCGCGCATAGATCCCTTCGGCGAGTTTCGTGATCACAAGGTTTTCCTGACCCGGCAGAAGATCCCGACTTTCTCGATGACGGTGAATCCGGCATGGAGATAGAGACTCAGGGGACCGCGGTGTTGATGGGCGTTGGAACCTTCCTGGTCCATGGGATAGGCTTCGACCAGGTCGACGCCTTGCATCGTCAGATCGGCTAAAACCCTCTCCAGCATCGCGGTCGCGATGCCTTGGTTACGATAGTCCGGATCGATGGTGATGCATGTGATCGCGAAAAGATTCTTTTCTTCATCTTCTTCGTTGGCGAGATGTTCGGCGAAGCGTTTGAACTGCTTGCGTTTCCCGACCGCCATCCATGCGATGACCGATCCGTTGAGATAACCGAGATACCCCGGAAGATGTCCGTCCGCCAACATCACCATGGCTTGCATCTTATTGTCTTTCGGATTCGCGTCTTCCCATTCCTTATCGTTGTAATGCGGGTATAAACAATAACATCCCGCCCACTGGGGATTGTCGCGAAAGGCGCGATGTTCAAAGAATTCCAAAAAGTCATCCATCGTATCCGCTGTGTTTGCTTGTATGTGGAATTTCATGGGTCACCTTCTTTCCCTTATTATAAAACAAATGACGATGAATTGCTCATCGTCATTTATGGTAGGTTTGATTGCGGTTGATCTTGAAGGATCGGAAGAGTTGTTCCAGGACCAGGAGTCGGACGATCTGATGCGGAAAGGTGCAGTCGGAGAGTTTCCATCGTTTGTTGGCGCGTTGTCGGACCGCATCGCTGACCCCCATCGATCCCCCGATCACAAAGACAAGCGGCTTGGGGGAATAGGTGAAGTGTTCTTCCATTTGCTTCGCAAAGGTAAGCGAATCGTAGATGTCACCATGCAGGTCCAAGAGGATGACCTGGTCTTCCGTTTTGATTTTCTCCAAGATCCTCTCCCCTTCCTTGACCATCCCGGTTTTCTGGGAGGCAAGGTCGTCGGAGGTCGGTTCGTCGCCGACTTCTTCGATCAGGATCTTATGGTAGGGTTGAATCCGCTTTTGATAGTCCTGGATCAGATCCGCCAGCGCTTTTTCCTTGATCTTGCCGACGGCGATGAGTTTGATCATTTCAACGTCACGGTGACTTCGGTTTCTTTTTCATCGCGCAAGTAGCGGATCACCACCGGATCCCCGACTTTCTTGGCGTAAAGCAGTTTCCTGAATTGTTTGAACGTGGTGATTTCGATCCCGTCGAACGTAAGGATGATGTCGCCTTTCTTGATGCCTGCGACACCGGCCGGTCCGCTGAACGTGATCGAGGTGATGTAGAGGCCTTTGTTGAGATCCAATTGGATCCCGTAGAAACTCTTCTGATAGTTGCTGAGCTCGTCGATGCCGACGGCAGAGATCCCGATGACCGGTCGGATGACTTTCCCGTTCGCCCGGAGTTGTTCGATGATAGGGATGATTTCGTTGATTGGAATCGCGAACCCCATGCCTTCCACTTCTTCATAGACGATCTTCATCGAGGTGATGCCGACCAGTTCGCCCGCCATGTTGATGAGCGGTCCGCCGGAGTTCCCGGGATTGATCGCGGCGTCGGTTTGCAGGACGAGGCTATCCCAATCGTCGAATCCATCACTGTTCAAGTCGACCGGGACGATCCGATCGACACCGGAAATGATCCCCATGGTGACCGACCCTTGAAAATCCAAACCCAAGGGGCTCCCGATCGCCAATACGTTTTCCCCGACTTTGATCAAGGCGGAATCGCCAAGACTGAAGGGGGTGATCGTAAAGTCGATGTCGACTTCAAGCAAGGCAAGGTCGGTATAGAGGTCCGACCCCAAGGCTTTCGCTTCAAGCTGTTCGCCGTTGGCGAACGTGACCGTCAGACTGGTCGCGTCTTCGATGACATGGTTGTTGGTGATGATGTAGGCTTTGGACCCTTCGACATCATAGATGGCTCCGCTTCCCGTGGAAAACACTTCGCCATTGTAGAGTGCGGAAACCCCGACGACTTTGTCGAGGGATTTCTCGACGACCTTCGTCACGTCCGTCGTGAAATCGGTGACGACTTTATTGATGATTTTCGTCTCCGTGGTTTTTTCATCCAATTGAGTTTGAAACTGCGAAAGTTGGATCGTGAGGACACTGTTCCAGACGACCATCGCCGCGATGAGGACCCATACCCATTTTTTCATTTATTTTCCTCCTGATAAGGTTTCATATTGTCTGGCGCAACGTAGCGTCAGGGTTTGAATGCGTGAAGGGTGGTACTCTGCCAAGATTCTGGCGTGGGTGGAATAAGCGAGAAATTCGTCGTTGGCTTCCTGACTCAGGTGGGCCAATACGATTTCCGTGGTGGAAGGACCGATCAATTTACTGAGGACGGTGGCGCTGTCTTCGTTGCAGAGGTGGCCGTTGTCCGAAAGGATACGCTTCTTGGTGAAGATCGGACGGCTGGTTTTCATCAGCATCTCCGGATCGTGGTTGCTTTCAAAAATATAGTAGTCCGCGTTTTCGAAATATGTGAAATCATGCTCGCGCACATAGCCCGTGTCGGTGACATACACCAGGGTTTCCCCGTCGTGTCGCAGGACATAGCCCAAGGTCAATCCCGAATCATGGGAAAGAGGGACGGGAAGGATGGAAACCTCGCCTACGATAAAGGGTTCGTAGGGGGTGATCCGGATCGCATCCGGTCGCGCATCGATGACGAAGGGCGTATAAACCGGGTGTTTACTGAACATTTTCAATGCGCTGACATGGTCGCTGTGGCTGTGTGTGATCAGCACGGCATCGACCTTGTTATAGTCTATCCCTAGATTGTGAAAACTGTGTGTCAGATGCTTTTGGGTCGTTCCGCAATCAATAACAAGCCGGGTGTCCCCGGCTTGAATGATGCAACAGTTTCCTCTGGATCCGCTCGCCAACAAATGATATTTCATCTTAGCATCCCAGCCATTTGCACGGATTCTGCCGTGTCCCGTTGACCCAGATTTCAAAGTGGAGATGCGCTCCGAAGGTTTTCCCTGTGTTTCCGATCTTCCCGATGACTTCGCCTTTTTCAACGGCGACCCCGACCGGGAAATACGCCGGGCTTGAGAAATGGTTGTACTTCGTCCAATATCCGTTGTTATGGTTGATGATGATGTAGTAACCCGCCAGATAATGCCATCCGCGTTCTTTGACGACGCCGCGGTCGGCCGCATAGACGTTTCCGTAACGGATGTAGATGTTGACCATGTCGACCGCATAATGCCCGGCATAACATAACCAACGACAAGTGACACGGGGGTTGTCGACCGGCCATCTGAACTTCCCGCTACCGATGCCCGGGATGACCTTAGTCCCGACCCGAATGACTTCCTGGACGGGTTGCTTGATGATGACGGAAGAGATTTTTTCATATCCGGCCAATTCGCCGTTCACGTAGACTTCCTTGTATTTGACGTTGGCATACCCGTTTTGATCGTTGGTCTGGACGACGCGCAAACCTTCGCGCAACGTATTGTCCGTAACGTATTTCGTCGGTTTGGGGTATACCGTTTCACGCACCAGACGTTCGCGATTGACGATGACGTTGATCGGCGATTGGAAATAGGTGACGTTCAGTTTCATCCCGGCTTGCAGGATCTGTTCGGTCGACTTCAACACTTCGGCGTTGATCGTCACGACTTGCTGGGCGCTGAGTCCGTTCAACGAACCCACCCCTTCGACCGTGTCGTAAGGTTGGACGGTATAGTATTTCTTTTCGACGCCATAGCCATAACTTAAGAAGTAAACGATGGCGTTCTTATCCATGAGGATATCGGATTTCGGCGCCAATCCTTTAGTCGCCGTCGTCGTTTCGACGACGGAAATCCCGATTTCACGGTATCCGTAGGTTTTCAGTTCGGCCGGCAGTTTCTTGTTTTTAATGAGGTCCAACGCTTCTTTGGAGATAAAATTCAGCAGGTATTGTTCCTTGGCGGCCTCGAAGTCCTCCAGGTTTTTTACGTAGATGATCGCCCCGTTGGAGAATTCGATCTTGTTGACTTCGACGGAAAACAAATCTTTCTCTTTCAGGTACGCCAAAATCTCCGCATCCTTGTTTTCATATTGGACGTAGCTTTGTTCGGTGGTGATGACCACGTCTTCCCCCAAACCGATATTCGAATCCGGGAAAAAGGCTTCATAGCTTTCCTTATAGACTTCCTTCAATAGGCTTTCAAGTTTCGTCGCATCGGTGATGACACCGATCAATTCATTCTTCACATAGACTTTCGAGACGGTCGTCGGGATTTCCACGACCGAATCGACCGATTGGGGAATGATCGACGTTTCCGTAAACGCGTTGACGTCGGGATCCAGAGCGGGGGTTTCAAAGTTTTCAGAAAACGAGACGACCGCCAAACTCAATGCGAGCGCTAAAAGGATGGGAAGTATTTTTTTCATTCTTAACCTCCTTTTGGACCTGCGCCTTCGGCGTAGTTATAGAAACTGTTGATGGTGCGTTCAAACGCCAGTTTGACCACTTGGGTCGGACCGTTACGATGTTTCGCGATGTCGATGTCGACTTCTTCGGTTTCAGGGACATCCTCGGCACGGTTATAGTAGGCGTCGCGATACAGGAAGACGACCAAGTCGGCGTCTTGTTCCAAGGCACCGGATTCACGCAGGTCGCTCAACATCGGATGTTTGTCCGTACGATGTTCGACGGTACGGGATAACTGCGAAAGGGCGATGACGGGGACCTTGAGTTCGCGTGCCAACGACTTCAGACTACGCGAAATCTCGGAAACCTCTTGCTGACGGTTTTCGGAGTTTCTTCCGCTGCCCGAAATCAATTGGATATAGTCGATGACGATCATGCATAAACCGTGTTCGGCTTGAAGTTTGCGACATTTCGAAAAGATTTCCGCGACACGAACGCCCGGACTGTCGTCGATGAAGATCTTCGCCATGCGAAGTTCGGTCGCCGCTTCGTTGAGTTGGTTCCATTCGTTGTTGACAAGATAGCCGGTGCGCAGCTTTTGCCCCGGGATCCGCGATTTCGCCGACAACATACGCGAAATGAGTTGTTCGGCCGGCATTTCAAGCGAAAATAGCGCGACCGCTTCGTTGTTGATCTGGGCGGCGTTCATGGTCAGGTTCAAGGCGAATGCGGTCTTCCCCATCGAAGGACGGGCGGCAAGGATGATGAGGTCCCCTTTTTGGAAACCGTTGGTGCAACGGTCCAAATCCCGGTATCCGGTCGCCGTCCCCGTGATCGCGGAGCGGTTGGTGCTCATCTTCTGGATATTGTCGACGACGGTGGACACGACTTCTTTCGATGCCCTGAAGTCCCCCGTGCGGCGTGTCCGCGTGACATTGAGGAGTTGCTTCTCGGCGCGGTCCATGACTTCGTCGATGTCCGGTCCTGAATTGAACCCTTCATCGGCGATGGTCTGCGCGGTCAGGATGAGATTGCGTAGGTAGGCTTTATTTTGAATCAGTTCGATGTAATATTTGGTGTTGGCGGAAGAGACCGAGGTATCGGAGAGTTCCATGATGAAGTCGACACCCCCGATCGAGCTCAGTACGTTGAGGTCGTTGCATCGGCTGATCAAGCCCGGCGCATCGATCGGCTTCCCTTCTTCCTGCATCCCCATCATCACGGTGAAAAGACGCTTATGCGCCTCCACGTAGAATTCATCCGCATGCATCCCCTGTTCAAGGGCGATGTTGACGGCGCTGGGATAGACAAGCATACTGGATAAAAGCGCTTGTTCGGCTTCGATGCTGTTGGGGAGTTGACGACTCATGGGCGTACCTCGTTTACTTCGTGGCTTTGAGATGGACGGCGATTTCTCCGACGACATTCTTATGCAGATCGATCTTCACCTGATTTAATCCTAAGGTATGGATCGGACCGTTGTCCACTATTTTCCGTTTGTCGATCGAAATCCCGTGAGCCTTCTGTAAGGTCTCCGCGATTTGTTTGGTGCTGATCGATCCGAAAACCTTTCCGCCTTCCCCGACTTTCACGTCGAAAACCAGTTTCACAGTGGCAAGTTTCGCCTTGAGCGCCTCGGCATCCGCGATCTTCTGTTTCTCTTTCAGTTCTTCCTGTAGTTTCTGGTTATCCAGAATCCCCAGGCTGGTCTTGGTGACTTCGACCGCATGTTTATTGCGGATCAGGAAGTTGCGCGCGTATCCGTCCGCGACGTCGACGATCTGATCCTTCTTCCCGACGTTCTTAACGTCTTCAAGCAAGATGACTTTCATGTTTATGTTCCTCTTCTTCCATGTATTTTTTCAGTGCTTCTTCAAGTTCTTCTTTTAGTTTGACCACCGTCGTATTCTCGCGTTGCAATGCGGCTGCGGAGAAATGTCCCCCGCCGCTCATTTTTTCGACGATCGTATGGACGTTTACTTTTCCTTTAGACCGGGCCGATAATGCGACCGTCTTTTCATCGATGTTCGCGATGACGAACGCGGCTTCCACATCCTTGATCGACAACATGCTGTCGGCGACCTGGGAAAGGATGGCGCGCGGCGCCACGCTTCCGTCGTTCAATGCGGAAATCAAAATCCCGCCGGGCTTCTTTTCACAGTTCTTCAGTAACTTCGTCTTCATTTCGAAATCGTTGAAATCATCTTTGAGAAGATCGTCGGCTTCATACGTGTCCGCCCCGTATTTCTTCAACAACGATGCGGCTTCGAACGTCCTCGACCCTGTCCGGTTACGGAAGCGGTTGGTGTCGATCAGGATCCCGGTGAGGATGATGGTCGCTTCCGCGCTTTCAAAAGAGACGAGGTTGGTCTGATAGGGTACCAGTTCGGTCACGAGTTCGGACGTCGACGACGCCGCGGTTTCCACATAGACCAAGACCGGATTGAAACTGAAATCGCCGGATCGGCGATGGTGGTCGACGACCACCACTTTCTTCGCTTTCTCGATGACGCTTTGGGCGTTCGACTGGTTGGCGATGTGATGATCCACCATGACGACCAAAGTGTCCTTCTTCAAGTCTTCCAACGCTTCCGTTTCATTGATGAAATGATGGTTGGTTTCCAGGATTTCCTTATGTTTTAAGATCGCACCGCTCAGCTTCGCTTCGATTCCGCCGGAACGGGTGACCACGCGTACGGTTTTCCCGTAGGATTGGACGATCCGACTGATGCCCAAGGCGGCACCGAAACAATCGAAATCCATCTCCTTATGACCTACGACGATCACGTCGGAGGATTGTTGGATCAAGTCGCGCAAGGTCTGGGCGATGACACGGACACGGACCTTACTGCGCTTTTCCTGCGCTTCGCTGCTTCCGCCGAAATACTTCACGTCCTCGGAGAAACGCTTGATGGCGATCTGGTCGCCACCGCGGCTTTGAGCGAGTTCGAGAAGATTGTTGACCATTTCCTCGAGTTGCTGGAAATCGGCGGTCCCGCGCGCAAACGCCATCGATAGTGTGATCGCCACATCCATCTGCTGCGCCGTGGAACGGATATAGTTCAAGATGGAGAAGCGCTCGTTCATGATTTCTTGGAAAATCTTCTCGTTAAGTACCAAAAGATAGCGATCGTTCTTGATCCTCTTTACGAACATCCCCTTGCTTTTCGCCCAGTCGACGACCGGTTGGCGAAGCTTGCTTTCGATGATGGAGGTTTTTTGTTCTTCTTCGTATTGGATCGTCTCTTCATAATTATCCAGATGGATCAAACCCAATACGACTTGTTCTTTTTCATAAAGGTCGCTCAGATGATAACTCATCGTCACATCCTTCAGAAACAAGGTTTGTCCGTCTTCTTTGCGAATGATCTGATACATCGTCTCTTCGACATCTTCGATGACGGTTTCATCATCCCCGGTAAACAAGGTTTTGGTTTTAGGCAACCAATTGGTGACTTTCTTCCCGATGACGTCGTAGCCTCGGTCTTCCAGCAATTCGCTGATCCAGGTGATGATGTAGTTTTCGTCATACGTCAGGAACCCGACTTCCCCGAACAGGAACGCTTCCTTCGCGTCGCTGCCCAAAACCCGGGAAATCGTCAACACGCGTTTTTTCTGGTCTTCCTGATACGTATCGACCAAGATCCAGATCAGCGCGATGTTGACCAGGATGATGACGGTGTCGAACCCGTTGAATCCGACTTGGTATACGAAATGGACCAAGGAAAAAACCACGACTTCGGCCGCGAGGATGGCGATGATCTTGATTCTTAACTTCGCGAATTGTTCGAACACGACATTACCTCCGATATAGGACTCGGTTTCTGAAATCAGTGAGGATATCGAGCGCTCCGATGATGATGCAGACATAGGTCATCGGTGCGGGGAGGATGAGATAAAGGAGAAGCGCGATGGTCGGCAACCGTTTCATCTTGACGACCGGGGCCGCCAGGCTAAGGAAGATGAACGTATCGAAGAGGAAGACCATCAGTGCGATCAGGTAGACGAGGTTAGCCGTGACTTGCAGGTCGATGTTGTCCGTCATCGCTTTGGCGATAAGCGGCGAGAACAACAATGCCAATGCCACCCAACCCATCGGTTTGGGGACGCGCATCGTATTCAAGGGACGCATCGGCAAGACCGCGATCTTCAGACGCTTCATCAATAGGATCGCGGAGATGTGGGTCAAGATCGACTGCAGGACGGCGGTCAATAGGATCACCATCGGATACATCGCATACAAGGTCGCCGTCAGGGTCGCGTCGATCGTGATGGAATCCAAGGTTTTGAGATACTCGATGATCAACCCGACTTCTTCCATCACATTATACCCAAAAAAGGCGGCGAATGCATAGGTTGTCAAAAACATCGTGGCGGCCGTGATCAGAATCGTGATTCCAAGCAACCACTCGTTGGCTTTCTTCTTACTCACGCCATACCCGTAAGCGAGTCCGTTGGCCAATGCACTCGCCATGAAGAACAAGGATTGCGGGGTACCGAGGATGAAACTGATGATCGTCATCCCGAAGGCGACGACCCAGGCGTTTCTTAATCCATGTTTCACGGTATAGAACAAGATCGGCAGCGGCATCAGGAAGGCCGCATAGGTTTCAAGGATGAACAGGAATTGACGGTTGATGATGACAAAGAGGCCGATGATGGCGATCATCATCGCACCGTCTGTAATCTGACGGACGGATTTACGCATGGAAACTCCTTTCAATGCATAAAACCTCCATCGAGACCGATGGAGGTTTGTTTGAACTTAGTCGGCTACGTAAGGTAGCAGAGCCATTTGACGAGCACGTTTGATCGCGGTCGCCAGCAAGCGTTGGTATTTTGCACGAGTGCCGGTAACACGTCTGGGAATGATCTTGCCGTTTGCGGAGATGAATCTCTTCAACAGTTCGATATCCTTATAGTCAATCGTGGTTACATTGTTTTTTGTGAAGTAACAAACCTTTTTGCGGCCCATTCTTTGCTTTTTAAATGCCATGGTAGATCTCCTTTCTTGTTAAAATGGAAGGTCGTCGCTGGAAATATCCAGTAAAGGACCGGTATTGAAGTCTTCATCCGCGGTATTGTTGTCGGGATAGTAGCCTTGCGACTGACCTTGCGACGGCGCGGTGAAGGTTTGCGAACGATTCTCGCTTGCACCTTTGGATTCTAAGAGTTGGACCGAATCACACGTAACTTCCGTCGTGTAGACTTTCTTTCCGTCTTGACCGTCGTAACTACCTGTGGTAATCCGACCTTCGACTCCGATCAATGACCCTTTGCGGACGTATTGACCGACGAATTCCGCCGTACGTTCCCATGTGGTGCATCGGATGAAGTCTGCTTGTTCTTGTTGCCCTGCGGTCGTGCGGCGATTGCACGCAACGGTGAAGGACGCGACGGATTTCCCTGTCTGCGTTTTACGCAACTCCGGATCTTTCGTGATCCGGCCGACTAAGACGACGCGATTGATCATGTGGTTCCCCCTCTATTCTTCTTCCAAATTTAAGATCAAATGTCTGACGACATTACTGTTAATACGTGCTAAACGATCGAATTCCTTTACCGCTGCCGGCTCGGCTTCGATGTTCAAAACGACGTAGTAACCTTTGGTCATGTCTTCGATGCGGTACGCGAACTCTTTTGTTCCCCATTCGTCAACTTTAACGATGCTGCCGCCGTTACTGGTGATAATCGCGTGCAATCCGTTGATGACATCTTGGCGAGCTGCATCGTCTAACGATGCGTTCACAATGTACATGACTTCATACTTTCTCATTTGTACACCTCCTTATGGTCTGTGGCCCTCTCGGGCAAGGAGTAAATATGGGACATATCTACC
Organism: Erysipelotrichaceae bacterium; assembly: GCA_041736705.1. Lineage (GTDB taxonomy): Bacteria > Bacillota_I > Bacilli_A > Erysipelotrichales > Erysipelotrichaceae > GWE2-51-13. Next base: position 96,730 of record JBGSTC010000017.1, read on the forward strand.
CGTTTGTTCATTATAGCAGAAGAGGGGGTGCTTGTAAATCACTTCATTTCGCTGTTTTGAACAACCGAAAATCCCGTTGCAACCACTCTTTTTTATTGCGAAACCAGTTCGGCCTCGTCATCTTTTTTCAACCTTCCGCCCTCGATTACCCGACAAAACAAGCCTTCGTAGGGAAGCAGACTGATTCCGTAGGTACGCGTCACGACGCTGGGGTGGTCTTCCTTGCCGATCTGGCTGACTTCAAGAAGGACGGAATCCCCGAGTCGGATGCGCGACAAAGGTTTGATCAAAGAAAAGTCGATGCCGTCGACCATCAGGTTCTCGGCGAAACTGCCGGGATGCAGATCCAGGTCGGGATGATCTTGTTTGGCTTTCAGATAGCTTTGATAATTCAGGACGGTGATCTGTCTTCCCCACTCCCCGCCATGACCGTCATGTTCGATGCCAAACCCGACGATGACGTTGCATTCCTCGACTTCGTTTTTCAAGACACCTCTCTCAGAACTGATACAGATTGTTTTTAGTTTGCCCATGTCGTCTCCCTGTTTCTCTTTCTTCTACGCTTCGATTCAACGATATCATTTTATCATGGGTTGATGATCCGGTGAAACATTCTTCCATCCATATAAATAAAGAAAAGAGGTCGATTTCTCTTCCTCTCTAGTTTCGTTTCAGGTCTTCCTTCGTCGTGATCTTGATGTTGGAATAGGATCCTTCGATGATCTTGACCCGTGTTTCCGTAAACATTTCGACCATCTGCGCATCGTCCGTGACTTTCGCATTGGTTTCTTCCGCAATCTTGCACGCATCCATGATCAGCTTCGTCTTAAAGACCTGAGGCGTTTGCGCCTGCACCAAGCGTGAACGCTCGATCGTCCTGACGATGTATCCGTCTTCCACTTCTTTGATCGTATCCTTTACGGCGACCGCCAATACCGCCGCGTCTTCACTTTCCATCGCGACCAACAAATCGTCGACGCATTTCATCGGACACCACGGACGGGCCCCGTCATGGATCAATACGATATCCTGGGTAACCGCCATCAATCCGTTGCGGACACTCGCTTGGCGCGTCTCCCCGCCGGCCACATGGACGATCCGTCCGATCTCGCGCTTCTTCATCGCCATCGTCATTTCGTTCTGGTTGGTTACGATGACGATTTGACGGCAACGATCATCTTTCAGGAAGATTTCCATCGTCGTATCCAGGATCGTCGTCCCTTCCTTCAACAGATAAAAGACCTTGTTGTAGCCAAGACCCATTCTCTCCCCGCGGCCTGCCGCGACGATCAATACGGAATACTCCATGAATCCACCTCGGTTTGTTTCGTTTATTTTATCAGATGGGAAGGTTGAATTAAAGGAGAATGTTTATTCATGTTTTGTTTTCGAATCTTGTTGCACCAAAGACAAGGTGCGAACTATAATAAGAATGCAAGGAATGGTGCCCGTCGGGCTCAATAGGGAATTCGCCATAAACGAAGCTGTCCCAGCAACTGTAGACAAGGACGAAGGGAAATAAGCCACTGCCGTAAGGCGGGAAGGCTCCCCGAGGATGATCTGTCAGCCAGTAGACCTGCCTTCCGCTGCAACGTTTTTATCTTCTGGGAACAAGATAAAAAGACTTCCGGTCTTTTTTCACACATCCCACCAGGTTGTGTGTTTTTTTGTAAGGGAGGATTTCCATGAAGAAGAGTCTAGTCAAAGTCCTGATCGTGCTTGGCATCGGTGCCGTGCTCCTGGGAGCCGTAGCGTGGTACAACCAAAGCAAGTTGCAGGCAGGATCCAAAGCGATCCGGATCGTCATGATCGTCGATGAAGAAGCGGGCGATGTGACCATCCTGGACAAAACCATCCGTACGGATGCACAAACGCTGGGTGAATTGTTGGATGAGATGGAAGCGAAGAAGTGGGTGGATTTTGAACTTTCAGGCGATAAGACGGATGCGTTCGGCCGGTTCATCGTCGGAGTCGACGACTATGTCACGGAAGATTCGGCTGCCGGTCCTTGGTGGCTGTATGATTCCGAAACCAACCCCGACTGCGTGAGTGCAAGCTATTGTTCAGGCATCGACCAAGCTCCGATTTACGATAAGGATTTGTTTACCTTTACCTTTACCTCGAGTTTTGAATAATGAAACCGGTTAAACGGATCGTACTGATCTCGGCACTGGCGGCGACGATTTTCGCCGCCCAGGTCGGGTTAGCCTTCATCCCCAACGTAGAACTCGTCACCCTTCTTTTCCTTTTGGTCGCCCTCCATCTGAAACCGGTGGACGCCTTGTTGGTGAGTGTCGTTTTCGCCGTGTTGGAAGCCTTGGTCTGGGGACTGGGGGATTGGGTGATCGGCTATTTGTGGGTCTGGCCGCTTTGGATGAGTATCTCCGTTCTGTTTAAAAAGATCAACGGGGTCATTCCCGACCGCTGGGCGCTGCTTGGTGGCTTGTTCGGACTGAGCTTCGGTTTCTTGTTTTCCCTCCAGCACGCCGCACTCTACGGCGTCTCCATGGGTATCGCGTATTGGATTCGGGGCATCTCGTTTGACATCGTCCACGGAATCTCGAATTATATACTCATATTGATTTGCTTGGTACCGATGCATCGGGCGTTCACGACCTTGATGCGGCGATGGGAGGGTAAAAATGGGCGTCATGACGAAGACCGGGGACCACGGGACAACGGGGGTATCCGATAAACGAGTTGAAAAAGATAGTTTGATCATCGAAACCTTGGGTGTATTGGACGAACTTCAAAGTTCGATCATCCTTGTGCAATCCGAAAACCAACTGGATCGGTCGACGTGGGAAGCCCTCACGTTCGATTTGGTCCGTTTTTGTTCGCTTCTTGCGGGGTTTGAAGTCAAGGACTTCGACGCCATGAAACGGATCGAGTATCTTGAAAGCGAGATCGCGCGATGCCAGGATGTTTTCAAAGGTTTCGTGTATCCGTTCGACGATGTCAAGAACGCCCGACTTCATTGGCTTCGCGCGATCGTACGACAGGCGGAGCGCCAAGTCGTACGCTTAGGCAAGACGCAGGAACTACCGGTCGGGTTAAGCGTTTACTTGAATCGACTTTCAGACTATGTGTTTACGCGGATGGAATTCCCGATGAAATGAATGCATTTTCAGAATTGTATTCCACTTTCTTATGTTAGAATTAGAAGTAACCCGAAGAGAGAAGAGGAAAATGACCATGAGTTATACGAAAGTCACCATCGAAAAACTGAACGCTGACATAACCCGTCATTTCCCGCACTTGGTTCCGATCGAAGCAGATTTTCAACTCATCCATAGCGGTGTTTCGCGTCTGGTCATGTTGGATCGGTATGCGCAGAAAGACCGCAGTCTAAAGACCTTGGGTGTGGGGGATGTCGTCGTTACGATCGTGAAGGATGATCCGAAGTTTCCTGCCAGAGGAATCGGGGTCGTCGTGGAAATCGACCGTCAGAAGGAAACCGTACGGATTGAATTGGAAGAAGAATGGCGTGCTTCGCTTGAAGACGAAACCGAAGCCGCGACCGGATTGATTACGCGGAATTTCAAAAACGTGGATAAACCGATGGAGATCTTCTATGAGCAGATCGCGAAGCGGGTCGGTAAAGCGTTGGCGAATACGGAAAAAGACGATGAACTGAAAGAGAAATACGGTGAGCTGTTCTACCGTCAATTATCGAAGATGAATGTCATCCCTGCGGGGCGTGTCCTCTATGGCGCGGGTAGCGGAACGGAAGTCACGTACTTCAACTGTTTCGTCATGCCTTTCGTCCATGATTCGCGCGGCGGGATTGCGAACCATCGTAAAGAGGTCATGGAAATCATGTCCAGAGGCGGAGGTGTCGGGACCAATGGTTCGACCTTGCGTCCGAAATCGGCGCCTGCCAAGGGTGTCGGAGGGAAATCTTCAGGTGCGGTCAGTTGGCTCAACGACATCGCGAATCTGACGCATCTGGTCGAACAGGGCGGAAGCCGTCGCGGTGCGCAGATGATCATGTTGGCGGACTGGCATCCGGACATCATCGAGTTCATCATCTCGAAGATGCAGAACCCGCGGGTGTTGAAGTGGTTGACCGAGAATTCGAAGGATCAACAGATCAAAGACGAGGCGGCGAAGAAATTAAGATTCAATCCTCTCAACCGCGTCGAAAAAGAAATGTATGAAGCGTTGGTGGAGAACAAGTCGACACCGGCGCATATCGCTGAATACGCGCGGGAGATGTTGCTGAACGGCGGGACGCTTGAAGTCCAGTCCCCCGAATTCTTATCTGGGGCGAACATTTCCGTCACCTTGACGAAAGAATTCATGGATGCGGTGGAAAAAGATCTGCCTTTCGCACTTCGTTTCCCGGATCTTGAACATTATACCCCCCAACAAAAAGAAGCCTACGACCAACGCTGGCATGAAGTCGGCGATGTTCGCGAATGGGAAGAACTGGGTTATCCGGTAAAAACATACCGTACGATCCAGGCACGGGAATTGTGGGATTTGGTTTGCTTCTGTGCGACCTATTCCGCGGAACCGGGCATCTTCTTCATCGATAACGCCAACGATATGACCAACGCGAAAGCCTATGGCCAGAAGGTGGTCGCCACCAATCCTTGCGGCGAACAACCCTTGGCACCGTATTCGGTCTGTAACCTGGCCGCCATCAACCTTGCGAATTTCGTAAATCGCAAGACGGGTGAGATCCTGTTTGACGAATTGTCCGAATCCGTGAAGTTGACCGTGCGCATGCAGGACAACGTCATCGACGACACCCCCTACTTCCTTGAGGCGAACCGCCATCAAGCCTTGGGTGAACGTCGTGTCGGATTGGGCGTCATGGGTCTTCATGACTTGCTGATTTGGGCAGGGAAACGGTATGGCTCCAAAGATTCCATCCAGGCGATCGATCAAGTCTTTAAGACGATCGCCGAGAGCGCGTATGGCGCATCCGTCGAATTGGCGAAAGAAAAGGGATCCTTCCCCTTCCTCAGTTCACGCGAAGCGTTCATCAACAGCGGATACATGAAGACGATGAGCGAGGATGTCCGTCAGGAAGTCCTGAAACACGGAATCCGCAACTCTCACTTGTTGACCATCGCCCCCACCGGTTCCACGGGAACCATGGTCGGCGTATCCACCGGTCTTGAACCGTACTTCTCCTTCTCCTACTTCCGTAGCGGACGCTTGGGTAAGTTCATCGAAGTCAACGCACAGATCGTCGAAGATTGGTTGGCCTACCATCCGGAAGCCACCCGTCAGAGCCTTCCCGACTATTTCGTCAGTGCGATGGAATTGGCACCGGAAGAACATGCGGATACGCAATGTGCGATCCAACGTTGGATCGACTCCTCGATCTCCAAGACCGTCAACGCACCCCGCGGATTCAGCGTCCGTCAGGTTCAGAAAATCTACGAACGTCTCTACCATGGCGGAGCCAAGGGTGGAACGGTCTATGTGGATGGAAGCCGCGATAGCCAAGTGCTCTCGCTGACCAACGACGACGATACCAACTGGGCCCAGATGGACTTGGTCAGGGATTTCGGGGTCAACGTGAAGGAAACGCAGGCGGAAGAGAAGAAGACCGACATGCGTGCCGACCGCATCGACCGCAACATCGGTGTCGAAGTCGGCGATATCTGTCCGATCTGCCTTGAAGGCGTGGTCGAAGAAATCGGCGGATGCAACACCTGTACCAACTGTAATGCGCAGTTGAAGTGCGGATTATAAGATAATGAAACAGACAAGCGCCGACGAATCGGCGCTTGTTTTATTTATGGGCTACGAAACAGATCGTTTCGCTTTGCGATGTGAAGGGATCCCCCGCGACATTCGCAAACACTTCCAACTCCCTGAATCCCGCACCGATCAGTTCTTGAGCGAGGCTTTCTTGGGTAAACGCCTGGTTCCATATGTTATAGCGTTTTAGGTCATGTTCGGTAAGGACAAGGTATTGTTCCAGGAACGTATCGGTTTCATAGCGGACATTCGATTGGATCAAGACATGCGGACTGGCGGTCCAGAACCCTTCGTCGCGATAGGCGGTTTTTCTTTCTTCCTTGAAGTTTTCGTAATTGACCGGTGTGAAGGCATCGAAGATGAACATCCCGCCGGGTTTTAGTGCTTTTTTAACCCGCTTCAATAATTCTCTTCGGTCATTTGGCGGCAACACGCCGTAGTCGCAATAGATCAAGGTCGCCACGTCGAACTCTTCTTCGTAATCCAAGGTCAGGTAATTCATGTATCGATACTCGATCGCAAACCCTTGGCGTTGCGCTTCGTCCTTGGCGTATTGGATCGACCTTCGCGAGAAGTCGATCCCCGTCACCTTGAATCCGTTAAGATGGAGCTGTTGGGCATAGATCCCCGGTCCGCATCCCAAATCGATCAGTTTCGGATTCGTTTGGGTCAGGAGACTTGCGATCCATTTGACGGAGCGGAAAACAAACACGAAATTCCGCGTCGCGCCTTCGAACTCCTGATCCAGATGCGCTTCCAGCATCCCTTGTGAGATATGGTCGTCATCCCAAAAGAGTTTCTCCCCGCTTTCATAGGGTTCAGGTTTGGTCTTCAGATAGTGAAAGAGTGTTTCATTCATGGTAAACCTCCATTAAAAAATCCACGCTAAAACGTGGATCATGGTTTGATGATTTCAAGCACGGTGAGAAGCATGGGGTCGATCAGAGGGACGGCGCAATGGTGCGGACGTAACACCAATCCGATTTCCGTGCATCCCGCGATGATGCATGTGGCGCCTTGCGCAATCAATCCGTTGGCGGCTTCGATCAGAAGGTCGATGCATTCCCCTTCGGTTCGTCCGCCCTTGATCCCGATTTCAGGATCATAGATGGCTTTCATTACTTTGTTTTCCTGATCTTCGACACTTGGATAGATCACTTCCACATCACTCAGATACCGGTCGAAGATCCTGGTGCTTCGCGTCCCTGTGGTCGCGAGCACCCCGACTTTCTTCACTTCGGGCAAGTGTTCCCTAAGATAGGTGTTGCATACCGTGAATGCGTTGTGCAACGTGAATTCCGCATGGTCGACGTACTCCTGGAAAAAGTAGTGCGAGGTAAAACAAGGGATGAACGCCTCGTCGATGCCTTCGCGATTCATCCATGCGATCGATTCCAGGATATAGGGGACGGGACTGGGTCCTTTCCCTAAGATCGCGGCGGTGCGGTCGGGGACTTTCGCATTACTGTCGATGTAGACGCGAAAGTGATCCTGGTCTTTGTGTGCACCGGTGAGTTTGATCATCTGGGTGTAATAGTAGGCCGTGGCTTCCGGTCCCATTCCCCCGATGATTCCGATTTTCTTGTCATTCATCGTGTCCACTTCCTTTTCACGGAGGCCCACATTTTCTTTGCGATCATTTTCATGAAGCTATGGAAAGGCTTCGCATCCCCTCTTTGGTAAACCGCTTCGACTTTCGGTACGCGAAACGAAGCCAACACTTCCCCAAACCGAAGCTGCTTGGTCTGGATGTAGTTGCGTATGGCCAACAGGTCTTCGTAGGCATACCAGAAGTGAACGTTCGTATCGGTTTCGATCGCTTTGGAAGGCATCGGATCCCCGGTCAGTTCGCGATAGGCGATCAGCGGGAAATTCAGTCCGATGTGGTCCAACATCGCATTGAAGTTGGTGGTCCGAACGTTGATCTCGATGAGGTAATACTCTCCGGTGACCGCATGTTTCTTGAACTCGATCTCCGCGAACCCGCGCCACTTGATCGCTTGGAAGAAGGGTGCGCCGATTTCATGCAATTCGGGGACCCAGCGTTGTTTCGTAAAGACGGACGCCCCGAAGTTGATGGGATATTGCCTCTGTTTTTGGCACGTCGTCCAATGGGTGACTTGCCCTTTTTGGTCGATATACATGTCGTAGGTGTACATATGGTCGTCGAATCCCGGGATAATCTGTTGGACGAAGACCATCAGGTTCTTCGCTTTGCAGACCGAAATTTTTTCCAGTAATTCTTTCTTATTCTCGACCTTAAACATCTTGATGCGGAAAGTCGATACGAAGGCGGACGAGTCCGCCGGTTTCACGATGACCGGATACCCGATTTCATCGACCTTCGTCAACAATTCAGGATCATCGATCGCGATGGATCGCGGGAGTTTCACCCCGTGTTTCACTGCCATCTCGCTGAGTTTCGATTTATCCATCGCATCCACGGTCAAGTGTTCGGTTTCTTGGTTAAACAAGAACACTTCCTTCAGTTCATGGAAATGCTTGTCGATGAATTCGACGTATGGGTCTGCGCAGGGGAAAAGCACCGGTTTGGCATCCTGTTTCTTCGCATAGTCGACTAAAAAGTCGCAAAACGCCTGTTCCTCGTTCTTATAGTGAGGGGCGATCAGGATTTCGCTGCAGTATTTGGAGTCAAACGCATACGACCCTTCGCGCTTGTAATCGACCAAGGCGACGGGAATCCCTTCTTTCCCCAATCCGCGGGCGATGCTTAATCCGATATAGTAGTTCGCGCCAAGGACGACGGCTTTGTTTTTCATGTTCTTCCTCCAACCTTAGGATATTTTAACATATCTTCTTATTGTTCCGCGCGAAGTTTTCTCTTCAACTTTACGAAAATGGAATAGGATTTCCGCTCGAACTTACGGCGATATACCAGGGTCCTGTCATAGAGGTAAGCTTGCTTCGGTTTGGGTTTGAAATAGAATTCGCCAAGGTTCTCGACGAAATCCCCGCCGAATTTGCGTTTGAAATCCTGCAGACCGAAATAGGGATCCTTGGGGTCGAGACTTCCTGAGACTCCGACGAAGTCATAATGACGGATTCCTTTTTCCCTAAACGCCTTGATCGTTTCCACATGGAACGAAATCGTCGCATGGAAACTCGGGAAATCCTTGTTGGTGTAGGTATAGACGTTGTAGGAGCGATCCCCCGCAATCAGATAGAATGCCGCACCCAGTACGATCTTATTACCGTTTTTTCGGATCAGCTCATCCAAATCTTTTTCTTCCTTATCCAAGTCTTCGATCTGCCGTCTGACTTCCTTCACGAATCCGGCTTTCCTGGGGTTGGCTTCGACTTTCGCGATGCTGGCGTACAAGGTGGTCCGTTCGCTTTGAAGGTTCTCTTTCGCCACGCTCAAATCGGCGACGCACAGGCGATACACCGCATGTTCTTTCGCAAGGTCGTACAAACGTTGGAAAAACGAAAGGGACTTGGGTTTGAACTCCAGTTTATCCGACAGTTCCTTCCCATACTTCACAAGGTAATGCAGGTCGTCCCTACCCGCGTCATGGACGCTTACGCCCCGGCGTAAATTTTTCTTATAGAGATTCCGCACGTTCATGGCGATCTGTTCGAGCAGTTGATCGAACTCCTTCTCAAGGTCGAGCACGTAGGTGAAACGGGAGAACAGATATCCCGAGTATCCATAATTGTATCCGGTATGTTTGAATCCGGCTTTCTCGTAAAAACCGGTAACGAATTCGTTATTGAACCCACCCTCGACCACATCGCCTTTGTTGTCGTGTTGCCGGCGCGGGATGTTGGAATCGATCCGGACGAACATCGCGCCGTCCTTCAGCGCTTCATCGTGGATCATCGTCAACACCTTGTCGGTCAAATCTTGGTCGAACACATCCATCGCCGGTCCGTTGGGGATATACCAGAACGTTCCGAAGATCGTCTTTTTCTTCAACAGGACAAGCGTCGCTTCGAGTTCCTGTTCTTCCTTAAAACTCCAGTATTCCGCATCGTAACCGTTCGTCGCTTCGAATTCACCCCAAAACGAAAGTTTCGAATAGTGGATCGAATTTTGTTTCGTGGCGAAGGCATCGAAGATTCGGGAATCGGTCGTACGTTTCAGTTCCATGGTTTTCCTCATTCTCAACCTTACTATTATATCATAGCCTATACTTCCTTGAAGTAAGGTCTCCATCATAACCAAATAAAACCCGTCGCTTATGACGGGTTTGGTTAAGTTCTATTGGCCGGTTTTGGTAAACACACCGTATGAGTTGTCAACGCTAATCACGAACATTTCTGCTTCTCGTTCAGGCCATCCGCAGAATTCATAGTGTATCAGGAAAGACTCGTTTTCAAGCATTCCGTATTTCACCACAAGATCATAACCCTCAATCCCCTTATCGACAAAGACTGGTTGAAGTGTATACGCCTCATCACCACGGATAAAATTGATCGTTAACGAATTTTGCACATCCGTGGTCTTGTCTGATTTTCGAGTATACGCGAGTTCACCTGAGATTTTTATGTTATCGATGACTTCTTTGGGCTCGTATTGCGTTTCTTGAGGATTATCGACTCCATTTTTCATCCACTCGATCCGATACGTTCCATTTAGTTTCCAACTCGTGACCGCGGTCCATTCCTTCGTCGTATAAGCCCACCCGTCAAAGAATGAATAGGTTCCTTCGACCTCATGAATGGCGTACTCGCTCAAGTAATCGTCTTCATGAACTTCCTTCAATGTGTAGTTTAGTTTCCCGATGTCAAGATCATGCGCCGTCGAGACGAGTTCGACATCTGTCGCTGAAAAAGTCGATAGTTCGTCTTTCGGACATTCCGTGTCACAAAAGAGAAAACCGAAGTACTCGCGATGGTCAACCACATGCATTTTCGATTCAACCAGATCCGGCTCGTAGAACACCTTAACATTTCGAATGGCGATCAGATTGGATTTCAAGACCCATTTCCCGTCGATCTTGGAATATTTTAAGGTGACGTCTGCGATTGCTTCACGCTCGGCATTACGAATGATAACACTAACTCTCGCATTAAACTGATCTTCTTCCAGGTTCTTCTCTTCAATTTTGTATTCACCGACAAATCCTAACACTGTTTTTATTGTGGTATTCGCCTTAGCGTCGGTTAGCAAAACTTCATCTTTCACCCCGGTTTGGGCACATGCCCCCAGCATTGCGATGATACTGAAAATTATGGCTAATCTTAAGATTCTCATCGGTTTACCCCCCCTGATTTCGCGATTTTTCTTCGCTTCTTATTTTATGGTATCCTATGTAAAAAAAACACAAGCGCTTTAGAAAGAATTCGAAATCAAGCAGGTTCACTATCTTTGAACATCACTTAACTTCGATTATTTTTCGCCCGATCGAACAGAACTAGATACTATTCATCCATTCATTCTTCAAGAGTGCAAAAAGGTAAGAATCGTTCCATTTTGGGGAACCATCCTCGTTACGATGGAAGAAGACGTTCTGAATCATCTTCCCTTCGATCCTGAAACCAAGTTTCTTCAACACATGGACCGAAGCTTCGTTGAGGATGTTGCATTCCGCGACGATCCGATGGGCTCCTTGGTGTCGGAAGGCATGGTCGATCACGCTTCGGCAGGCTTCCGTACAGTAGCCTTGGTTGTGATGTTTCGGATGTAGTATATAGCCGAGATGCCAGGTCTCGATTTCGTCGAACCCGTCCTTCTCGAAGTAGAGGTGTCCGACCAAGTGTTTGCTTGCTTTGGATTCGATGGCCAAAAACACATCGCTCCTGCTTCGCTCTACGGCCATCTCCCTCGCCTGTTCCATCGTGATCGGTTCACCGGGTTCAAAACCATAGATTTCAGGTAAACTAAGGTAATCGAAAAGATCTTCAGCGTCTTCTTCTTTAAATTTCCGGATGATCAATCGTTCGCTTTCAATGTTCATGGTTTCACCTTCATTGTCGTTTCCACTTTAGCACACCCTTCTATGCATTTCCACCCTGAATCCATCCACGCTTTTCATCCTCGGGTGCAAGTCGGACATATGAATGGGGCATGGGCTATGGTAAAATGGAATCAAACATGGAGAAACACAATGGCGAAACTTTTCGTACTTAATTTGGGATCGACTTCTTCGAAAGTCGCGGTTTTCGAGGATGAAACGATGGTTCAATCGACCACGCTTCGTCACAGCACGGAAGAGCTGAAACCGTTTCGGGATGTGCTGTCCCAGCAGGAATTCCGTAAGGCGTGCGTCGAGGAGTGGATGAAGAAGATCGGTTGGGAATTCGAAGAACTGGATTTAATGGTGGTTCGCGGTGCCTTGATGAAACCGATCGAGGGTGGAATCTACGAAGTCACGGATGCGGTCGTACGGGATGCGAAAGACGAAAGTTTCGGATCGCACATCTCAACCGTCGGCTTGTTGATCGGCCACAGGATCGCCGTTGAACATGGTTTACCCGTCATTTTCCTGGATGCCCCGGTCACCGATGAATTGTGCGACGCCGCACGATATTCGGGATTGAAATGCTATGATCGGCGCAGCGTGTTCCATGCCTTGAATTCGAAACAGATCGCCCGTCAGGCTGCGGCTTTTCTTGGGAAGCCGGTCGATGAAGTCCGCTTCATCGTCGCCCATCTTGGCGGAGGTATTTCCGTGAGCGCCCATGATTGCGGTAGGGTCATCGATGTCAATAATGCCTTGGATGGCGAAGGTCCGTTCTCCCCTGAACGGGTCGGTGCGATTCCGGCGATGGAAGTCTTGAAGTTGATGGAAGCCTATGATGACAACCGGGCCATGGTGAAGAAACTCTTGGTCGGGTTGGGAGGGTTGAACTCCTATCTCGGTCATGGCAACGTGGCGCAGGCGATGGAAGATGCGAAAACGAATCCCGAAGTGAAAGCGGTCATGGAAGCGATGGCGTATCAGATCGCCAAGGAAATCGGTGCGATGGCTTGCGTGTTGAAGGGGAAGGTCGACGCCGTCTGCTTTACCGGCGGGATCGCCTACAATCAGGAATTCCTGGGGTACATCCGTAAATACACGGATTGGATCGCCCCCGTCCATATCTTCCCGGGTGAAGACGAGTTGAAAGCGATGGCGCTTGGCGGTTTGCGTTATCTGCGCGGTGAAGAAACGCCGAAAGTATATCGATAACCGAACTAACGGTTCAAAGGAGGAACTATGGATCTGTTCGATGGGATTACCCGAAGGATTTCGAAAACGAAGAAATATGTGTTGGCGGTCGCGGTCGCCCAGGATTACGATGTCTTGTCCGCGGTCGTGCGTGCCGTGAAGATGAATCTTGTGGAAGCGATTTTGGTCGGGGATGAAAACAAAATCCTCGATATCGCGCAGATGCATGGATTCAACTTGGATCAAATGAAGATCGTCCATGAACCGGATTCGACGATCGCCTGCGAAACCGCGGTGAAGTTGGTTTCGTCCGGGGAAGCCAATCTCTTGATGAAGGGCTTGGTCGATACGAGTGTATTACTGAAAGCGGTGTTGAATCGGGAATGGGGTCTGCGTACGGATCGTGTCTTGTCCCATGTGACGGTCGCGAGCATTCCGGACTATGACCGTTACTTCTTCATCACGGATGCGGCGATGAACATCGCCCCGGATGTCGAGGCGAAGAAACAAATCATCCTGAACTGTCTTCCGGTTGCCAAGGCTTTGGGTGTCGACGTCCCGAAAGTCGCCGTCGTTTGCGCCGTGGAGAAAGTGAACCCCAAGATGCAGGCGACCCTCGATGCCCAGGCGCTCAGCGACATGCAGGACCGCGGGGAGATCACGGGATGTTTCGTGGACGGACCCTTCGCTTTCGATAATGCGATCAGCGAACTGGCCGCCCATCATAAAGGCATCCATAACCCCAATGCAGGCAAAGCGGACATCCTGTTGATGCCTGCGATCGAAGCGGGAAACATCCTGTATAAGGCGATCACCTACTTCGCCAAAGGTTCGGTCGCCTGTATGATCGCCGGTGCGAAAGCCCCGATCGTATTGACGTCACGGGCGGATTCGGACGATGCGAAGCTGAATTCCATCGCATTGTGCGTCTTGATGGCTGATCGACAGTAATCTAATAGATAAATTCATTGAAATAGTAAAATAAAGAGAAGCCGGATTTGGCTTCTCTTTTGTATTTTACGATGGATTAATGAAGAGTTCGGCGATCTGGATCGCGTTGGTTGCCGCCCCTTTACGGATTTGGTCGCCGCAACACCAGAAACTGACGCTATGGTGAGGATCGTTGAGATCCTTACGCAATCGACCGACCATCACCAGGTCCTGGTCGCTGGTATCCAACGGCGTCGGATAGGTACGACCTTCAGGTAATCTTCCGATGCCTTTGGCGGTCGACCAATCTTGTTGGATGATGTCGAGATCGGGGATTCCCGAAGTCTTCACCGTCAACGCGATCGAATGCGAACGCAGGACCGGTACACGGACGCAGGTACAGTTCACGCTGAGTTCATGGGCATGCAGGATCTTGCGTCCTTCGTTGCGCATCTTCATTTCTTCCGTGGTATATCCGTTCTCTTCTTCGCTGCCGATCTTGGGGATGACGTTATAGGCGATGGGGAAGGGGAAGACCTTCGCTTCGCTTACTTCGCCGGAAACCGACGCCTCGATCTGATGGACAAGTTCCGCCATCCCTTCCTGCCCCGCCCCCGAGACGGCTTGGTAGGTGCACGCGACGACACTCTCGATGTTGTAGCGACGATGGATCGGATTCAGTGCGACCATCGCGATGATCGTCGAACAATTCGGGTTGGCGATGATCCCGTGGTGTTTATAGGCATCCTCGGGGTTGATTTCAGGTACGACCAAGGGGACGTTTGAAATCATCCTGAACGCCGATGAATTGTCGATGAAGGTCGCCCCCGCATCCACGATGAACGGAGCGAAGTTCTTCGCCATCGCATTGGAGACCGCCCCGAAGACGACATCCATCCCCTCGAACGAGGTTTCCTTGGCTTCTTCGACCTGGATTTCTTTTCCGTGAAACGGGATCTTCACGCCGACGCTGCGTGCGCTGGCCAGCAGACGCAAGCTGGTGACGGGAAAATCCCTTTCTTCCAAAACCTTGATCATTTCCCGGCCGACCATCCCGGTCGCCCCTAGAATCGCGATGTTCATTGTTTCTCCTATCCCATGAAACTGTCATAGATGACTTTGACGGTATCGATGTAGTCTTTGCTTTCGACCCCGACGATGATACTGATCTCGTTGGTGCCCTGCGTGATGATGCGGATGTTGATGCCATGGTTCCCCAAGGCACTGAAAAGCTTCCCGGAAATCCCCGGGCGATAGCGCATGCGACGTCCGACGCAGGCGATCATCGCGATGTTCTCTTCGATCTCCAAGGTGTCCGGTTTACATTCGCTTTGGATCTTCCCGACGACATCATAGAGACGGTCGCGGATCTGCGCCGACGAAACAGTTAGTAAGAAACTATCGAGTCCCAAGGTGATGTGTTCGATCTGCACGTGGAAGTTGTCGAAGATTTCCAAGGTCTTGCGTACGATCGACGTATCCGCTAGGATCTGTTCTTTATAGATGGTGAGAACATAGAATCCGGTCCGCCCCGCGATCCCGGTGACGAAGCGATCTTCTTGATCTTCCTCGAGCTCGAATTTCTCATCGATCAAGGTACCGGGATGATCCGGTTCGTTGGTGTTGAGGATCTGCAAGGGGATGTGTTTCAGTTTGATAGGCATGACGGATTCTTCATGCAACACGGAAGCGCCGAGGAAGGAAAGTTCACGGAGTTCCGCATAGGTCATGCGTTGAATCGCTTTGGGGTCTTTCACGATCTTCGGATCGGCCATCAAGATCCCCGATACATCCGTCCAGTTCTCGTAGAGCTGTGCATCCAGCGCCGCCGCGGCCAATGCCCCGGTGATATCCGATCCGCCGCGACTCATGATTTTGATTTTATGGTTGGGCAGACTGCCGTAGAATCCCGGGATGACCATTTTCTGGTGGACGGTATAAGCGTCTTGAAGGGCTTGGTAGGTTTTCGCGGTATCCAACTGACCGTCATAACCGAAGAAGATGACACTCGACGCATCCACGAACGCATACCCGAGATAGGCCGCCATGAGTTTCGCATTGAGGTATTCACCGCGGGAAACCAATTCGTCGATCGAGATGTCTTTCGACAATGACCCGAAAATCCGCGACAAATCCTCCTCGATCGCATAATCGACACGCAATTGATCACGGATTAGAGTCAGTCTTTCCACGATGATTCGCACGATGTCCTCCTGCGAGAACCCGTATTGAAGATGGGCATGGATCAGATAAAGCAGATCCGTCATCTTGTGGTCACCCGGATAACGTTTCCCCGCGGCGGAAACCACGACGACTTTACGGAGAGGGTCGGCAAGGACGATGTCTTTCACTTTGGCGAACTGCGTCGCATCGGCGAGGGAAGATCCCCCGAATTTGACAACTTTCAGCATGTTTCTGCCTCCTCTTTGATGGCGATGGCGAATACTTTCGGGTCGATGGACTGAAGTTGTTTCAGGATCCTGTAGAGTTCATCGACCTTCAGCAATGCGGTGATGCACCGCATGCCCAATGGAATCGGGGTCGATTGGATGATATATTCAGGATTGAAACGGCGATACGCTTCCAGGCTCATACGTAGGTAATAGCGCATCGTGATGTCGGTCGGATCACCGCTCACTTCCTTAACTTCATCCCCAAAGAACGAAAAGATTCCGTCTTGAATCAAGCTTAGGTCACGTAGGATGTTGGCGGCGGTCACGGATCCGCCCGCTCCCTGTCCGATCAAGGTTTGCGTCCGACTTCGCTCCCCGGTATAGGAAAAGTAGTTGTTGTTTTCGACGACCAACGCAGCGATCTCGCTATTTTCGATCGCGGTCGGTTGGATATACGCGGAATACTTTCCGTTATGTTTTGAGACATTGACAAGATATCGGACGACCCTCTCCCGGGAAGCGAAGTAATCGATGTCTTCCTTCGCAATCTGTTCCAGTGACAAGCTCGCGATGCTTCGGGGGTCGATCCACACTCCCATCCCGACGCGCGCTGCGACGCGTACTTTATAAAGTAAATCGGCGCCTTGAAGATCCCCGCTGGGATCGGCTTCCGCATATCCCGCGTCCTGCGCATTCTTCAGCGCGTCCGAAAACGACATGTTCTTTCGTGTCATCGCGTCCAGGATGAAATTCGTGGTTCCGTTGAGAATCCCTTCGAATCGTTCAATCTTTTCGACTTTCCGTATCCTCGCCAAGGTCGACAGGATGGGCAACCCGCCCCCGACCGCCGCGCTGAATAAGAACGCAACTTTATTTTCTTTCGCCAAACGATCGAGTTCTTCCCCGTGTTCGCTCACGAGGTTCTTATTCGGAGTGACCACATGTTTCTTCGCCAAGATCGCCGCTTTCACATACTCAAACGAAGGGTGGATCCCACCCATCGCTTCGACGACGACCTTGATTTTTTTGTCTTTCAGAATCGCTTGGAAATCATGGGTGTAGAGCTGGGAAGGAAGATCCCGGTTTTCGCGCAGAAGTACCTTGGCGACATGGAACGTCGTCTGTTTTTGCGATTGGAGTAAGGCAATATGGGCGATCACCCCTTGCGCAACCGTACCGTTCCCCAGCAATGCGATTTCCATCGCGACCCCTTCTTTCCGTCACAATCATGAAAAGACTTGCAACCTAATTTGAAACATTCTATCATAGGAAGTATCCAAATACAAGAAGCGGAGGGAAGACGGCCATGCGATATACCAGTACACGGGATGAGAGAATCGATGTCTCTTCCGCACAAGCGATTTTGGAAGGATTGGCACCCGACGGGGGTTTGTTTTTTCCGTCGACTTTCCCTCGGTTTGACGCAAAGACATTTACGATCCTGAACTATCAAGACTTGGCGAGGGAGATCCTCGCCCCTTGGTTTAGCGACTTTACTCTGGAAGAACTCGATGAATGCATTAAAGAAGCCTATGAGCATCGCTTTGAGATTGAGGATGTCGTGAAGACGAAGAAGGTCGGCGACCGTTACATCGTCGAACTCTTCCACGGTCCGACCGTGGCGTTCAAGGATGTGGCGTTGTCCTTGTTTCCGCGTATGTTGGTGAAGGCAAGAGAGAAGATGAAGTTGGAGAAAGACCTGGTGATCCTGGCGGCCACCAGCGGGGATACCGGATCGGCCGCATTGACCGGACTCAAGGACCTACCTCACATCGGAATCATCACGTTCTTCCCGGAAATCGGGATCAGTGAGATCCAACGTCTCCAAATGACGACGCAGAACGGAAAGAATCAGAAAGTCGCTTCGATCGAAGGCAACTTCGACGATGCGCAGAACGCTGTGAAACGCTTTTTAAGCGCACGTGAGGACGATCCCAAGATCCTTTACTCCAGTGCCAATTCCATCAATATCGGGCGCTTGCTCCCTCAGATCGTCTACTATGTCCATGCCTATAACACTTTGGTCGCACGCGGGGAAATCGCGATGGGTGAACTCGTCGACGTCAGCGTACCGACCGGGAATTTCGGAAACATCCTGGCCGGATACCTCGCGAAAACCTGCGGCTTGCCTGTGCGTCATCTCCTCTGCGCTTCGAATTCGAACCATGTCTTGACGGATTTCTTCCATACCGGCATCTACGATCGTAACCGGGGTTTTGAGACCACACTCTCACCCTCGATGGATATTTTGATTTCTTCGAACTTAGAGAGACTGTTGTGGACGATGAGCGATGGCGATTCTACATTGATCAATCAGCTGATGGATGACCTCAAAACCGATGGAAGATTCGTCGTTCCCGAAAGTCTGCGGTTAAAACTGCAAGAAACCTTCATCGCAGGTTATGCGGATGACCAGGCAACCCTCGATACGATCCGCTCGGTCTATCTTTCCCACGAATATCTGCTTGACCCTCATACCGCCGTCGCATGGAAGGTCGCCGAAGAGAATCCTTCTTTGGTGAAGTGCCTTGTCATGGCGACCGCCTCCCCCTTCAAGTTCCCCCAAAGCATCGCCAAAGCCATGCATTGGCCGATCGAAGAGGATCTCGACAGTATCCAAACGATGTCGACTACCACAGGCATCCCCATCCCGGCATCCCTGGCCGCCTTGCATTCCCTTCCGGTCCTGCATCGCGACCGCATCGATCCGAACCAACTCGACGCCTATGTCAAGAGCGTCATCAAGGAGATCCTATGATCAAGGTACGTGTCCCCGCCACCAGTGCGAACCTGGGCTCCGGTTTCGATTGTTTCGGCTTAGCCCTCGCATTGTATGCGGAAGTCGGATTCGAACCGCTTCCTTCGGGCGTTGTGATCGAAGGCTGTCCGAAGAAATACCAGAACGAAACCAATCTCGTCTATCAGGCCTATTGCGAAACGATGAAGGCGATGAGTCTGCCGATCGATGGCGTCAAGATCACGATCGATTCGAAAATCCCCATTGCAAGGGGGTTGGGAAGCAGCGCCGCCTTGTTGGTGTGCGGTGTGTTGGGAGCCAACGCGATGCATGGAAACCCACTCTCGAAACAAGCCTGTTTCGAGTTATGTACCTTGATTGAAGGTCATCCGGACAATGTGGCACCCGCTCTTTTTGGGGGATGCGTGGCTTCGGTCATGGACGATGATAAGCCGATCTCGGTTTCCTTCGACGTCCATCCGGACTGGAATATTCTTGCCTTGATTCCGGATTTCCATCTTTCCACCAAACAAGCCCGATCCGTCCTTCCGGAAACCGTCTCCTTTAACGACGCGGTGTTCAACTTATCCCGTAGCGCCTTGTTGGGGAAAGCGATCTCCTTGGGTGATCCGGCTTTACTGAAGGTCGCGACCCAGGACCGGCTCCA
Organism: Erysipelotrichaceae bacterium; assembly: GCA_041736705.1. Lineage (GTDB taxonomy): Bacteria > Bacillota_I > Bacilli_A > Erysipelotrichales > Erysipelotrichaceae > GWE2-51-13. Next base: position 116,293 of record JBGSTC010000017.1, read on the forward strand.
CCAACCGTATCGCTCCTCTTTGATTAATGATTTCGAAGGGATCGTCGACAAGATAAAAACCGTCGACTCGGCCGTCGTCTTCTTAAGCGGGGCCGGACCGACGATCCTGGTCATGTCGGATCGAAAGGATCTGGACGAGACGATCCGACCTTATTTGATAAATCTGCGAAACCAATGGGAAATCATCCCCCTGCAAATCGACACGGTCGGCGCGACAATCGAAACGAAGTAAAAACGAGGGGCAACCCTCGTTCAGTTTTTCATGACGTTGAAACGTAGAATACTTAGAATCAGAAAGACAAGGATGCTTCCGGCGAGATATGTCGTCATGATCGGATCGGTGAGCACGGTGTTCCGTACGGTCAAGTCGATGCCTTGGATCAACCGATAATCACTGAGGACGCTGGCCGGAGCTCCCTCGAACAAGCGGTTGATCAACCCATCCATGTATAAATGACGCAAGAGACTGGCGCCTTGGGAAACCGGGATCAGATTGCAGACATCCTGGACGATCCGAGGCATGATGCCCATCGGCATGTACGCGCCGGTCACAAACCCGATCAAGGTCCCCAGGATCGTACTGACCAAGGAGAAAACCGTGTCGTTGTGGATGAAGGAGACCGCGAAGAGAAAGAGGAGACCGGAGGATAAGACAAGCATGACGACGACCCCCAAGGCTTTGAGGGTGGTTTGAAGGTCCATGAACTCCCCGCCTTTGGCGACGATGATGAACTGGCTCGCGATGAATAGGGTGATCGAGATGGTCATACTGATGATCAAGGTGGAGAAGAGATAGCCGAGGATCAGCTGCCACCGTTTGATCGGGGCGACCATGAAATCGTTGAAGACATTGCGTTCACGGTCTTGGACCATGCGGGAAAGGGATCCCAGCGAAAGGGTGACGGTGGTGACCGCGACCAAGCCGCTCATCATCCAAGCATACACCAAGGCTTCGATCTCCGGGAAGTCCTGTCCGACGATGCTTTGGATGTTTCGTACCTGCACATCGCCAAGAAAGAGGACATACAGACCGAGGATGATGAAGACGGAGAGGAAGGAAAAGAAAACTTCGCTCTTGTTGCGCAGGAAGATCTTCATATTGCGAAGGGTCAGTTGTGTGATGGTTCTCATTCTTCGCTCTCCCCGCGGATCGCTCGTCCGGTAAACTGCATGAACACCGCATCCATGTTTCCATCCATGACTTCGAAAGTCTCGATCCATTCCTGCGCTTCATTGAGGATGGGCAAGGCTTCTTTGCTTTCCTTGAGCACGGTCTCGATGATGTTTCCGTAGATCGACGGCGTCATCCCCCGTTTCACTAGAACGGCGTTCACTTTTTCAATGTCTCTTACGACCAATTTCAAATTCGTCGGGGCATATTCGCTCTTCAGGTTGGTGGGGGTATCCACCACCAACAGCTTCCCATAATCCAAGATCGCCACCCGGTCGCATCGTGCGGCTTCTTCCATATAGTGGGTGGTCATGAAGACCGTGGTGTTGTGCTTGCGTCTCAATTCTTCCACCGCATCCCAGATTTTCGTGCGGGTCTGCGGATCCAATCCGGTCGTCGGCTCGTCAAGGAAAAGCAGTTTCGGTTTATTGATGAGGGCGCGTGCGATATCCGCCCGTCGGCGCTGACCGCCCGAGAGTTTCCCGTAAGGCCGTTTAAGAAAATCCCCCAAGCCGCAAAGACCGGTGAGTTCTTTGATGCGATCCGCCGTTTCTTGCTTCGTGAGTTTATAGAACGATGCCCGACTGGTCAGATTCTCTTCCACCGTCAACAATTGGTCGAGGAAAGAATGCTGGAAAACGACGCCGATCCTGGATCGGATCGCTTCGTCGTCCTTGCCCAGTCGTAGATGATCGATCGTGATTTCACCGGACGTTTTCGGTAAGATGGTACACAGGATGTTGATGGTCGTCGACTTACCGGCGCCGTTGGGTCCCAAGAACGCAAACAACTCCCCTTCATTGACCGAAAGGTTCAGTTGGTCGACCGCGGTCAACTCCCCGTATTTCTTCACCAAGCCCTCGATTCGTAGTAACTCGCCCATGATCGTACTCCTTGATCTCATTTTCTCTATTGTACATTCATTCCCGAGTGCGTCGCAATGGAAGGAAATGTAAAACGTGTTAAGATTGGATTAAGAGGTGAGTTTATGATCGTGATCGATGCCTTTTTCATGTCCATCGCATCGTTTCTGTTGATTTTCGCACTCACGGACGCCGTCATCCTGTTTTTTCGGAATTCATTTTCACCCGTCGAAACCATCGGAGCGACCTTGGTCCGTAAACCCGTTCGGATTTTGCCGGTAAACAACGACATCGAGCCGGGGCTTTACCGTGTCCCGAATAAACGGATCTACTACTTCACGTTCAAGACGATCCAGGGGACATTCTTTACGATGATGGTGAAGGAAAAGGAATACCAAAAATATCCTGAAGCGTCGATCGGATTTCTGACACACCAAGGAACGCGATACAAAGGATTCGAAGCAACGAAATAGCGGAAGCTATTTTTCTTTTGGGAGAGGGATGGAAGTGAATCCGGATTTCATGACCAGATAGCGGATCCAGGAAACATACATTCCGGGGGATTTCAGCCATTTCCCCAGGATCGAGAGACGGATGATCCAGGCAGATCGATCATACGATGAGGTTGCCAATGCAGTGATCCCGTGTTTCTCGATCGAATCAGAAAGGAGTCTGGCTGTATTCAGGGCATAGCTATAGCCTTCGGCCGAAGTGGGGCTGATCGATCCGGAGGCTTCGCCGATGAGTGCGATCTTCCCTTTTCCGAAGAAGAGATGGGAAAAACGTAAAGGACGGGCGATGAACGCACCTTCGCGATGTATCGGTTCACCGAGGCGGATTCCGCAGTGTTTCTCGACCTTTTCCTTTAAACCATGGAACTTTTCGTTGGTTTCGTTATTTGTTTCAAGTGCCGCACCGAGGATGATGCGGTCTTTTTTCTGGATCAGCCAGGCATAATAGTCGGTAATCGACGGATCGAAGATCCCGTAGTATGCCGGATGATTTTGAGTGGTGGGATAGACTTCCTGGATGGCGATGTAGGGTTTGGGTGAAGGGATGTGCGGGAAGAAAGTCGAGCGAAGGATGGATCGTGCGCCGTCGGCTCCGATCAGGTAGGAAGACTCGATCCATTCAGTCATTTCGTTGGATTTGAGTTGGATCCGGAAATGCGAGGAGGTTTCTTGGATCGCGAGGACCTGGGTGTTGAAGCGCCGTTCTACCTGTTCAGGAATCCGATCGATCAGCCATGCCTCAAACAGTGGACGATCGATGTTGATGTAGTCGCGACGATAGCCGCGCAACAGGCTGTATTTGAAGTCATAGGTTTTAACGTAGTGGAACTGGGGGTCGACCTTGATCGATTCCGGTAGGATCATCCCTTCTTTGCGAAGGGCTTCCTGGGCATGCGATGAAATCAATCCCCCGCAGGACTTGATAATCTTCGATGAAGGATCCATCGGCCGACGATCAAGAACTAGGATCTTGAGACCGTTGTTTTTGGACAATCGTTGCGCACAATGCGCACCGGAGGGTCCGCATCCGATGATGACGATATCGTACATGGTATCCTCCTTGGTTTCGTTTCTTTCATTTTATCGTATCTTCACGATCCATGATAGTAGAATCAAGTCATCCGTTCCATTAAAAAGAGTAACCTTGCGGTTACTCGGTACGATGGCGCATATGCGGGAAGAGGATGACTTCACGGATGGTTTCGGAGTTGGTCAGAAGCATGACCAAGCGGTCGATCCCGATGCCCAGACCGCCGGTCGGAGGCATCCCGTATTCAAGGGCTTCGACGAAGTCGATGTCCATTTCGTTGGCTTCCGCATTCCCCAATTCTTTCTCTTTCATCTGTTCTTCGAAACGTTGACGTTGGTCGATCGGGTCGTTGAGTTCGGAGAACGCATTGGCGTATTCGCGACTGTCGATGAACAGTTCGAAACGGTCGGTGAAACGCGGGTCTTTTCCATTCTTCTTCGCCAAGGGTGAAATTTCGATCGGATGGCCATAAACGAAGGTCGGCTGTTCCAAGGTCTTTTCCGCGAACTCTTCGAAGAACAGGTTCAGGATATGACCGAAGGATTGCTGGTGCTTGGCGACGGCGATGTGATGCTCGTTCGCGACCGCAAGAGCGGCTTCGAGCGTGTTGATTTGGTAGAAGTCGACACCGCAGGCTTCGCGTACCGCGTCGACCATGTGGATACGGCGATAGGGACCTTTGAGGTCGATGGTTTTTTCTCCCCAAGGAACCGTGGTGAAGCCCAGGGTTTCCATGGCGACGGATTCGATGCAGTTTTCGACGGTCTCCATCATGCCTTCCATATCCGAATAGGCGATGTAGGCTTCGACCGTGGTGAATTCTGGGTTGTGGCGCGTGCTCATGCCTTCGTTGCGGAAGAGACGACCGATTTCATAGACCCCTTCCAATCCGCCGACGATCAAACGCTTCAGGGGCAGTTCGGTCGCGATGCGGAGGTAGAAATCCATGTCCAGGGTGTTATGATGCGTCACGAAAGGTCGTGCCGCCGCTCCGCCGAGGATCGGTTGCAATACGGGGGTTTCGACTTCGATCAGTCCGATGCCGTCGAAATAGTGTTGGAGAGCACGGATAATGCGCGGACGCAGCATCGCGATTTTACGTGAGTTCTCGTTGACGATGAGGTCGACATACCGGCGACGGTAGCGCTCTTCCACATCCGCCAAGCCGTGGAATTTATCCGGTAGCGGACGCAGGGCTTTGGTCAGGTGGGTGTACTTGTCGGCCTTGATGGACAATTCACCATGGTTGGTGCGGAAGATGGTTCCGTGGATCCCGACGATGTCGCCCAGATCGGCGTTGAGGAAAAGAGCGAATTCTTCTTCGCTTAAGGCGTCTTTCCGTAAGTAGACCTGGATCTGTCCGTCACGATCCAATAAATGCATGAATCCGGCTTTCCCCATGTCGCGTTTGGTCATGATGCGTCCGGCGATGACGGCCGATACGTTCATCTCGATCAATTCTTCTTTGGTTTTTTCTCCATAGGTATCCAGGATTTCTTTGCTTCTGTGGGTCGGCTTAAAGGCGCTGCCATAGGGGTCGATGCCCATGGCCGCCAAGTCGTCCGCTTTTTTTCTGCGAACAATTTCCTGTTCGCTCAATTCGATTTCGTTCATCTTACACTTCCTTTTCTAAGAACGACCACTCCTCTTGAAGGAGGGCGTTTTCATAATTCTTCACTATTCTATCAAATGTTTGGTAATCCGTCATCTGTGAAATGAGGTTCTTTACCGCATGGCTATGTTTTAGTCCGCTCACATACCAGGCGAAATGCCCCCGCATCTCTTTCATCGCGACGTTTTCCCCTTTGAGTTCGATCAACCTCAAGGCATGTTTACGTGCGGTTTCAAACTTGTGGGTGATCGTGATGAGGTTCTCATGTTCTTTTCCATCCAATCCGGCGACCAATTCTTCGATCAGCCACGGATTCCCGAGGATCCCGCGTCCGACCATGATGGCGTCGACGCCGGTCTTCTCAAGCATTTCCTTCGCGCTCTTCAAATCGACGATGTCGCCGTTCCCGATGACCGGAATCTTGACCGCGGCTTTCACTTTGGCGATTTCTTCCAGATTGACTTTTCCGGAATACATCGCGGCACGGGTACGGCCATGGACGGCGATCGCGCTCGCCCCGGCGGCTTCCAATAGTTTCGCCATTTCGGGGGCGCTTAGACTTTGGTTATCCCATCCGATGCGGATCTTGCATGTAACCGGCTTCTTCACCGCTTCGACGATCGCTTTCACGATGGCGGCCGCATGTTCGGGGGTCTTCATCAACGATGCCCCGCCGGATCCCTTGACGATCTTGGGGACGGGACAGCCCATGTTGATGTCGATGATGTCGCAGTCGGTCTGCGTGTCGAGATAGATCGCGGCTTTCACCATCGTTTCGATCTCCTCGCCGAACAACTGCAAGGCGATGGGATATTCGGTCGGTTCGACCCGGCACATCTCCAGTGTTTTTTTGTTTTGGTAGACGATGGCTTTATCACTGATCATTTCGCTGTAGACCAAACCCGCCCCGAACTCCTTGGCGATCGTACGGAAAGCAGGGTTGGAAATGCCGGCCAACGGAGCGATCAACACTTGGTTTTCGATCGTCAGATCACGGATTTTCCAGCTTGCCATCAGCTCTTCACCATCAGGGAATACAACTCCGATTCCGTGAACCGATAGGTCGTATTACAGAAGTGACAGGTGATTTCACAGCCATGGTCTTCATGGATCATGGCTTCGATTTCATCCCGTTCAAGGGTTTTCAAGGCATCCGCCATACGGTCTTTACTGCAGGTGCATTTGAATTTGAGGGGGATGGTTTCCAAGACCACCGTCTCATCGAAGAGTCGGGTGGCGATGTCTTCCGGTGACATCCCGTCTGAGATCATTGCGGAAATCGGACGAAGGTTGGCGACCACATGCTCGGCCATCAGGATGTCCGCTTCACTTGCGGAGGGCATCATTTGGATCATCAGAGCCCCTGCGGCTTTGACTTCGTTGTGTTCATCGACCAATACGCCCAAGGAAACGGCGGAAGGGGTTTGTTCGCTGACGGTGAAATAATAGGCGAAATCCTCCGCGATTTCGCCCGTCTGTAGATCGACGGTTCCCGTGAAGTCGCTTTTAAGGTTACGATCCAGGATGACTTTAAGGGTTCCATCTTTTCCGACCGCCCGTGAAACATCCAGTTTCTTGGTGGTCGGGTGGATGAAGTGGACGTCGGGGTTCGCGACGAATCCGCGGACTTCGCCTTGCCCGTTGGCATCGACCATGATCGTTCCCAAGGGTCCTCCGCCGTTGATCTGCACGGTGACTTTCTCGTCCGCACCTTTTAGGTTCGCACCCAAAAGGGCGCCTGCGCTTAAGGTTCGACCCAAGGCGGCAGCCGCCGTCGGTAGGCAGTGATGTCTCTTCGCGGCTTCTCTCACTAACTCCGTCGTATCGGCGACGAAGAGCCGGATGGCTCCGTTTGAAGCCAACGCTTTGATTAATGTGTCCATCATGACTCCTTTGATAGGGCAAAACACCCCTTGGAAGGGGTGTTGCGATTAAACTTGAATCGGTTCCAAACCGGTGGGCTTCACCGGGGTTTGGGTAACCGGACGACCTTCGACGATCTCGTTGATCTGTTCGCTGGTCAAGGTTTCGAATTCCAAGAGCGCCGAAGCGATCTTATCCATCAACTCTCTGTTTTCAGAGATGATCTTGTGCGCGTTGTCATAGCAGTTGTCGATGATACGACGGACTTCCTGGTCGATCTCGAAGGCGACCTGACCGGAGTAGTTGGCTTGGGTCGCATAGTCGCGGCCAAGGAAGACATTGCCTCCGCGGTGTTCGTACTGGATCGGACCGAGTTCGCTCATCCCGTATTGCATGACCATGTCGCGCGCGATTTGCGTCGCACGTTCGATGTCGTTGGATGCGCCGGTGGAAATCTCGTCGAAGACGATGGATTCCGCGACGCGTCCGCCAAGCAAGCCGGTGATTTGCGCCATCAAGTCTTTCTTCGTATGCATGAATTTCTCTTCGCGCGGGGTCATGAGGTTGTACCCTCCGGCCAATCCGCGCGGGATGATCGTGACTTTTTGGACCATGTCCGAATCTTCGCATTTCAAGCCGATGATCGTATGTCCGGTTTCATGATAGGCGACCAGTTTCTTCTCGCGTTCCGAATAAGTGCGCGATTTCTTCGCCGGTCCCATGATGACACGGTCGATCGCTTCATCGAGATGCGCCATCGTAATGACTTCGGATTCATCGCGAACCGCAAGGATCGCAGCTTCGTTCAATACGTTTTCGAGATCGGCCCCCGAGAATCCCGGGGTACGTTTCGCCAACGCTTCCAAATCGAGGTCCGGACCCAGTTTCTTATTGCGGGCATGGACGCCGAGGATGGCGCGACGACCTTTACGGTCGGGTAGGGAAACGGTGATCTGACGGTCGAAGCGACCCGGACGCAGAAGCGCGGGGTCAAGGACGTCGGGGCGGTTGGTCGCGGCGACAATGACGATACCCGCATTGTCCGTGATGCCATCCATTTCGACGAGCAGTTGGTTCAGGGTTTGTTCACGTTCATCGTGTCCACCGCCGACTCCCGTACCGCGTTGGCGGCCGACGGCGTCGATTTCATCGATGAAGATGATGCAGGGTGCGGTTTGCTGGGCTTTCTTAAACATGTCGCGGACACGGCTCGCACCGACACCGACGAACATTTCTACGAAATCCGAACCGGAGATGGAATAGAACGGGACATCGGCTTCCCCTGCCACGGCTTTCGCCAACAAGGTTTTCCCGGTTCCCGGAGCCCCGACCATCAAGACGCCTTTGGGGATACGCGCCCCCATGCGGGCGAACTTCTTGGGGTTCTTCAGGTATTCGATCAATTCCTTCATTTCTTCTTTTTCTTCGTCGCATCCCGCCACGTCCTCGAAACGGACTTTGATGTTCCCTTCAAGACGCGCTTTGGATTTACCGAATTCGAAGGCTTTGTTTTGTCCGCCGCCGCCATTCATTCTCGTGAGGAGAAAAAAGGCGAACGCTCCGAACAATAAGAACGGAACGACTTGGATCAGCAAATCCATCAAAGGATTCGCCGCGTTCGCATCGATGATACGATACTCGATGGACGTACTGTTGTAGATCGCGTTGATCAATCCATCGGTTTGGGCTTCTGTGTTGGGGATGGTCAAGGTATACCCGACAGCGTTCCCTTTACTGTCGAGGTAAGACCCGGTGATGTTGACGACGACGTCGCTGACAACCACCTTCGCATCGGTGACTTTGTTTTTCGCTAAAAGATCCAAGTAGTTTGAATACGTCAGTTTTTCAACCGTCGGACTCATGTTCATCGTCAATAGGCTGAAAATGGCCAACGTGACGATCAGATACGGGATCAGGCTGATGATTCTATTGTTACGCACAAATGATCACACTCCTTTGATGAACTTGCGGTGTTACTGGTAACATTCGTCCTTCAGGACGCCGACATAGGGTAGGTTACGATACTTTTCGTCGAAATCCAATCCGAATCCGACGACGAATTCGTTGGGGATGGTGAATCCCACATAATCCGCGGTGATGTCGATGACACGGCGGGAAGGTTTATCCAACAAGCTGACGATCTTGACCGACTCGGCACCTTTGTTAAACATGAGTTTGGTGACTTCTTTTAAGGTTCTTCCGGTATCCACGATATCTTCGACCATCAAGATATGGTCGCCTTTGATGGAACGGTTCAAGTCCATGATGATCTTGACATCGCCGATCGACTCGGTGCCTTCATAACTGGAGACAGCCATGAAATCGAATTCGATATCCAAATCGATGTACTTGATCAAGTTGACCAAAAACGGGACGGATCCCTTAAGGACGGAAACCACGACAGGTACTTTGCCTAAGTTGCGATAATCTTCCGTGATTTGCTTGCCGAGTTCGGCACAGCGGGTCTGGATCGCTTCTTCGCTGACCAGTACTTTTTTGATATTTGGATGCATGCGTTTGATTTCCTCCTGCATAATATACCTATTTTACCACAAAGACCTTTGGATGTGCATAGGTATGCGTTACATTGGCGCCGATTCCGGACGCGAAGATGATTTCCTTGTCTTTGTTCTCAATGACCAGGATTTCACGTCGTTGATCCAACGGAATCTTGCGATCGACACACCAGCGAACGATGTTTTTCTTCCCAAACGCAAGGCGGATACGATCCCCAGCCTTTATTTTGCGGACGATCACCGGGAAATCCTCCGGGAGTACGTTCAATCCTTCCCGGGTTTCCCCTTCGGATTGGATTTTGAAAACACCATAATCCTTATATTCGATCGTTTTTAGTTCAATCGTATACTCTTCTGATTTCGCAATGACTTTCATTCTTCCATATTGAATCAGTAGACTTTCGAGTTCATCGAGTTTGATTTCGATCGTTTCGTCGCTCCTTGATTGATTCAAAATCTCATCGAGAAAGTTCGTAGCGTATCGCTGTCTTTGACTATGATTCATGAGCCACATGCGAAGAAGTTGTCGATTGTTTTTCAACTCATCGACAATCAGTTCGGGGAGAAGCGCGATCTCTTCGTTCTCGATCCTCATCGCTTCAATCCGATGATTCCGATCTTCCATCTCCATGAACAACTTCCCTTTATCCTCGTCGGTCAAACCTTTGAGTTCGATGCGTGTCTTGTTTCTTTCATAGTTTGGCTTTTCATTGGATTCATCGACACCATAGTCAACGTCTGCATTCTCACAGATTCGAATCAGTTCTTCTTTTGTGAAGTCGAGTAAGGGTCGAACGATTCTCTCCCCCAGCATTCTTCCTTCTTGCCTGATTCCATAATGACCGACATGCTTATTCGCCTTCTTTTGCATGATATAGGTTTCCAGTACGTCGTCTTTATGATGGGCGCTCATCATCCCTTCGCACTGGTTTTGTTTGGCGTAATCTCTTGCGCTTTGATAGCGGATCTCCCGTGCCCAGGATTGGAAATTCCCTTGTCGGGGAAAGGATGCGTCTACAATCATATACGCGATGTCGTGTCTTTCGCAATAGCTTTGCACAAACCCCTGATCGCGCAGAGCCGACGGTCGCATATGATAATTGACGTGCAGCACAAAAGGACGGACCTTCGCTTCATGGCAGAGATGCAAAAGCGCCATGGAGTCGGGGCCGCCCGAAACGAGAATTACCCAAGATTGGTTCTGATAGGAATTCAACGGGTTCAGCGGAATCACCTCGAATTCAGTATATCGTTCAGTAGGATTCCGTCAAGTCGCGATGGGGTTCAAACAGACATTCCTTGATTCGATCTTTGATTTGCTGGAATAACTCGTCTTTCACATCCAGATGCCCCTTCACCTCTATAATGCGCGACGTGTTGATGAACTTACAATCGTTGAGGAAAAGGACGGATTCCTTATACATCCCTTTTTGTTTCCCGATCCGCATCAAATGCCTCTTCCCGCTCGGATTGATGTTTTCTTCATACGCTTGGGAAAAAGTGGATGGATTGGACGTCATCGGGATGACGAACGCTTTACTATGCACGATCGACAGGATGATCCCGAAGTGTTGGTACCCGGCTTCGTTGCGATAAGCACATCCGAAATCGATGAAACAAATGTCGCCCGGACGGACTCGTACGCTTAGTTGTTCGCAGGAGAGAAGGTTTGAACGATCCAAGAAGTTACTGTGGCTCAGCATGTATTTCGCCGCATTGGAAATGCTTTGGTCACATAGATAGTGTTTGAGATCGTCAAAGAGTGAGAAAATCGTCGAAGAAGCTTCAGGATGGGAAGATAAGGGACGGACATCGGATAGAAACGGCAGTAATTGGGGTAAGCGTGAGCATTTCATTCAATCACCTCACTCTCTACTACGTTCAGAATGTACTTTCCCCTTATCTATTTTGCTGGCTTCGAATAGTTGTACTGGCCCCATTGCGAGAAGATGATCGAATTGAACGAATCTTTATGTCCCAAATGATTCACTTCATCCTTTGGGTAATAAACTTCGAGAACTCAAGAACTTCGTGAATGACATCTTCAAAGGATAGTTCCATTGAGTAATTATGTTTTAAAGAGTAGTCATGCCAACGCATCTCCATAATTTTACTTTCTTTAATCCCAATCAATATTGTCTCAGCTTTCCATAAATCATCAATGGTCCCTCTATTTCTGAAGGTTTGGCCGATTGCTTCAGTTAATTTCGAAACATCCTTTTTGATCAAATATGATCTTGAGAAAAACCAAAGATCATAGTAGTCCTTCATCCTCCCCTTCGCTCCATTTCTATCAAGAATGGTTTGATATTTCTCTGCCAGTATCGTTTCAAGATTATAGGCTTTGATCCTAATGTAATCGTCTTCGAAAATCATCTTATAGGAGTAAAAAATCTCATGTGGAGTAATCATGTCTCCGGTGGAAATATCGATTGACAAGTAATTTCGAATATTCTCCAAAATCCCGATGATTTTGAATCGATAACCTTCATATTCCTCTTCCTCCCTAATTCGTTCAATTCCGGTAATCTCAAATATGATTCCATCTTCGTCCTCTATCATGAGTATTTCATTAATGATTCGATGAATCACTTCTTGTCTAAACTGTACTCCCTTTATCATCACATCCATATCCATTGTCGTTCTCGATTGTGTTCCACACATGGATGCGATCAGCAAACCTCCCTTAAGCACAAAATGATCGCAATAATGGGATTTCGAGATCCGAACAAGTATTCTTTCAAGCATATAGTTCTGCATTACTTCTTGAACGGTGGTCTGTGTAGCAGCCGCCAACGACCTTGCTTTCGCTTTCAATGAGTTTGCTAATTTGGGCACTAAACAACCTCAAGGATAATTTCGATTGCTTTTCGACACTTCAATTGCTGTGCATAATCTAACAATCTGTTCTCATTCATTTTTCCGGAATGGATATACTCCCTAATACTTTTCTTGCGGGTTTCATTATCGATGCTCGTATTATTCTTTACGATATCGCAGATCGTCCTTTCAAGGTTGTAACATTTTACTTCCTTTCCCTGAGGGGAGACGATTCTTTCAATACCTAAATCATGATTTTCTTTCATCGTATAGTGCACTTTGATGTTTCTGGGGAAACGATGTGCGTTATACCCTCTTACTACTGTCGCATCGATCATGTTCGGGGTCCTTTCGGTGAGTTGATGGAAAAATAGCGCAGTGTTATGAGAAAAAATAGCGTTGGGATATCTTGCTTGAAAGAGAAAGTATTCATCTCCGAACTTATTAGGATCAAGATAGACACCGTTTCTAACCCTTTCGATCCTTCCCTTTTTCACTAGGATACTTAAATATACGCTGGGAATACCTGCTTCCCTTGTTTGTTTCGTCGTGATCATCCCATCATTTATATCTATCAATTTGACTAGTTCTTGTTCCATGGCTTTATCCTTTGCTTTTGTGCGTACATTATATCATATATACGCACATATGCAAATTTAGACCATTTTACCCCTATAAAAAAAGAGTCCCGAAGGACTCGAAGTTGATTATCTGCGATTTGCGAGATGCAAGTTTTCCAACATGATCCCTGTTCCTTCAACAACGCATCTCAAGGCATTCTCGGCTACGTAGACCGGAATGTTGAGTTCGTTGGTGAGAAGTTGGTCCATGCCATGAAGCAAGGCACCCCCGCCGGTCAATACGATCCCGCGGGTAATGATGTCGGCGGATAATTCCGGCGGCGTCTGTTCGAGAACCGTACGGCAAGCACGGACGATGTCCTGCAGGCTTTCACGCATCGCCAATTCGGTTTCATCCGAGTTGATGGTGATGGAGTGGGGCAAGCCGGTGACCAAGTCACGGCCGCTGACATCCATGGTGTCGCTGCGGGAACCTTTCCATGCGGTTCCGATTCTCTTCTTGATTTCTTCCGCGGTGCGATCACCGATCAGAAGTTTATAGGAGTCCTTTACATACTTGATGATGTCGCGGTCCATACGGTCCCCGGCAACCTTCAACGACGTACTGGTGACGATTTCACCCAACGACAAAATCGCGACGTCGGTCGTCCCGCCGCCGATGTCCAAGACCATGTTCCCTGTCGGCTTGGAAATATCCAATCCGGCACCGATCGCGGCGACCTTGGGTTCTTCTTCGATGTAGACTTTCTTCGCACCGGCACGATAGGCCGCATCGCGGATCGCGTTGCGTTCGACCGATGTGATGTTCGACGGGCAGCAGATCAAAATCTCGGGACGTGAAAACATCCCTTTCAATTTCAATTTGCGGATGAAATGGTTCAGCATGATTTCCGTGACTTCGAAGTCCGCGATGACGCCGTCTTTCAAAGGGCGGATGGCTAACACACGACCGGGGGTACGTCCCAACATCGCTTTGGCTTCCGTACCGACAGCCAGACATTTTTTTGTTTCAGCGTCCAAGGCGACGACCGAGGGTTCATCGAGAACCACCCCTTCGCCTTTGACATAGATCAGCATGTTCGCTGTTCCTAAATCGATTCCTACTTGTTTTGAGAAAAACATGAACTCTACCTCCGTTCACTAGGCAAATCATATTATAGCACAAAACGACTTTTTAACACGTGAAACCCGAGTGAATTAGTTGAGTGTGATGCGTAACGCTAGCAAAAACTGGGCGAACAAGGTACCCAGCGCCATCGCCAGCAGGATCATCAGGATCTGGGCGGGAACGGGTCTGTTCTTGCGCAGGAAACGGTTGAAATCAAGCGCCGTCAAGGCGTAGAGACTGACGGCGAATCCAAAGAAATAAGCCAATACGCGGATGATTTCTTCTGTCATGGCGTGTCCTCCGTTAGTTTTTCTTCATGTCGGTATAGTTGAGAATCTGGATGTCGGCTTCGAAATTCCCATCGACGACTTTCGTTTCGACCGTAAAGGTGAATCCCGGGACGACGACGTCCCGTACCTGTTTTAAGAAAACCGAAAGATGGTCGGCGTCCAAGCCCAACGACTCTTCATCGATGAACCATTTGATGCGATGGATCGTAAAGTCGAAGGGGAAACGACCGTGGGACGTATGCCTGACTTTCGTATTTTCGATATGCCGCACCATGTCTTGAAGGTGGTCGATAACGAGTTGTTCCTGGGTCCGGGTTTCTTCTTCGAAATCCTTCAAATCCGAATCATGATCGATATCCGACGGGATTTCGGACAGGTTGAGTTTCAGTTGGGAAATGATTTCCGCAAGTTCGTCTTCGCTGTATTCCACTTCTTCATCGCCATAATCGCTGAATTCGTTCTTTTCGTATTCCGTGACTTCCATCGGAAAGACAATCATGAAATCCTCCAGATCCAAGTTCTTCACATCGTCATAGAACGAGATGCGCTTCAAAAACCCTTCGTCCATGACCTCGCGCTGGAGGGAGGCAAGGGATTGAAATCCCTTGGATTCAAGGTCTTCGAAGACGATCGATGTGATACCGAGTTTAAGGTAGGATTCGGCGATCCCGCGTCTTAACTCTTCAGGAGTCATCGTCGATGCGCGTTCGAACCGATCGGCGATCCATTGGAAATAGTCCACGATTTCCGTGTCTCCGCTCAGTGTCCGTCCTTCGATCATTTCCACCACTTCTTTTTGGTAGATCGTATCGACGAGGTCTTTGCGGTAATAATGGAGTCGATAGACGTTGTGGCTAGAGACATCCTTAAAATAAGCGAGTCGGATCGTATCTTCCTCGCTGAAGTCGAGCGTTGAAATGTGGTTTCTTAAGTATGTCAGTACGTCCATGGCCACCTCTCTTCTATCATAGCGTGTAATCCGGATGATTTTCATGGGAAATGATGGGAAAGAGAGGAAAAACATGAAAAAAGGAAGCCGAAGCTTCCTATTGGGAGACATTGATGCGGTTGATGGCTTTGCGGAGGGCGATTTCGGCACGTTTGATGTCGATGTCGGGATCCTTGGAGCGGAGTCGTTCTTCGGCGCGTTCTTTGGCTTCCTGGGCGCGTTTGACATCGATTTCGGCTTCGCTTTCGATGGCGTCGCTGAGGATCGTGGCTTCGTTGTCCTTGAAGAAGAACAATCCGCCGGCGACCGCATACTCGGTGCGCACCCCGTTCTCGATCGTCGTCATCATCGAGATGTCGACCATCGTCACCAAGGGCATGTGATGGGCTAATATCCCCATTTGTCCTTGCGGGGTCACCAGGTTGCAGATCACGGTTTGGACTTTGCGCGGTTTCCCGTGGGGGGTGATCATGTTCAGAGTGAACATATTAGTCGAGACTTTCCGCTTTCACGACGGCTTCTTCGATCGTGCCGACATACATGAAGGCTTGTTCCGGAAGATGGTCGTACTTCCCTTCCAAGATCGCTTTGAAACTCCGGATGGTTTCTTCGAGTTTGACATATTGTCCCGGGAAACCGTTGAATTGTTCGGCGACATGGAACGCTTGCGACAAGAAGTTACGGATGCGGCGTGCACGGTTGACGACGACTTTGTCTTCATCGGACAGTTCGTCCATCCCGAGGATGGCGATGATGTCCTGGAGTTCTTTATAGCGTTGCAGGATCTGTTGGACATCGCGGGCGACACGGTAGTGTTCTTCCCCGACGACCAAGGGATCCAACATACGGCTGGAAGATTCCAACGGATCGACGGCGGGGTAGATCCCCAACGCGGCGATATTGCGGTCAAGTACGGTTTTCGCATCCAAGTGGGAGAAGGCGGTCGCAGGGGCGGGGTCGGTCAAATCGTCGGCCGGAACATAGATGGCTTGGACGGAAGTGATCGAACCGCGTTTGGTCGATGTGATGCGTTCTTGAAGCTGTCCCATTTCGGTGGCAAGCGTCGGTTGATAACCGACCGCGGACGGGATGCGTCCGAGCAGGGCGGAGACTTCCGACCCGGCTTGGGTGAAACGGAAAATATTGTCGATGAAGAGAAGGACGTCCTGACCTTCGCGATCGCGGTAGTATTCCGCCATCGTCAATCCGGTCAGACCGACGCGCATACGGGCGCCCGGACTTTCATTCATCTGTCCGTAGACCAACACGGTTTTCGCAAGGACCCCCGTGTCTTTCATTTCATGATAGAGATCGTTCCCTTCACGGGTACGCTCTCCGACGCCGGCGACGACGGATAATCCGCCGTGTTCGGTCGCGATGTTGTGGATCAATTCCTGCATGACGACGGTCTTTCCGACCCCCGCACCGCCGAACAGACCGATCTTTCCGCCTTTAACGTACGGGCAAAGAAGGTCGATGACTTTGATGCCGGTTTCCAGGATTTCCGACGTGGTTTGCTGGTCTTCGAATTTGGGGGCGTCGCGGTGGATCGGCATGCGTTCCACTTCGGGTCCCATGGGTTCCATCCCGTCGATCGGTTCGCCCAGGACGTTGAACATACGTCCCAGGACTTCTTTGCCGACCGGCGCCATGATTGGGTTTTCGGTATCGACGCAAGCCATCCCACGGACAAGTCCGTCGGTGGATCCCATCGAAATGCAGCGGACGACATCGTCCCCGATATGCTGCGCGACTTCTACGACCAGCTTACGATCACTGAGTTGGATGTCGATCGCGTTATGCAACATGGGCAATTCGCCCTGGTTGAAACGTACGTCGACGACCGGTCCGATGATCTGACTGATTTTACCGATGTTTTGTGCCATCGTGTACCTCCTATAAAGCTTCCGCACCGGCTACGATCTCCGTGATTTCCTGGGTGATCGCCGCTTGGCGGGTCTGATTGTAGGTCAATAACAATTCTTCGATCAATTCTTCCGCGTTGTCCGTGGCATTGTCCATGGCCATTCTGCGGGAAGCTTGTTCGGACGTCTTGGATTCCAACCACAAGCCATAAAGCAAGGAATGCATATACATCGGAACCAATTGATGGATCAACTCGACCGGATTGGGTTCGAAGATCGTATCTTGCTGAAGACCGGGTTCTTTTTCTTGTTCGATTTCCTGCGGAATGATCGGTAGAAGTTCGATCATGCTGGGTTCGAACGTCAACGAATTGACAAATTTCGTATAGATGACGCGGATGCCGCCGACCACGCCGGCTTTGTATTGGTCCATGATCCAGTCGCCGACCTTCGCCAAATCGCGATACTGTAGGTTATCGCTTTGCGCCAGGTTTTTGAGTACGGGGTAAGGATGCCGTTTGAACCACATGCGCTCCTTACTTCCGATGACGACCAAGGGATCCCCTTCATCCAGTTTCTCACGGATGTAGTGCAGGACATTGACGTTGAATCCCCCGCACAACCCCATATCGGAAACGAAGACCACGGTGACGGGTTTCGCTTTCTGCGGTTTGAGGTAGGGAATGTCGCTGACATTGGCTTGTCCGATGACCTTGTGGATCGTCTTATGCAGGGTGGACGAATACAAGCGGTTCGCTTCCATCATGTTTTTCTGTTTTTGGAGCTTACTGGTCGCGATCAGTTCCATGGCGCTGGTGATTTTCTTGGTCGCCTTGACGGAACGGATGCGCGCTTTCAACGCTTGCTTATTGGCTGCCATCTTACTTCACGCTCATTTTGATGAAACGGTCGGTGATGCTTGCCATGGCGGTCTTGATCTTGGCTTCCAATTCGGGTGAAATGATTTTCTTTTCGTTGATTTCGGCGATGATTTCAGGGTATTCGACCTCGAAGTCGCTCAACATGATCCGTTCGAATTCGCGGATTCCATCCACCGGGATGTCCTTGATGAACTTGAACTTGGCGGTAAACAACGATAGAACCTCATGCGCCAAATCCAACGGGGCGTATTGACCTTGTTTGAGGAGTTCGGTCAATCTCGACCCATGGTCGATGACCGACTTGGTGTTGGCGTCCAGATCGGATCCGAACTGGGCGAAGGCTAAGAGTTCACGGTACTGGGCGAGTTCCAACTTCAGCGAGGAAGCGACTTGCTTCATGGCTTTGGTCTGCGCCGCCGACCCGACACGGGAAACCGACAAACCGCTATCGACCGCTGGGCGTACGCCCGCGTTGAAGAGTTCGGTCTGCAGGAATAATTGTCCGTCCGTGATGGAGATGACGTTGGTCGGAATATAGGCCGAGATATCCCCGGCTTGGGTTTCGATGATGGGTAAAGCGGTCAGCGATCCGCCGCCGTTTTCCTTATTCAACTTACAGGCACGTTCAAGCAAACGTGAATGCAGGTAGAAGACATCCCCGGGATACGCTTCGCGTCCGGGAGGACGACGTAGCAGAAGACTCATGGTACGATAGGCGACCGCATGCTTGGACAAATCGTCATAGACGATCAGGACATCCTTGCCCTGCTCCAACCATTCTTCCCCGATCGCGCATCCGGCGTAGGGGGCGATGTATTGCAACGGCGCAAGTTCGCTGGCCGTGGCCGAAACGATGACGGTGTACTTCATCGCGTCGTGTTGTCTGAGTTTTTCGACGATTTGTGCCACCGTCGACGCTTTTTGGCCGATGGCGACGTAGATGCAGATCATGTTCTGGTCTTTTTGGTTCAAGATCGTATCGATCGCGATCGCGGTTTTACCCGTCTGCCGATCACCGATGATGAGTTCGCGTTGTCCTCTGCCGATCGGGATCATCGAGTCGATGATCTTCAGTCCGGTCTGGACCGGTTGATTGACGGATTGACGGGTCATGACCCCCGGGGCGACGCGTTCGATCGGACGCGTTTTATCCGAAACGATCGCCGGTCCGCCGTCGATGGCGATTCCCAACGAGTTAACGACACGTCCCAACATCCCGTCCCCGACCGGGACTTCGACGATGCGTCCGGTACGTTTGACGGAGTCGCCTTCTTTGATTTCACGATCGCTGCCTAAAAGCACGCAACCGACATGGTCTTCTTCAAGGTTGAGCACCATTCCGAAAACGTCGTTTTCGAATTCCAGCAACTCGCCGGACATCGCATCGGTCAACCCATGCAATAAAGCGATTCCATCGCCGACTTTAATGACGACGCCGACATCGTTTTCTTCAATCTTTTCTTCATAGTGCTTAATCCTGCTTTTTATCAGGGCACTGATTTCTTCAGGGCGTAATTCCATAGCCTCACCTGCTTCCTTTGACGAGTTCTGTTTTCAAATTCGCGATCCGCGCTTTCATCGATCCGTCGATGATCGTGTTTTCCAGCGAAACCTTGATTCCGCTGATCAGTGTCGGATCGATGCGGTTGGTCAGTTCGACGGTCTGTTTGCGACGCTCCGAGAAATCCCGGTTGAGATTCTGCAGTTGCGTCTTATCCAAGGGATAGACGGAATAGACGATGCCTTCCGCGATGTTATGGATGCGGTTGTAATGATGTCTGTATTCCTCGATCATGTCGGGGAACAGCGCCATCCGGTCCTTATCGACCAATAGACAGAGCGTGTGCACGATCGTCGCATCGACGTTGGCACCCAAACTTTCCTTCAAGACGGTTTTCTTGTCTTGTTTCGACACTTGCGTACGTGCGAAAAAACGGAGGATTTCCGGGATTTCGCACCATAAGGTGTTCAAGGCTTCCAATTGTTCTTTCCAATCGCTCTCTTTCTTTACCTCTTCGGCAAGTCCGTAGAGCGCCTCGGCATAGATCGCGGCCGCCTTACCCATTAGCTACGCACGTCTTTCATGAACTTCTCGATCAACGCACGGTCGCTGTCTTCGTCGACCCGTCCTTCGATCAGTTTTTGCGCAGCCAAAAGGGCGACATCCACGATTTCGGATTGGATACTGTCGTCCATTTGCTGACGTTGATATGTGATTTCACGGATGGCGGCCTGTAGTTTCAGGTCGGCTTCACGTTTTCCGTCGGCGGTCAATTTCTCTTTGACACGCTGACCTTCTTCTTTCCCGCGTTCAACCAGTTGCATCGCCTCGTGGGCGGCCGCAACTAACTTGCTTTCGGCTTCGGTCTCCAGTTTCTTCGCGGCTTCGTTGGCTTCGTCGGCTTCCCTCAACTGACGTTCCGCATAATCGGCACGTTTTTCGAGATAGGCTAACGTCGGTTTCCATAATAAGCGCTTGAACCAATAGAATAAAAGACCGGTGGCCGTAAGCTGGATGAGCATCGTGAGAGGATTCGGGAATAATTTCCCTGCGATATCCAAATCCATAGGTTCACCTGCTTTCCGATAGGGGTTGGCTTATTTGAAAACGAACATCAACAAGAATGCGACAAGCAATCCGTAGATCGCACAGGTTTCGGCGATGGCATCGCCCAAGATCAACATGGCGCGGATTTTGTTTTCCGCTTCAGGATTACGCGAAACGGCTTCGACCGCTTTACCCGCGGCGATCCCTTGACCGATCCCGGTCATTAATCCAGTCATAACAGCCAAGCCTGCCCCGATGGCAACTAATCCTCTTCCGATATCCATTTGTTAGTCCTCCTTTTGACTATTCCTGGGGAAGTTCAATCCCGATGAAAATGGTGGTAAGCATTAAGAAGATATACGTTTGGATGAATCCGGCGAACACGTCGAAGTAGGCGTGGAAGGCCGGGGCGATGATCACGCCGATGAAGTCGAACTTGCCGATGAACGGGACGAATCCGGAAAGGAACCCCGTAAAGGCATAGAACAACATCATCAAGGTCGATCCGCTGGTGATGTTTCCGAAGAGACGGAGGGACATCGAGATCAACGGGGCGATCGTGCCGAAGATGTTCATGATGATAAACGGCGGATACGGTTCGATGAAACGGTGGAAAAACTGTTTCAAGCCGTTGGTGCGGTAGTTGGTGTACTGGATCAGTACGAAGGTGATCAGCGCAAGCGTCAAGGTCACGCTATAGTTCGCGGTTGGCTGCGCCAGTCCGAACAAGCCCGACAGATTGCTTAGAAGCATGTAGACCGCGATCGAACCGATGTACGGCGCGTAGCGCATGCCCGCTTTTTTACCCATGTTGTCGACGGTGAGTTTACGTATGAATTCGACATACATCGTACAGAACAGTACGACGCCCGTCGGTCTTGCGAAGGGGTCCGCCTTTTTGAGCTGGACGTTCGCATAGATCATAAACAGAAGGATCACGCCGAATACGATGAGGATCGAAAACACTTCGACCTGTACCTTCAACACCGGTACACTGAGGAAATTGATCATTTCATTCCTCCTTTTTACGAAAGAAAATCTCTTTCACAAACAAGCGGTACTTGAAGAACAGCAGACCCGCCGTCGCCGCGAAGACATTGATCCAAGTCGGATACAAGATCGCGATCAACAAGGGGACGCCGAGGAACATCGTCGCCGCCGCAAAAAAAAGATAGGTGGTGAAGCGCTTGTGATAGCGCAGATGAAGGATTCCGGAGACATAATTGGATGTCAGCTGGAAGTGGATCAGCGAAGCGGCGAAGCCGGCGAGAAAGCCGATCCCCCAACTTGCCTTGATCACGACCAAAAGTACGCCGAGGATCAACCCCGACCGCAAACTCCCTTTTACGTGATTGCTTAAGAAATCATCCATCGTTTCACTCCTGTTTCAATACGCAACAATGATAGCATAAATCCCCCGTTCTGTGTAGAACGGGGGATGAAAAGTCGAACTTCCTACTTGGTTCCGAAAATCCGGTCGCCCGCGTCGCCAAGTCCCGGAACGATATATCCTTTTTCGTTGAGTTTCTCATCCAAGGCCGCAAGGTAGACATCCACGTCGGGATGATCCGCTTCGATGCGTTTGACGCCTTCCGGCGCTCCGACCAGACAGACCAACTTGATGATCGATGCCCCGCGTTTTTTGAGAAGCGTAATCGCGGCGGATGCGGATCCGCCCGTCGCCAACATCGGGTCGAGAACCATGACGACCGACTCCGGCATGTTCGAGGGGAACTTCGCGAAATATTCATGCGGTTCCAAGGTTTCTTCGTCGCGATAGAGTCCGATGTGTCCGACTTTCGCCGTCGGGATCAGATCGCGGATCCCGTTGACCATGCCGAGGCCGGCACGAAGAATGGGGACCAATACGATTTCCTTGGCCAACTCCTGGGTTTGACAAAGGGAAACGGGGGTTTTGATTTCGATGGGGTTCAACGGCAGGTCGCGTGTGATTTCAAATGCCATCAAGCCTGCGATTTCATCCAGGTTCTGTCTGAAATCCTTGGTTCCGGTGGATTCTTTACGCATCTGCGTCAGTTTGTGGGTAATCAGGGGGTGATGAAGTACGGTAAGCATGTTTCTTCCTCCTTGTTTAACAATCGACCGGGAAACGGCGCGTCAATGCGCGGACTTCCTTCAGGATTTCCGCATGCAGCTCAGTATCTTCGGGATGTTTCAGTGTGTTGGCGATGAAAATCGCGATTTGTCTGAATTCTTCTTCTTTCATGCCGCGTGTCGTCATCGCGGGGGATCCCAGCCGAATCCCGCTGGTCGTAAAGGGTTTTTCCGTATCGAAGGGGATGGCGTTCTTGTTGCAGGTGATCCCGACGGAATCCAGCAACTTTTCGCTGACTTTTCCGCTCAGTCCGACCGAGCGTTTCACGTCGACCAGGCACATGTGGTTTTCACTTCCGCCACCGACCAAAGTGAATCCTTCAAGGATCAGTTGTTCGCACAGCGCCTGCATGTTCTTCAGAATCTGTGCGCTGTATTCGGTGAAGGAGGGCTGCAGGTCTTCATGGAAGCACGCCGCCTTACCGGCGATCACATGCATCAAGGGACCTCCCTGCATGCCCGGGAAAACCCGTTTGTCGAGGATTTCCGCGTATTGCTTCTTGCAGAGGATCATGCCTCCGCGCGGACCGCGCAAGGTTTTATGGGTCGTCGTGGTGACGAAATCCGCATAGGGGATCGGAGAGGGATGATGCCCGGTCGCGACCAAGCCGGCGATATGCGCCATGTCGACCATCAGGTACGCCCCGACTTCATCGGCGATCTCCCTGAATTTCTCGAATTCGAGAATAAAGGGATAGGCGCTCGCCCCGGCGACGATCAGTTTCGGTTTCAATTCGATCGCTTGTTTACGCAGTGCGTCATAGTCGATGCGATGGTTGATCGGATCGACGCCATAACTGTGAAATTCATAAAGCATGCCCGAAAAATTCAACGGATGTCCGTGGGTCAAATGCCCCCCGGCGCTAAGATCCATCCCCAACACTTTGTCTTTATAGTTAAGGATGCTTAAGTAGACCCCCATGTTCGCCTGCGACCCGCTGTGCGGTTGCACGTTGGCGTGCTCCGCCCCGAACAGTTCGCATGCCCGTGTCCTGGCCAACTCTTCGACTTCATCCACGTATTCGCAGCCGCCGTAATAACGTTTATGGGGATAGCCTTCCGCGTATTTGTTGGTGAGGATGCTTCCGACCGCTTCCATGACGTCTTTGGAGACATAGTTCTCCGATGCGATCAGTTCGATGTTTTCTTGTTGGCGCAAGGCTTCGCGTTGTATCGCCTCGCGCAGTTCAACATCTTTCATCGTGTTCGCCCTCCTTCGCCTCGACGGCCGTGATCTTATCGATCCTGCGTTGATGGCGCGGATCCCCGGGATAGAGGGTATTCAACCAGGTCAAAGCGATCTCGACCGCTTCGTCCGGCGTAACCAGTCTTCCGCCCATCGCCAAGACGTTGGTGTTGTTGTGCTCGCGGGTGATCGCGGCGGTTTGGGTATCATAGACCAAGGCGCAACGGATGCCCTTGACCTTGTTCGCGACGATCGACGCGCCGATCCCGGTTCCGCACAGGACGACCCCGAACTCATTCTTCCCTGCAGCGACGGATTTGACCGCGGGATACACCATGTCGGGATAATCCACGCTTGCGCTGGAATAGCAGCCGAAATCCTCGATCTCGAACCCTCTCTTCAATAATTCCTCGCGGATCGCCTCTTTATGGTCGAAGGCTCCATGGTCACATGCCAATGCGATTTTCATCGTTCTTCCTCGCTTTCATTTAACGATTCCAGGATTTCTTCCAAGCGGATCTTCCCTTGCCGGATCACTTTGATCTGCTTCTCGCGTGCATCGATGATGGTGGACGCCAATTGCGCTCCCGATCGACCCAGCACGACCGCGTCGATCCGTCCATCCAGCTGACGCAATACTTCGTCGCTATCGCTGGCCGGCGGTTCACCGCTAAGGTTTGCGCTTGGGACAAGCAAGCCGCATCCCATCTTCTTGATCAATCCAAGGATCCAGGGATCATCCGGCATCCGTATCCCGATCGTATCGAATCCGTTGGTGATCACCTCGGACACTTCCGGCTTTTTATTGAATATCATCGTTAAAGCACCCGGCATCCACCGTCGAATCAATCGGATTTCCCTCTCGCTGAGCGAAGCGACCGCTTCGATCTGTGAAAGCGAATCGACCATCATCGGGAACGGTTTGGATTCCGGGCGCTGTTTCGCATCTTTCATTCGTTGTATGGCACTAGGGTCATCACTACGCACTGCGAG
Source organism: Erysipelotrichaceae bacterium (assembly GCA_041736705.1). GTDB lineage: Bacteria > Bacillota_I > Bacilli_A > Erysipelotrichales > Erysipelotrichaceae > GWE2-51-13. The sequence continues at coordinate 141,196 of JBGSTC010000017.1, forward strand.
CCCATAGACCGTATCGGTCGGAAAAGCCACCACGCCGCCGCGGTTGAGGATTTCTGCCACTTCGTCCAACTGGTTCGACAGCAAGCGTAAGGTTTCCATAAGCCCTCCGTTTTTCTGCACTTATTTTACCATAATCGTGGGGAGGCACAAGGAAAAACGGGTGAAATCTTCCATCTCCCCGTATTTTAACCTTTCATCCGTCGATGTCATTATTTCTTCTTGATTCTAGTTAGGACAACGACTTTCCCGAAGTTTTCACGATCCCCTTCTTCGATCTTGGTTTCACTTTCCCATTTCGTCTTGCTGTGATTCATCATCGTTTTCTTTAGGTAGTGGATTTCGCTATGTTTCAAGCGAAATCCCTCGTCAGAGATGGACTCGCCGCGTTGGTTCTTGATCCCCGCACCGCTAAGACGGATCTCTTTAATGTCATCGGTTTGGTCAAGCAGGAAGTTCATCCATCGCCGCACTTCATCCCTGACGCTTTCTCCGAAAATCTCCCGTTTGAACCGCATCTTCTTCCCTCCATCGTGGTTTTTCCATCCTATTACCACCTGGGGTTGTTGTCAAGGAGGATTACACCGATTCGCGGTAAAATGAAACGCAAACTATCGTGGGTAGTATAATTTGACGGAAAGGGGCGATCTCGATGTTCTCTTTGCGACTCAAGCAATTACGGGAATCCAAGGAAATCAGCCAACAGGATGTGGCGGATTTTTTGCATTACTCCCAACAATCCGTCGCGAAGTGGGAGAACGGTCTCGGTATGCCTCCGGCGGATGTATTGTCTTCGATCGCTCTTTATTTCAAGGTGAGCGTCGATTACCTGATCGGTCATGATCTTGTCGTTTCCGAAGATTCCGGCGAGTATGTGACGGCACAGGATCTGGTGATCCGCTTGGTAAAACATCCAGTCCTCGCGGAACATTCAGGTTACGACCCGAAAGTATTGAGTGAACGTGAATTGGTTATGCTCAGCACGGATGTCCTGGCCATGATTCAAATCGCCGCCCGTCGATTCATCCGCATCCCCGAATCCGATCAATAAAAAAGGGCTCCGCTTCGGCGGACCCTTTTACTTAGTATTGCGATAAATCATCAACATCCTGTCTTTCCCATGCATGTCTTGACGGATGATTACTTCATCGTCGGGGAGGGCTTCTTTCGCAAGTCGCGTCAGGATTTCACCTTGATTCCATCCGATCTCGAAGCCAAGCATCCCGCCGGGATTGACGATCTTGTCCGCATCTTCGAAGATTCGTTTATAGAAGAGTAGGCCGTCTTCTCCGCCGAATAGGGCGACGTGGGGTTCGAATCCCTTCACGCTCTCCTCAAGCAATTCGTCTTGGGGGATGTAGGGGGGATTGCATACCAGGACATCCAAGCGGATGTTTTTTTCTTTGAGGGGTTCAAGCAGGTCGCCACAGAAGAATTCGATGTCGGCGCCTAATTTTTCCGCATTTTCTTTCGCCACTTCGATGGCTTTATCGCTGATATCCCCGGCATAAACGTGAAGCCGCGGTTCTTCCAGTTTCAAGCTGATCGCCAGGCAACCGCTTCCCGTACCGATGTCCGCAAGGACGAAGGATTCGCGATCCGCATAGCGTTCATCGAAGTCCGCCAGCAGGTTGGCGACCAGTTCTTCCGTCTCCGGACGAGGGATGAGGACACGTTCATCCACGATGAAATCGCGTCCGTAGAAATATTGGGTACCCAACACATAACCGAAGGGTTCTTGTGTACATAATCGGTCGATCTTTTCGATATAAAGTTCGATGAAGATTTCTTCGGCTTCGTTTTCCATTTCGAGATACAGGTTACGTCCCTCGCGAAGTAAAAGTTCGTTCGCCATCAGTTTGGCATACGATTCGGGTAAGTCGCTGGCGACGAGTTTCTCTTGTGCCGTTTTTAAAAGTGTTCTTAGTTTCATTCTTCCCCTGCCAGTTTACGCTTCTGGTCTTCCGCCAACAAGGCGTCGATGACATCGCCAAGCTTGCCTTCCATGATGCGGTCCAATTGATTCAAGGTGAATCCGATGCGATGGTCGGTGACGCGGTTTTGGGGGTAGTTGTACGTGCGGATCTTCTCGGAGCGGTCTCCTGTCCCGATTTTCGATCTGCGGAAAACCCCTTTTTCTTCATCGAAGCGGCGTTGCATCTCTTCAAAGACACGGGCACGGATGATCCGTAGCGCCGTGGCGCGGTTGTCGTGCTGGGAGCGTCCGTCCTGACAGTTGACGCTGATGCCGGTCGGGACGTGGGTGATCCGTACGGCGGAGTCGGTCTTATTGACGTGCTGGCCGCCGGCGCCGGAGGAACGATGGGTTTCGACGGTCAGGTCGGCCGGGTTGATTTCGATGTCTTGTTCTTCCGCATCCGGCATCACCAGCACCGTCGCGGTGGAGGTGTGGATGCGTCCTTGGGTTTCGGTCTTCGGTACGCGTTGGACACGATGCGCGCCGGATTCGAACTTGAAATACTTATGCGCTTCTTCGCCCTTCACCAAGAACGAAATCATGGTGTATCCGCCGGCTTCCGCCTCGGAGGCTTCCATCAGTTCGGTCTTGAAGCCTGCGATTTCACAATAGCGCATATACATGCGATACAGGTCGCCGGCGAAGATGTTGCCTTCGTCCCCGCCTGCGGCACCCCGGATTTCCACGATGGCGTTGTGGTCGTCGTTGGGGTCTTTGGGGATGAGAAGAAGATGCAGTTTCTCCACCATTTCGTCGCGTTGCGGCAACAGTTCATCCAACTCCATTTGCGCCATTTCCTGGATTTCGGGATCGTTTTCTTCGGCCAGATGTTGCGCCTGTTCGATATGGGAAAGAATCTGTTTGAACAGCTTGTAGGTTTCGACGGTTTGACGCAACGAAGCCTGTTCTTTATTGATCTTGGTCATCTCGCGCGGATTCGAAATGATTTCGGGACGCATCAGCATCTCGTAGAGTTCCTCGAATCGGCGACTCATTTCTTCTAATCGTTGGATCATGACATCCATGGGGTTTCTCCTTTAGTTGACTTCAAGCGTTAGGTTGCGGATCCATGCCCCCGAGAAATAGCGTTTCAACCCGACGATGACGCGTACCAGTTGTTCGACCTGGACCAGAAGGAAGACCAGGGCGATGCTTTCGATACGGACGACCGAGACAAGGAAGAACGCGGTCGGTAAACCGACCAGCCAGAGGATGCCGGAATCCAAGAACGCCAGGAACTTGGAATCTCCGCCCGCACGCAGCGAGCCGAAGATGATGACGTTGAATAAGCGTAATGAGAGCCGTAGAGCGAAGACGCGGACGATGAGGATTGCCTGCGTCACGACGACGGGGTCGCTCAGGTTGAACATCGCGACCAAGGGGCTAGCCCCCAAGAGGACGCTGATCGAGAGGATGACCGAGAAGATCACCGCGACGGAGATGAAGGCGTTGCCCGTCTTCTTGGCACGCTCCAGTGAACCGCTTCCCAACTCCGCCCCCAGGATCGCCGCGTTGGCGGTACTGATGCCCTGGATCATGAAGAGGAAGAGGTTGGCGATCTGGTTGCCCACATAATAGCTTTCCATGGCTTGGGCGCCGAGGCTCCCGAAGGCGCGGATATATAAGGTGGATCCCAGCGCGAAGAACGCTTCGTTGACGATCAGAGGATAGGAGCGTTTCAGGATCGACGCCGCGAAATCGCGTTTGAACCCGAACATTTCCCCAAGACTCCCCATGAACGGTTGTTTGCTTCGGTAAGAATAGACGATATAGGTGATCAAACCGAGGGTTTGCGAGATGACGGTCGCCAAGGCGGCGCCGCGTACGCCCAGTACAGGCATACCAAACATCCCGAAGATCAAGACATAGCTGAGGAATATTTTCAGTGCCATCGACGCCGTTCCGATAATCAAAGGGACATGCGTTTTATGGATGGAGCGATAAGCGAAACTGAAGGTCATCATCAGGATGGTCGGAAGATACCCGAACAATGCGACACTGAGGTATTGGCTCGAATACGCCAGGACCTTCGGATCGTCGAGATAGAAGCGCAACAACGGTCCGCTGAAGAAGAAGGCGGCGGTTGCGAAGAGAAGGGCGATCAGACTCGTCATCGCCAATCCCAATCCGAACGAACGACGTTGACGGTGGGTATCATGCGCCCCGTAGAACTGCGTCATGAAGATGCCTGCGCCGGATGCGGCGCCAAACGCCACGGTGATCGCCATCGTATCGATCTGTGCGGCGGTTCCGACCGCGGTCACTTGTCCGATACTGGAGACCAACATCGTATCGACGATCCCCATCGCCGAGGAAAGAAGTTGCTGAAGGGCGAGGGGAAGTGAAATCAGTAATACCTTTTTATAGAATTCCTTCGTTCCGAGATAGGGTTGAACGAGATGACGTAAGGTCATCTACCGTTCCAACTGCGGTTTATTCTTGACCACGTGGCAATGACGGCAGCGTGCTTCATAGCTCTCCGCCGCGCCGACCAGGATGATCGGGTCGAAATAACTCGCAGGTTCTCCGTTCACCAAACGTTGCGTACGTGTCGCAGGCGCTCCACAGGTCATGCAGACCGCGGTCAGCTTCGTGACGAATTCCGCCGTCGTGATCAGTTTCGGCATGACGCCGAAGGGTTCTCCGCGGAAATCGGTATCCAAGCCGGCCACCATCACGCGTTTCCCTTGTTTCGCCAACAAGTCGCAGACTGCGACGATGTCTTCCGAAAAGAACTGGACTTCATCGACGGCCACCACATCGGTTTCGTCTTTCACATAGTCCAGGATTTGTTTGGGATCGTTGATGATGATCGACTCGACGGACGAACCTCCGTGGGAGACGACCTTGGTCTCGCTATAACGGTTGTCGATGGCGGGCTTGAAGACCAGGATGTTCTTTTTCGCGAACTCCAGGACTTTGATGCGGCGGATCAACTCTTCGGTTTTACCGGCGAACATGCAACCCGAGATCACTTCGATATAACCCGGGCGATACAATTGATACATCATAGGGGCACCTCTTTTTACGTTCTTATTCTATCATAATTATCGGGGGTCGAACCCTTGAATCGGTCGTCGAACACGATAAAAAGGAACAGGCTTCCCTGTTCCTTCGCTGTGTTGAACTAGTCTTGTTTTGTGCCGTATTTACGGTTGAACTTCTCGATACGTCCTTGCGCAGCGGCGAAACGTTGACGTCCGGTATAGAACGGGTGGCAGTTCGAGCAGGTGTCGACGCGGATTTCTTTCAAAACCGAGCCGGAATCGAATTCGTTACCGCAAGTGGTGCAGTGAACTTTAACCTTGTTGTAAGTGGGGTGAATGCCTTTTTTCATGGTGGTGGATCTCCTTCCGCCTTGGACTCCATGTGAATCCAAAGTAAGTGCGTGTTAAGTTTATCATAGGTGATGGGAATATGCAAGAACCGAAATTTAGGATCGAAACACCCGTCTTTACATGGATAATCTTGCCTGATTTCGTTGGTTTTTTCTTTTTTTTTTGCCAGTTTTTCTCCTACTTGATCGCAGTAAAGATGTGTTGTTAACCATGGGTTAATTTTGTATACTTAACTTAACCAGGCGTGTGTTGTATCGGACAATGTCGCGACCTATAATGAGACCTGAGGTGGAAACATGAAAGAAATACGGATCGGAAACAAGATCATCGAGAAACGCAAGGAACTGAAACTGACCCAGGAAGAACTGGCGGTTCATTTGGGCGTTTCCAAGCCCGCCGTCTCCAAGTGGGAAAGCGGTCAGAGTTATCCCGACATCACCTTGTTGCCGGTCATCGCGACCTATTTCGACATCACCGTCGACGAATTGTTCGATTATCAACCGCAACTTACCAAGCAAGAGATACGGAAAGTCTATCGCCGTCTCGCCGAGCGCTTCGCGCAGGAACCCTTCGACGAGGTATTGACCGAGTTGAACGCCCTCATGAAGAAGTACTATTCCTGTTGGCCGTTGTTGCTGAATCTCGGAATCTTGTTGATGAACCACGCCGACCTTGCAGGACCGGTCGAGCGACGTAACGAAATCTTGCAGGAAGCCATCCGCCTCTTCGAGCGGATCGAGCAGAATTGCGACGATCCTCGAATCTTAAGACAAACCCCGCTATTTAAGGCGACCTGTTGGATGATGACGGGGAACCCCAACGAAGTCATCGACCTGCTCTCCGATACGGACGAAATTAAACTGAACCCCGACATTTTGCTCGCCAACGCCTACCTCATGAAACAAGAGAACGAGAAAGCCTTGAATTTGCTTCAAGGGTCGATCTTTACGGATCTGTTGTCCATCGTCGGGGCGATGCCGGGGCTGATGGCGATCTATGCCGCCCAACCCGGGACTTTGGATCGATGGTCGCAAAGCATCGAGCGATTGATCGACATCTTCGACCTCGACCATCTCCACCCTGCCTCCGTCCTGCCGTTCCACATCAACGCCGCCGCCCTTTATCTCAGTCAAAACAGGGTCGATCTAGCGTTGCACCACCTTGAACGGTATGCCCGCATCGCCTGTGAACCCGGATTGTTTCCGTTCACGCTGAAGGGCAATGCGCAGTTCGACCACATCCAAGCCCTCATCGAGTCCTTGGATCTGGGAAGTCTCGCCCCGCGTAGCGACCAAGCGATCAAGCAGTCGTTTAAGGATTTATTGAAACACCCCGCGTTTGAGAGTCTTGCGGAAAACGACCGGTTCAAACGGATCGTCCGCGACCTCGATGCCCTTTAGGAGAACCCCATGGAAAAACTCATCGAATACCTCCCTTTTCTGATCCCGATCATCCTTCTTGAACTTGTATTGGCCATCACCGCCTTGATCCATCTCTTGAAACACCCCGATGTGAAGTTCGGAAACAAGACGATCTGGATCTTCGTCGTGCTTTTCCTTCAGATCATCGGTCCGATCCTTTACTTCACGATCGGACGTAGCGACCAATCATGAACGTCCTTTCGTTACGGAACGTGTCGAAGCGCTTTGGTTCCCTGAAGGTGATCGACGGACTGAGTTTCGATGTGGAAGAAGGCATCGTTTTCGGCTTTGTGGGAAAGAACGGGGCGGGAAAGACCACGACCATGAAAATGATCCTGGGTTTGCTTGCCTGCGATTCAGGGACGATCCGCGTCTGCGATGAGGAAGTTTCCTTCGGGGAAACTTCGACCAACCGGCATATCGGCTATCTACCGGATGTCCCCGAGTTCTATGGCTACATGAAAGCCAAGGAATATTTAGCGTTGTGCGGGGAAATCACGGGATTGTCGAGTGCCCAGATCCGATCACGCAGCGACGAATTGCTTGGCTTGGTCGGTCTAAGCGGGGTGGAACGGAAGATTTCCACCTATTCGCGCGGGATGAAGCAACGCTTGGGGATCGCCCAGGCACTGTTGAATTCCCCGAAACTGTTGATCTGCGACGAACCGACGTCGGCGTTGGATCCGATCGGACGCAGCGAGATCCTGTCGATCCTCCAAGCGGCGAAGAAATATACGACTGTCCTCTTCTCCACCCACATCTTGTCGGATGTCGAGCGGATCTGCGACCGGGTCGGGATCCTGAACGATGGAAAATTGATGCTTGAGGGGGACTTGGTCGACATCAAGAGCCGTCATCGCGAGAATACGGTGACGCTTGAATTTGAAAGCACCCATGACCTTCAGGAACTCCAACGTACATTCAGCGAACTTTCGTTCGTATCGTCCGTCGAACTCCAGAACCGATCCTTGCTTGTCCGAATGAGCGATACGATCGACGGAAACCAACAACTACTCGAATATCTGACCCGCTCGAAACTTATGTTGTTGAAGTATGAAGTCGGCGAACCGACCCTTGAGAGTCTGTTCATGGAGATCATCAAATGAGAAGCTACATCGCGTTTTGTAAGAAGGAAGTCCTGGAAAATCTTCGTACCCATAAGGTGTTGATCCTGATGATCGTGTTCTTGTTGTTCGGGATGATGAGTCCCCTCACGGCGAAACTGATGCCTGAGATCTTTAAGTCCCTCGCGTTGGACGGCATCGTCATCACGATCCCCGAACCGACCGCCTTGGACGCCTATGCCCAGTTCTTCAAGAACACTTCCCAAATGGGTTTGCTTGTCGTCCTGTTGGTGTTCGGTGGAATGCTTTCCAACGAAATCACGAAGGGGACGCTCATCAACATGGTCACCAAAGGCCTGTCGCGTCCTGTCGTGATCCTCAGCAAGTTCACCGTCGCTTCGCTCCTCTGGACACTCACCCTGCTGGCTTCCTTCGCCACGACCTTCGGCTATACCGCCTATTTGTTTGGTTCGGGGGTACAACCCAACCTGGTGTTCTCAATCTTCTGTCTTTGGCTCTTCGGACTCTTCCTGCTCGCCTGCCTTCTCTTCTTCAGTTCATTCACCTCCGGCAACTTCGCCGGGTTGGCCCTCACAGCCGTATCGCTTCTGATTTTGCTTATTCTCGACATCTTCCCGCGACTCCATGCCTTGAATCCGATTTCCCTTGCCTCGCTGAATACCACCCTGCTGAGCGGTGCGGCGCAAGTCTCGGACTTGTCGACCCCCATTGGAGTTACTCTGGGGTTGACCATCCTCTTGCTTGGATCGTCGATGATGGTCTTCAGACGTCGGAAACTCTAGAAAAAAAGACGGTAGGCGCAATCGCACTTACCGTCTTTTTCATTGATTCGGATCGACTGGTTACTTAACGTTGAAGTACATGATCGTATTCGCCACTGTGATCATGGTCATCAGGACGGCGTTCAATACCGCTGCGGTATAGACGTTACCGGTCTTCTTATAGAGGCGTTTGGCGAAGATGACCGCGACGATCAAGGTCGGGATCAAGGCGAACAACAGGATGCTATTGAGGGCTTGCGCAGGATAACCGGCGGTTCCGGTCGCGAAGACCGAGCCGTAATGGTAAGCCAAGTAGACGATCAATCCGCCGACCGTCATCAGGATACCGACGAGGTAACCTTTCCAACCATGCATATAGGTATTGTTGGAATTGAGGTTGATGGCGACGCTGTTGATCAAATAGAACACGAAGAAGAACGGAACATAATTGAAGAGGGTTCTCAAATGGGTCAGGTCGAAGGTCTTCACAGCCCAACTCCACAGACGGAAGTCGGTGACCAACAACGCATCGACCAAGAAGAGAACGGCATACCCGACAAGGACCAATACGACCGCAAGCACGAGCGCCAAGAGGATGTTTTTCGGCGAAGCGCTGAGACCGTAGTCGCTGAGTTTGAATTCAGGGTTGCGGCTTCTGTCGAAGAAGTGGAAGACCGACATGACGATCAATCCGAAGAATCCGCTCATCAATGCCCAATAAACGATTTGGTTGGTGGTGGGTTGGTTGAAGAATTTACCCAAGACAAACAAAGTCGCGGCGTTGGTGGTGAAATAACGCATGACGAAGGCGGTGAGGATCGTCAACCCGGCGGCGACGATTCGGGAGATGTTTTTCGCTTTGTCCTGGACCAGGGTCAACACCAACATGATGGCCCCGACACCCAGCATGACTTCGGCGAAACGTTGAAGAAGCAGTAATCCCGGCGCGAGTTTATCCATCATGTCCGGGAAGAAGTAGGCGGGGAACGCGGCACTGATCAGGAGAACGACCCAGAAAATGGCTTTTGAGGTAGCGCTCTTGGGTCCCGGGACGAGTTTTTCGCTCGGTTGGCTGAGGGATGCGAAGACCGGGGTCGCCAACAAGATCGACGCCAACGGCATCAACATCGCAAAGAAGCCTAGCAAGGCGATGAATTCGAACATTTCCTTGAGCCACCAGATTTGACTGGAGGATCCCAAGGTCGAGATATTCAATGATTTGTATCCGTCGAACGCTTCGGCATAGAAGTCGATGATGTTCGCGGTGGTTCCGGTGGAGAAGTGGTTCCACGGATGGATTTCATACGGGGTGTAGATGACACGACGCGCATTCCCGACTTTATAGAAGACGCCGGGTTCGGGGTTTGCTGGATTGCCTAAGAACGCTTTCCCTTCATCCTGTTTGATGTAGTCTTTATAGATGACAGTTTGACCGATCGCGGATGCCGCGTTGTCGAAGAAGAATTCATCGAAGTGGGCGGCGATTTTCCCGGAAATACGCGGTCCGGCCATCGCCAAGGCGACTTCCGCCGTAACCCCTGCATAACCGGAAAGCGAGAAGTCCGAACCGACCGTCAGATCCGCATGGATTCTGCGGAATCCGCTGGTCGCGAACTGTATTTCATCGGCGACGACCGCCATCGACGAAGCGAATCCGCCCATCGAGTGACCGCTGACCGCGATGATCCCGTTGCCGTTACGATCTTTCAAGACATAGTCTTGATCGTACATGTACTTCGTCGCATCGTACATCGCCGTCGTCCAGAACGTAAAGAACGCACTGGCGGCTTCGAATTCGACTTTGGTGACCGAATGTCCATGATCATACATATCCAAGGCTAGAACGACATACCCGCGACGCGACATTTCGATCGCCGGGGCATCCTGCATTTCAGCGGAATTCAGGTACCCGTGGGTCGTGATGATCGTCGGACGAGGATCGTCCTTGCTTGCATCCTTGGGCATATACAGTAAGCCGGAGAGGGTCCCGCTGGGCGTATCGAAGCTGATACGTTTCACGGAAACCGTGTAGAACGAGGTATTCATGAGGTTTGCGAAGACACTTGCCAATAAAACCGTCGCTAAGAGAACTACGAACAATCGTTTCGGATCTTTAAGCATGGCTGTAAACTTTCTCATTCAGTCCCTTCCTCCTTGAAGTCAAACCGTCACCGACAAAAAAAAGGCAAAAATCACGTATCCACATGATTACTGCCTTGTTTCGATGTCTCTGAACAGTTTGATTAACTTGTAACTACATATTATCATAGCGCTTACATTAGTGCAATAATCCACTAAAAAATTTATACAGTCCTGCGATTCTCCATTTCTGCAGTGCCGTATAATGCCGATTTACTATTAAATCCTGATTTTGGATACTTCCTCCAACAATGCGCTTCGTCTACGGAAATTCTCCCGAATCCACAAAATCATCTCCTTACCTTCGTTCTTACCACCGATGCTAACCATCGTTCGAATCAAGTCACAACACTTGATGTAAAGTTCTCGTGTACTCGAGATTTTGATCTGCTCTTTAATGTAAGCCTCAAAAATTGTGATCATTTCATGATTGAATTCGGGGAGAACATGCTTGTAAACATCAGGAGCGAATCTTGGGTTTTGCCTTAAGAAATTTATGATCTTTTCCTTCTCTTGTTCCCTTATCAATAGATTGAGAAATACCCAAGAGCCGTATCGATTTTCTGATTCAATCTTCGCTAACAATTTGGGATAGACTTCACGCCATTGTTCTTCTTCATATTTGGCTTTCAGCTTATCGTAATACACTTCATTCCCACGTAAAATTAACTCGATGGCTAGGTCATGTAGTTTTGGTAGATCGTTAATCTCTTCATAGACATCATATCGTATTTTCTTCCAACGAACATCGCTCTGTGATTTCTCTTTACTAATCCTTTCTCCTCCTTGGCAAAGCGCAATGGCTGATTCATAATCCGAGGTCGACATCGCCTGTTGAATCGCTAGTTCCCGGAATATCGGAAGATCAAGGTGGATAGACATGAATCTCTCTGCCGAGGTTTCACCTGTTATTTTCTTGATGTATTGGTATTGACAGAATCGAAGCGTTTCCAGAAACAAAAACTCAAGTTCTTCTTCTTGAAGTTCGCAAATAAAGTCCTCGACTAGATTATCCATCACTTCTTTTTGATATGGATGACGCATTGCCTCGATTGCCAACTCGATGAAGTGAATGACGCTTTGATATTCTCTAATCTGTATGAACTTCTCGATCCACTGAAGGATCATATCATACACATTGGCTCTTTCTTCATCGCTGAGCTTGGGATGGCTAAAACATACCTTTAAATCCTCTGATGTTTCTAGGTATTTCGAACTGAGCACTCGATCATTGAACATTCCGTATAAGGATATCGATCGGTTCATCTCTCGATAGATTTCAAGCAAAATCTTTATCGATAGCATCACCCTGCCTTCATCTAGAAACTCATGTGCTTTACTTAGGGCTTCATCAACACCGTCACAATAGATTTCCTCGGAATCGTCAGTTGTATAACCATAGGTGTCCACAAACTCTTCGAGACTCTCTCGAACCATCTTGCTTGTTTGACGCAGCAAATCCTCGTCTCTTAAGTTCCCGAATTTCACGATGATTCTTCGTTTCAATTTCTCGTCGTTCTTTGCGATCTCACTTAGCAATGTAATCGCCTCTTCTTTACTCATGCTTCTGAAAATATCATCGAGGTTTCGATGCGTCGATCCACAGACTTGATCCAATTCCTGCTCATCTTTCTTGGATAGATATTCATCGATCGCCAAAAAAGCAGCTACTTCGTGCTTGCAAAATTCACCTTGGTCATAGGGACAGTTGCAGTAGCTTTCCTCAACTTCTTGATTCTCATCCAGCGTCACTTCGACAACATAATCTTTCGATCCCTCGACGAGACATTCAAATCGATTCGATTCAGACTCTCTTACAGAAACGACTCTACCTTCCTCATAATAGTCCATTCCTCTTGCCATAATCCTGGCATCGATCCATTCTCCAATATCACGAAGTCTCATCGCTCTTGCCTCTTTCATTAATTATTTCCAATGTCACTCCAATTTCATCGCGAACATTTCTATACTCAATCACTTTCCATGCCTCAAGAAACGAACTGAAAGAAGCATCCGCTTCTCTCCTCAACTTATCATTCAACGCCAGGATCATGCCTCGATTCCGATCCTTTAGTTTTTCACAGTACGTTATTTCATTCCTTTGAACACATTCACTGATTGTTTTATAGAGTTCATTTACCATTGTTTCTCGCTCTATTTCCCATCCTGATTCTGTAAATGAAAAAACGGGTAACTTACCCCGATATTCCAGTTTAAGGTACCCTAAATAGATTGTCTTATCGACACGATGCATAATCTCTTCGATGGTCAGATTGTGAAAAACGCCAAAAACAGGAGATAGATTCAGCTTGTGATCAAAAATGACTTTCGAATTGGAACCTTTTAAGAGTTTACATAGTAAACTTCTTCCTCCAACACCGATCATCTCATCCGCACCGCGTAGAATCCAGATGATTTCTTGCATCGGCAATGACTCGACGCTTTCTGCGTTCAAGTGATACGGAATGCGTTTTCTCTTGTCCATTTTTCACCTCGACACCCTAAGCATAGCAGATTCTTTATTGAAGATCGAGTTTCAGATCCCCGTCCTTGATTTTCCCGCGTTTACGCAGGAAATAGGCGATGAACAACGTAAGGATCGCGGGAAGGATGAAGTGAAGCAGCGCGACCGCGAAGAAGACGGAGGGGGTGAAACCCATCGTCTGTAAGGTCGTGATCGGCCCGACCAATCCGCTGGTCCCCATGCCCGCCCCGGCGGCGATGTTATCCATCTTGAACACCAAGGTGGCAAGCGGTCCGGTGATGGCGGAGGCGAGGGTCGGCGGGATCAACACCCATCCGTTTTTGAGTATGTTCGGGATCTGCAGCATGCTTGTGCCCAAGCCTTGCGCGAAGAGTCCGCTGACTTTGTTTTCTTTATAGCTCATCACGGCGAATCCGACCATTTGTGCGGCGCAACCTACGGTGGCGGCACCTGCGGCGATTCCGGAAAGGTTCAGCATGATCGCTAAGGCCGCGGATGAAATCGGCGCGGTCAGGACCAGACCCATGACCACCGAGACGATGATGCCCATGAAGAAGGGTTGGTATTCGGTCGCGGTCACGATGATTTGACCCAGGAAGGTCATCAGTTGGCCGATGAGCGGGGAGACGGAGAGCGAAATGAGGTAACCGACGGTCAAGGTGACAAGCGGTGTGACGATGATGTCCAGTTTGGTTTCCTTGGAGACGGCTTTACCGAATTCACAGGCCACCAACGCGGCGATGAACGCCCCGGCCGGACCGCCGGATGTCGCACCCATCGCCCCTGTGACGACGGAAGCAAACAGAACCAAGGGTGGCGCCTGCAGACGATGTGCGACCGCGACCCCGATGGCCGCGCCCATATACGTCATCGCAAACGTACCGAGTGTAATCAGATGGGTGGAGATCGGGTTCTCACCGAACCACAATCCGGACTGTTGACCGGCGGTTTTCAAAATCAAGCCGACGATCAGGGAAGAAAACAAGCCCAACGCCATGGCGGACATCGCTTCGATGCCATACTTCTGGGAACTGATGACAATGTTCTTCCTCTTCAAAAATGCCTGCATTTTCCTCCTTGGTACCTACGGGCTATCCCCGCTTGTACGACCCTACGCTTCTTTGGTAGGAATGGTCCTATTATGGCATGAACATCTTGTGAAAACAATACACAAAGGATCGGGTTTTCGTTGATTCTTGGCTACATTTCGTGGTTCTGATGGACAGTCCATGTTTGTCATAATATAATGATGTTATAAGTCGTTCCCTTGGAGGAAACCCGATGACCAACCTGAACCCCGTATTCTTGGATTATGCCGCGCAGATCCAAACCTTGTTTGAACGATTCAGCCTTACGCAGGCCGACGCCGTCGATCGTGCGAGCGATTTTATCGTAAACGCCTTTCTCAATCAAAAACGGTTTCTAGTCTTCGGCAGCGGCCATTCCCACATGATCGCCGAAGAATTCTATGCCCGTGCCGGAGGCTTGGCCTATGTCACCCCTGTCCTGCAGAACGAATTGACCTTGACCGACCATCCGATGAAATCCACGATGATCGAGCGGACCTTGGGGATGGCGAAAGTCTACTTCGACTTGTATCACTTCGAAGCCGGGGATGTCCTGTTGATGGCCAGCAACTCGGGTCGTAACGCCATGCCGGTCGAATTGGCGAAACTCGCCAAAGAAGCCGGACTCACCGTCATCGTCTTTACCAACCTTGCCCAATCGAGCCAGATCACATCGCGTCATCCTTCCGGAAAGAACCTGCATGAGTTCGCCGACCTCGTCATCGACAATTGCGGGGCCTGGGGGGATGCGGGATACGATATCGGGGAAGGCATCATGATGGGGTCGAGTTCCACGATCATCGGATCTTTCCTTGCCCAATCCCTGAGCATCCTGGTCGCGTCGAAGATCAAGAATCTGGGACTCGACGTCCCGGTATTCCGTAGTTCGAACCTGGACAACGCGGACGACTACAACCTTGAACTGATGCGGAAATTCTGCCGTTTGTTTTAGTCCATGAATCAAGAACGTCGACCTTTTCTTTCTTTCCTCATCGTCTTCCTTCTTTTCTTCCTGTTCTCGTCCTTACCCAGCGGGATGATGACGCCGTTCTTGACTTCTTTGGGGTACACCGGTGCGCAGATCGGCACGCTGTTTTCATTGGGCGCGATCAGCGGCATCCTTTTCCAGTTCATCCTCGGCCGCCTTTGCGACCGTTATCGTCGGATCAAACCTTTCGCGATCGTTTCCCTTGGATTCGGTCTTTTTTCAATCGTCTTGTTCTATTCTTCCTCCACCGCCTCCCTGCTCGTCTATCTCAGCGGGATCGCGATGAGCGCGAGCTCCCGCTTGGTTTCCAGCTTGCTTGACTCTTGGGCGCTTGAATCGGGGGAATCGATCCGTCGCAACTACGGTGCGATCCACGCGTTCGGTGCGTTGGGCTTTTCGATCGGATTGGGCGTGCTGGTCGTGTTTGTGGAGAGATACGGATTCATCGCTATCCTGCCGGTATGTTTCATCCTGGGAAGCGCGTTGACTGTGATGTTGGTGAGGCTTCCGGATGTGAAACGACCGGTGGAAGAAGCCCGTGAGAAACCGAATCTGAAATCCTTGTTTCGTAAAAGCTATGTGACATGGCTGGTGGTTTTCTTCTTCGTGTTCTTCGTGGTAGGCGTGGAAGACATGACGATCACCTTGAAGATGCTTTCGCTAGGCGCGAAGCCGGGGCAAGTCGCCCTGTATTATAGTCTGCAGGCGGCGTTTGAACTTCCCTTGTTTTTCCTTGGCGGACGGCTTGTCCGCCGATTCACCGCAAAGAACATCCTTGTTGTCTCGATCGTCGCCTTGGCGCTGAAAATGGCGTACTTCGCCGCTTCCTCATCGATCAGCATGATGCTTGCGGGCACCCTCATCCAAGTCTTCACGTTCCCTTTGATCATGGTATGCAGTAAGCAAATCATCTACGCCGTGAGTGACGACCGGCAGAAAATCTCGGGGCAGATGTGGGGCGTCGCGATCTACGGGAACCTCTCGGGGGTCCTTGCGCCTGCGATCGTCGGACAACTCGCACGCCAGATCACGATCACGGGAAGTCTTTACGCCTTGGGGGCAAGTTTGCTTGTACCGCTCTTTCTGATTGCTCTTCAAAAGGAAACAATCTCCACCCTCTAGCACACAACAATACCCTTTCTTTGTCTTTAGGTGATGATACATTATGATATACTATCATTAGATTGAATAAGGGGGTCGTATCATGCGTTATATTTCGATCAATAAGTTTTCCAGCATCCCGCTGTACATCCAGCTTCGCGACAGCATCCGTTCGGCGATCGACGACGGCACATTGAAAAATCGCGAGAAGCTTCCGACGGAAGATGAATTATGCAGCACCTACCACATTAGCCGACCGGTGGTCCGGCAGGCGTATTCGGATCTTTTAGCACAGGGATGCATCGTCCGCATGAAGGGGAAAGGGACGTTTGTGACCAAGCAGGAAATGCGCCGCAACCTGACCAGCGAACTGTATAATTTCACCGGCGAGATGGAACGCCATGGCAAAACGCCGCATACGAAAGTGTTGGTCGTGGAAGTCATCCACAACGAAGCACATGTTTTCCCTTATCTTGAATTGAAAGATGGCGATTCATGCCTGCATTTCAAACGATTGAGATATGCGGATAGCATCGCCATTTACCTTGAAGATTCATACATCGATCTCAAACAATTCCCGGGCTTGGAGAAGTATGACTTCGCCACCAATTCATTATTCAAGGTGTTTGAATACAAATACCATCGTCCGGTCTATAAGACCTACAACGTATACAACGCGCAGTTAGTCAGCGATGCGGACGCGGTGTTGTTGGATGTGGAAAAGCGGTCGGCCGTCCATCGCGTCCAATCCTTTACCTACGATACAAGCAATCGCTTGATGGAATATTCGATCGCTTCGTTCCCGGGTGAGCGCAATCAGTACGATGTGGTCGTACGTCGGGAAAGGGTGTGATCCCATGAACTACATTTCGATCAATCGTTTTAAATCCACTCCGCTCTATGCCCAACTGAAGGAAAGCATCGTCGCGGCGATCAAGCAAGGGATCTTGAATCCGGGGGACAAACTCCCGACCGAAGAAGAACTGTGCGACTACTTCGGGATTTCACGTCCGGTCATCCGTCAGGCCTATGCGGAGTTGATCAACGACGGCGTGGTCACGCGCGTCAAAGGCAGAGGGACCTTCATCCGCGAGAAGGAAGTCAAAAGCCATTTCTTCCATGAGTTATCCACCTTCGACGACGAGATGCACCGTGTCGGCTTGACACCGGAAACGATCGTCTTGAAGAAGGGGAAGAAGAGTTACGATAAGA
This sequence comes from Erysipelotrichaceae bacterium, assembly GCA_041736705.1. Lineage (GTDB taxonomy): Bacteria > Bacillota_I > Bacilli_A > Erysipelotrichales > Erysipelotrichaceae > GWE2-51-13. The sequence goes on from JBGSTC010000017.1 coordinate 158,768, forward strand.
AGATCTTCGAAGCCTTGAACCTCACCAAAGACGATGAAGTCTACGCGATCCGGCTTCTTCATAAAGGAAACGGACTCCCGATGTGTTTGGTCGATACTTATCTACCACTTTCCCTCTATCCCGGAATCGAGGGGGAAGATTTCGCAGAGATCCCTCTCTATACGATGTTGGAGACGAAGTTCAATCGATACATCGCGCTGGCACGCCGTAGCGTCGATGCGATGATCGTGAAGGATGAGGACGCCACGTTGCTTCACATCGCCAAAGGCAGCGCCGCCCATTTCGTACAGACCGTGTCGACGGACCAGGACGACCAAGTATTGGAACTCAGTTTCGCCATTTATCCCGGCGACCGCAATGCCTTCGATATCATGATTTACAAAATCGACCAGTAAACAAAAAGAAGATAGTCTATTCTTATTGTAATTGCTTGGTATTGAGGTCTACTTTTGTATAGAAACAACTTACATGTTATGACTCTACAAAAGTCGACCTAATCCGCTGGGCATTGCGCTCTCCTTTTGTATTGATACAACTTTAACATTGTAACTCAACAAAAGTCGTCCTATTCCAGTTACTTCGAACCTAGAAATCATATATAAGATTTACGATTCAACTAAAAACAGAAAAAACCCGAGTTGAGGAACTCGGGGCACATGGTATGGGGTAAAGTTGGTGGAGGTGAACCGAGTATCACGATATCCACCAAATTGAGTCGAGATGATCTCTAATCAAAATAGGTAATAAAACTCGCTGTCTCCCTTTCTCAATTTGGGAAACATACCACTAAACAAAAAAGCGATAATAAATGAGTTCCCGAAATCAACTCGATTAAGGAGATCATCATTATCGCCATCCATTAGAATCCAAGACGAACTGTTACGACAAGGGATTAATCTGTCGAGCGTAGATCAATGGTTTCACATGAACCTTTTGAATGTTTGTTTACACATGGTGCCGACAACAGGAATTGAATTAAGCCTTCCCATTTCTCCAATAGCCCCATTTCTCCAAAAGCCCCATTTCAATGCATATTCGTTCATTTCAATACAGTGTTTTTCCCGTTTTTAACATTTTGTATGGTCACGAATTTAGAAAAAGATGTTGCAGTGCTTATGCAAAATACCATTGATAGAATCAGTTATTGCTACATCAAAAATATATAATAACCACATTATCGATTTTGAAAATATCCAAGAACACCTACTAGAAACTTTATTATAGGCATTTCGAAATATTTTAAGAATAGAGCGGAAATTAAATATAGAGGGATGCCTAATAAATTATCAACATTTACTCCTGAATTATTCAATATCATTATGATTAATGATGGAATGATAAAAGTGATAATACTTAAGAAAATGCCAATCCAAATTGGATGTACATTTCTGAAAAATTGATAGTATGAAGCCATAATTAAGACTAAAACCAAAGGAGGTAACATAAAATTTTTTGCCGTATCAATATCTAGTATTTCAGATGATGCACAGAAAGCAAATATTACGACAAATCCAAAACATATCATTATGGCAGTAACCAAAATCATTTCGTTCTTTTTCTCTTTAGACATGATAACCTCATTTCTTTCATCGAATAATGCCTCCGATTATACCTGTAACAAGTACTCCTAGCACTTGAAACCCAAACTCATCCGATGTCTTTGGTGTTCCATTGTAAAAATATGAGAAAACTAGACTTTTAAGCGCCACAATAAACGTACTTATGACAATTCTTTCGACTATCCTAGCAACCCATAAACCAACTCCAGCACCAATTAGACCAAAGATTATACAATTTCCTACATCGAGTGTATCTCTGTATGTCCATCCGTAATTCTTCTTTACAAAATATTTTGTAAACACGAACCAGGATAGGTTAGCAACTACACTTACAAGTATTGAGATCGCAAAATATCCATATGAATCTATATAGTTTGCAGGATTGTTTCCACAATATGTATATAAATTGTATTGAACTAAATTCCCTAGATTAAGTCCTAAGATTGAGAAATTATCCGCATTGATGAACCGACCCCACTGTGGATTGTAGTATCTGCTTTGAAGGTAATAGAGTCCGGTTTCCGTGTCGTAGCGATATCCACGATAACGATACGGATTCAACGTTCCAACTGTACTTGCTAACGAACCTGTGATCGTGAGTCCTTCACCCCATGTCGAATAGGTGTAGGAGACAACCTGATTTCCGTTTCCATCCAACAAACCAATGATATCATCTTGTGCATTGCGAATATAGTAGTATTCGGTGGAAACTCCGGCTTCCGTCAAATTCATCGAAATAAGTTTGTCTTGCGCATC
>JBGSTC010000019.1:0-86997 GCA_041736705.1 Erysipelotrichaceae bacterium
CGGATTTCCTTTTAATGCTTCGATTTCTTCCTGGGTGAATCTTACTTTTGCCATTTTTCATCCTCTTTTCTTAGTATAGTAAAACCCCATAGGGGAGTCACGTGTTTTATTTCGTGTCTACTCTATGGGGTACAGTTTAAAACCATGCCTTCGCTTTAGTTCAGATATGAAAGCAGCGAACTACCGACGGTCGGGAGCTCGACGTTGAAGTTTTCCGCGACGGTGGCGCCTAGACTTGCAAAGGATTCGGTCAAAGGCAGCAAACCGCTTCCCTTAAGCGATTTGGCATAGGCGATGAACGGTACCATTTCACGGGTGTGATCGGTTCCTGGAGCCGTCGGGTCGTTGCCATGGTCCGCCGTCAGGATCAACAGGTCGTCTTCACGTAGAAGTTCGACAAGTTGTCTCAATTGGACATCGAAGTGTTCCAAATCGCGTGCATAGCCGATCGGATCGCGTCTGTGACCCCAAAGGGCGTCGAAATCCACGAGATTGACGAAACATAATCCATGAAAGTCCGTTTTAGCGATTTCAATCGTCTTTTCCATGCCATCCGCGTTGCTTTTGCTTTTCACGGCTTGGGTGATGCCTTCGCCATCGAAGATATCCTTGATCTTGCCGACCGACCATACTTCATATCCGCCGGATTTAAGGCGATCCAACACCGTGGGTGCGAATGGTTTCAGCGCATAGTCATGACGGTTGGGAGTGCGTTTGAACTCCCCTACCCTATTCCCCAGAAACGGACGGGCGATGATCCTTCCGACTTTCCACTCCGGTTTCATCGTTAATTCCCGTGCGATTTCGCAACAGCGGTAAAGTTCCTGTAATCCGAAGGTTTCTTCATGGGCGGCGATCTGCAACACGGAGTCGGCGGAGGTATAAACGATCATTTCACCGGTTTTCATATGTCGTTCGGCGAGTTCATCGAGGATTTCCGTACCGCTGGCGGCTTTGTTGCCGATGATCTTGTGTCCCGTACGATCTTCAAGTTCTTTTATCAGATCCTCCGGGAAACCGTGGTCCGTGAAGGTGACGAAAGGTTGGTCGACGCGAAGACCCATGATTTCCCAATGTCCGGTCATCGTATCCTTACCAAGACTGATTTCCTGCATTTTTCCATAACAACCGCTGGGGTTCGAAACGGGATCGACCCCTTGGATCCGATGAAGATTACCTAGTCCCATGGCTTTCATCGTCGGAAGATGCAGTCCGCCGACCGACGTGGCGATATGGCCGATGGTGTCGGCGCCTTCATCGTTGTATTTGGCGGCGTCCGGCATCGCTCCGATTCCCACCGAGTCCATGACGATTGTGAATATGCGTGGATAACGACTCATTTTGATTCTCCTTGTTTCTTGTTTGCGGGATGGAACGCGTCGTAGGCTTGATGCAGCCGTTTGCTTTCCACATGCGTGTAGATCTGCGTGGTCGAAATGTCGGAATGCCCCAACAGTTCCTGAACGACCCTGAGGTCGGCACCGCCGGCCAACAATTCGGTCGCGAAACTATGACGTAGTTTATGCGGTGAGACCGAGGATTCGATCCCCGCGTCCCTGCATCTCGATTTTACCACAGTATAGATGTACTGACGACTGACTTGCTTGCCTCTTCGGGTGATGAAGACATGTTGGTTTTTACCTTTTAGCCATAAAGGCCGTACGGTATCGATGTATTTCTTGAGATTGACCAACGTCGCGGGGGCGATCATGACGACCCTCTCTTTATTCCCTTTGCCGACGATCCGGATAAAACCTTCGTTGAGGTAAAGTTGGGTGAACGTCAGATACGTAGCTTCGCTTACCCGAAGCCCGGTCGCGTAAAGCAAGTCCACGATGGCGGTATGGAAGATTTCCTTGGGGTCGTCGCTTTCGACGATGAGTTTCGATACATCGTCCGCGCTAAGAAACACGGGAAGTTTCGTCTGTTTCTTCGGACTGGCCAAGCGATCGGTGGGATCGTTGTATTGATCCTTCGATTCACCCAGAAAAGCATGGAAACCGCGAAGGGTCGAATGCAGTCGTAGGATGCTTGCGTTGGCATGATGTTCGCAAAACTCTTCTAAAAAGGCATCGATTTGTTCAATCTGCACACTCAAAGGATCGTCTATCCCGTGGTCACTCATCCATTTCGAATAAAGAGCGAGATCGTTGAGGTAGGAATCGACGGTTTTGTCACGCGATCGGCGGATGAAACGCAGATGATGCTTATATTCCGCGAGGGTATCGGTCCAGTTCATGACGTCCCTCCTTCTTGAAACAAGTTGATTTGAATCGGATCTTCATCGCTTTCCCGAAGTTGGTTGGCGCTTATCCCCAAAAGACGGATGCTATCTTCCGTTTCGATTTCATCGAACAACAGCATGGCGACCTGGAAAATCTCGTCTTTCGTTCGGACGGGTTGGTCGGTTCGACGGCTTCGCGAGAACGTGGTGAAATCGGGGTAACGCACGGTGATCGCGATGCTGCGCGAGGATTTATTGGCTTCCGACAGACGTTCTTCGCATTCCTGGGCGAGTTTCAGGAAAACCTCCCGGACTTCTTCGTAGGATTGGATATCCTGGTTGAGCGTCGTCGAGGTACTGACGGATTTCAGTTCGGTCCGCTGCTCGAGCGGACGGTCGTCGATCCCGCGGGCTAGGTTCACATACTCGTCGCGCAGGTTGACCAGGACGGTACGCAGTTTGTCGCCGTCGGTGAAGTTCGCAAGGTCGCCGATCGTATGGATGCCCAGTTCATGCAGTTTCGGCGCGGTTTTCTTCCCGATCCCGTGCATCTCGTCGATCGGAAGCGGCCAAAGTTTGACCGGTACTTCTTCCTTCCGTATGACCACGATGCCCATCGGCTTACGAAGCCCGCTGGCCATCTTGGCGAGGAATTTATTTTCGGCGATTCCTATACTGCATTTCAGTTTAACTTCGTCCAGCAGCCTCTTTTGAAGCCGTAGAGCCAAATCTAGCGGATATTCCTCATCGTTGGCGGCTTGGGTCAGATCCACATAGGCTTCATCGATCGACGCTTGTTCGATCTGGTCGCTAAACGATCGTAGAAACGCGATGAACCGTTGCGAATAGTCTTCATAAAGTTCGAAATGACCCTCCACGATGACCAACTCTTGACAAAGACGGACCGCTTCCCCTACCGACATCGCCGAATGGATCCCGAAGCTGCGCGCTTCATAGGAAGCGGTCGATACGACGCTGCGCCGGCTGTGTCCGCTGACGACCAAGGGTTTACCCCTTAAGGAAGGATCACGCAGGATTTCGACTTCCGCGAAAAAAGCGTTCAAGTCGATGTGGAAAATCCAACGGTTCATGGATTCGCGATCCGCTCTTGGTGATGCTGGAGTAATTCACGCGCGGCTTGACGCGCCGTTTCGCTCATGGTGCCGCTGGCGATCGCCGCCAACGCGTCGATCCGACCCTCCATGTCCAATCGGGTGATCAGGGTATGGGTGCGTTGGGCATCGCTATTTTTTGCGACCAGGTAATGGGCATCCCCGCAGGCCGCGACTTGTCCGAGATGGGTGACGGAGAATACCTGCGCGGTTTTCGAGAGGTCATGCATCTTGATTCCGATCGCCGAGGCGACCCGGCCGGAGACCCCGCTGTCGATTTCATCGAAAATGACGGTCTCGATGCCTTGAAGACGGGAGAAAATTACTTTCAACCCCAACATCAAACGCGACAATTCCCCACCGCTGGCCACCTTTATTAAAGGTTTGGGGTCTTCCCCTTTGTTCATGGAGACAAGGAATTCGACGTTGTCGATCCCGTAGGGCGAAGGGTTCGCCTCGCTCAGGATGATTTGGAATTCGGCATTGGTCAACGACAGGCTATCAAGCTGTTTCTTGATGTCGACGCAGAGTTTACGCGCATCGGTCGTACGGGCTTCGCGTAACATCGAAGCCTGTTCTAGAAACGCGAGTTTCGCCTCGTCGATTTGCTTCTGCAGACGGTCCAAGACTTCCGCCCTGTTCTCAATACGGTCGATTTTTTGCTGGAACTCGATCTTCCGATCGAGGATATCCGCGATCTTCTTTCCGTATTTCCGTTTCAGTTTAGTGATCAGGAATAATCGGTCCTGGATACGATTCAGTTCGCCCTCGTCGAAATAAAGACGGCCGTGGATTTCCTTCAACGTTTCGGATTTGTCCTGCAAAGCATAGTAAATTTCATCGAGATCCTTGGAAATCGCTTGGACTTCCTCCATCTCTTTAATCCCTTCGACCAGCTTCTGGACTTCATAGAACTTCGTCAGGATCCCTCCGTCGTCTTCCAGGTATTCGATCGCCGAATTCAAACGGCTGGAAATCTTTTCAAACGCCATCATCGTCTTTTGTTGGGTTTCCAATGCTTCATCTTCACCGATCTTCAGGTCCGCCCCGTCGATTTCATCGATTTGATAACGCAAAAAACCCAGGTCGTCCGGATTCAGGCTGGTTTGGGAAAGTTCCTCATATTCTTTTTGGAGTCGGTCGTAGGCTTTATAGGTAGCCGCCGTCGATGCTGTCAATTCGTCATGGCGACCGAATTGATCCAGTAAAGTACGGTGGTATTTGACGTTCAGGAGATACTGGGTGTCGTGTTGGGAGTGGATGTCGACCATCGCGGGTCCGAGTTCGCGCAGGAAAGAAACGGGGACGATGCGTCCGTTACAACGGTTGACGCTCTTCCCTTCCAGGGTCAGCTCGCGTGAGATGACCGTTACCTCGTCATCGGAGAATCCGTTGTCGTCGAGGATTTTGCGCGCGATGTCGCTACGGATCTCAAACGCACCCTCCACGATCATTTTGTCGGCGGATTTGCGGATGGTGTCGATTGTCAGCCGATCCCCGCAAAGCAGGCCGATGGCATCGATCAGGATCGATTTTCCCGCTCCCGTTTCCCCGGTGAACACGCTGAAACCTTCCGTGAAATCAAGGTTCGCTTCATCGATTAAAACAAAGTTCTTCAGATATAACGATCGTAGCATGCGTCGACCCCCTTAACTGATCTCCGTTTTCTCAAATACGACAAAATATTCGATATTCCCTTCTTTTCCTTTAAATCCGCAAGGGAAAAGGGACTTGATCTTGCATCCGTAGTCTTTCAGGAAAGCACGGTATTCGTCCAGCATCGCATCGACCGCGCGTTGGTTCTTGACGATGCCCCGGTCGTTGACGTTGGCTTGACCGACTTCAAACTGTGGCTTGATGAGGACGTAGGCAAATAACGGTGCTTTTAGGACGGGTAATAGTGCGGCGAGGATTTTACGCCCCGAGATGAAGGAGACATCCATCAAAAGGATGTCGAAATGGCGGCTTAAGGGATTCATGGCCAATTCGCGCGCATCGGTGTTTTCCATCGAGGTTACGCGCGGGTCGTCGCGCAGGCTTTCTTCAAGCTGGTCGCTGCCCACGTCGACCGCGACCACATGCTTGGCGCCTCTCTGCAGTGCGACTTGCGTGAACCCGCCGGTCGATGCCCCCAGATCCAAAACGTTTTTATCGGTGAAATCATGATCGACTTCCGCGATCGCCATAGCCAGCTTGTTGCCGGAACGGGCGACGTATTTCATTTCATCCGACGTACTGACGACATCGGTTTCCGACACGTCATGGGAAGGTTTGGCGATGATCTGTCCGTTGATGAGGATCAATCCTTGTTTAATGGCTTCCTGGGCTCGATTGCGGGTCGGATAAACCCCTTTGTCGACCAGATAGAGATCAATCCGCATGGTTGCCTAGGATCGAAACGATCCGATTGAACAGCGTCGTGATGTCGATCTTGGAATCTTTACGCAGTTGTGGGACGGATCCGTGTTCCACAAACTTGTCTTCAAGTCCGATGCGATGGAGATTCATCGTGATATTGTTGTCGCAGGTCCATTCCAGGATCGCCGAGGACAAGCCCCCCGCCAACATGTCGGTTTCATAGACGATGACCGGTTTCATCAGCGATGCGATCGCTTGAAGCATGTGTTGGTCCAACGGTTTGAAGAAACGCGCGTTGACGGTCGCGATGTTGAGTTGGTTGATATCGGCTTTTTGAATGATTTTGTCCACGTCGGGTCCATAGGCGATGACGATCAAATCGGCTTGATCCAAAGGTTTGGACGAGGTCCATGAGCCGATTTCGATTGATTGATAGGTTTCGACTTCCTGAAAGAACGCGTTCCCGCGCGGATAACGGATGCCGATCGGGTGTTTTTGGTTAAACGCGGTATAAAGCAGATGTTGTGCTTCCGTCGCGTCTTTGGGTTGACAAAGGATCAGGTTGGGGATGGGGCGTAAGATCCCGACATCGAAGACGCCATGGTGCGTGGCTCCGTCTTCGCCGACCAATCCGCTACGGTCGATCCCTAAAACCACCGGCAGGTCCATCCGGGCGATATCGTGGTTGATTTGATCGTAGGATCGCTGTAAAAAGGTCGAATAGATCGAGAGGAACGGCTTGTATCCGGCCAAGGCCAGACCGGCCGCATAGGTCGCCGCATGTTCTTCCGCGATCCCGCAGTCGAAACTGCGTGTCGGGAAAAGTGCGAAGTACTTTTCCAGTTTGCTTCCCTGCATCATCGCAGGGGTGATCGCCAGGATCTTCTCGTCTTTTTTACTCAGACGGATCAAGGTTTCGGAAACGACCTGCGACCAAGGCAAATGACCGGCAGGCAGTTGGTTGATGTTGGTTCCGGTATCGGGGTCGAACTGGTTGACGCCGTGCCAGGTTCCGTTGAGATCGTTCTCGGAGTGCGGATAACCCTTCCCTTTCACGGTCAATACATGGACCAAGACCGGACCTTCGTGCTTTTTCGCGGTGTTCAGGATGCGGATCAGTTGTTTGAAGTCATGTCCGTCGACCGGACCGAGGTATTCGATGCCGAGTTCGCCGAAAATCGACGAATCGACGATGCTTTTCTTCAAGGTATCTTTCATCTTCTGTAAGCCGCCCAACACGGATGTGCCGACCGGATTGCTTTTGAGGATTTCCTTCACATCGTGTTTGATGTGGTTGTAGGAGTTGCTGGTCCGCAGTTTCGCCAGGGATTTGGTCAGCGCCCCCACGTTCTGCGAGATCGACATGGCGTTGTCGTTGAGAATGATCACCAGGTTGCGCTGTTCGTCGCCGATCTGGTTCAAAGCTTCGTAAACCATCCCGTTGTTCATCGAGCCGTCGCCGATGATGCAGACGACCTGGTGGTTTTCAGCGTTCAAGTCGCGTGCGGTCGCATAGCCCAAAGCGGCGGACAGCGAGGTCCCCGCATGTCCGGCTTCCCAGACGTCATGTTCGCTTTCGGACATTTTTTGGAAACCGCACAGTCCATCCCATTGCCGCATCGTATCGAAACGTCCGGAGCGGCCGGTCAGGATCTTATGCACATAGCTCTGATGACCGACGTCGAAGATGAGTTTGTCCTTCGGGGAATCGAACACCGCGTGGAGCGCGATCGTCAGTTCGACGACGCCCAGATTGCTGGAGAGATGCCCACCGGTCTTCGAGACGCTGTCGATCAAAAAACTGCGGATTTCGGCCGCCAGCATGTTCATTTGTTTAACGGACAGTTTTTTTAGTATACCCGGTCCGTCGAGTTGCTCGATCATATCGTTCCTCCTAGTTCTGGCGATTGATCAGTAGTTCAAGTAGTTTGCGTACTTCGCCGCTTTTCAACCCCAGGCTTGCGTAGGTGTCAAACGCAGTCTGATAGTATTTTTCACAGGTACGATGGGCTTCATCCAGACCCAATAAGGAAACCACCGTGCTTTTATGGTTTACGAGGTCGCTGTTGGCGGTTTTCCCGAGTTCTTCGGTCGTTTTGGTGACATCGAGGATATCGTCTTGGATTTGAAACGCGATTCCGGCGTTTTCCCCGATCGATGAAAAAACATCCAGTTCATCATATCGTCCGGCCAGGATCGCCGCCATCTTCAGCGCGGCCGCTAGCAGTTTGCCGGTTTTATTGCGGTACATTTCGATCAATTCATCCACGTCGCCGACAGGATGGTCTTCAAACTCGATGTCCTTGGTCTGGCCCAGGACCATGCCTGCGCTTCCCGCCGCGATCGCGAGTTCGCGGACCAGCGCGACTTTATCGAGATTGGCATAGTTGCTTTTCGCAAGCACTTCAAACGCCAACGTCAATAATCCGTCGCCGGCTAAAATCGCGGTGGCTTCGTCGAACATTTTATGGCAAGTCAGACGTCCGCGACGGAAATCGTCGTTGTCCATCGCAGGTAGATCATCGTGGATGAGCGAATAGGAATGGACCATTTCCAATGCGGAAGCGGCGTCCAAGCCTAAAAGAGGATCGATTTCCAAATCCTTCAGACAGGAGAGTAAAAGCAAGGGGCGGATCCGTTTCCCGCCACCCAGTAGCGAATACCCCATCGCCTCTTTGATTCTGGATTCAGGGAGCGAATCAAGGCATTCTTGCAGGGATTCTTCGATGAAGTGTTTCATGTTCATTCCCCTTTCGCGTTGTAATGTTCCATCAATTCACGGACTTTACCTTCGAAGTTCTTCAGTTGGCCGTCGCATTCTTTCACCAGACGCAATCCTTCTTCAAACAAGACCAAGGACTCGTCCAGGGTTATGTCGTTGCGTTCAAGCGATCCGATGATCGTATTCAAACGGTTCATCGCGACTTCGAAGCTTTGTTTCTCACTCATGGTGTATCTCCTTTTCCAACACGTTGGCACGTAGATTTCCATTCGACATCCGGATTCTCAGTTCATCGCCGACATTGACGTCGTCGATCGATTTCACGACGTTCCCATCCAGAAACGGGATCGCATAACCTCTCTCAAGGACGGCCAAAGGCGAGAGCGCATTGAGCACGCTTAGTGTCCGTTGCATCTGGAATCGTTCTTTTTCTCCCAGACGTAGGCTTTTTTGGAGCAGAATCTCCCGGTTTTTCAGCCAGATTTCGCGTTTTACGTTCTGGACGCGTGATCCGTCCGACAACAACGCGGCGCTTAAGGTTTGAAGACGTTCGCGCTGCGCGGACACTTTCGAGGAGAGGACGGTCAGGCGTTGGGTCGCCATCGTCAGATTCACCGCGGCATCCTGCCACAAAAGGTCGGGATTCTGCCAGGCGGGATAGTTTTTCAAAGGTGCGTACCCAAGAGATTTCGCCCGATACAACTGCACCATGGCGTTGTAGGCGCGGACTTTCAATTGGGAAAGCTCCATCTTGACCTCGTTTTGGTCGCGTACCGCCGCTTGGGCGGCTCCGGTCGGGGTCGGTGCCCTGAAATCGCTGACCAGGTCGGCGATCGTCACATCGGTTTCATGTCCGATCCCGGCGATCAAGGGGGTTTTCAAGGTGACGATGCATCGTGCCACCTTTTCTTCGTTGAACGGCCAGAGGTCTTCGATCGACCCCCCGCCACGGGCGAGGATCAAGACGTCGTTATCGTCCGCATCCGCTTGCCGAAGCCGATTGATGATCTGGTCCGCCGCGAGATTGCCTTGGACCAGGCTTGGATAGAAATTGATGTCGGCGCTTGGCCAGCGTTTCTTCAGCGTCGACAGGATGTCCTGCAGCGCCGCCGTTTCTTTTCCGCTGATGACGCCGATGGTCTTGGGATACTTCGGAAGGGCTTTCTTGCGCCCCTCCTCGAACCATCCTTCCGCATGAAGCTTCTTCTTCAACGCCTCGAATTTCTGATACAAATCCCCCAAGCCTTCATGCTGCATCTGCGTGACATAAAGTTGGAGCTGCCCTTGCGGTGCGTATAAAGAAACCGAAGCTCTCAGTAATACTTTGTCGCCTTCTTTCGGGATGAACCCGACTTTTAAGGCTTGGTTGGAGAACATGACGCAGCTGATGCGCGCGTTTTCCTCTTTGATGGTGAAATACCAATGTCCGCTGCGGTGAGCCGTAAAATTGGACAGCTCCCCTTTCAGCCAGACCGAGGTCAGGATCGGATCGTTGTCCAGTTTCAATTTGATGAATTGGAGTAAAGAAGCAACGCTCCAGACCTGTTGGCTCATAGTTGGTCCAAGACCCCGTTGATCAGTTTATAGGCGTCGGTGTCGCCGAATTCCTTGGCCAGTTCGACCGCTTCGTCGATGATGACGGTGCGCTCGACGTCGGCCAGCGCGAGTTCCCCCAACGCCAACAGCAAAATCGCCTGTTCGACATAGCCTAAACGGACGAAATCCCAATCTTTCAAACGCGCATTGATCAATGCGACGTGTTCTTTCTTATGTTCGATCGAGAGTAGACAGATTTCCCGCACGAATTTCTCTTCATCGCTCAATCCCAGGATCATGTTTTCCGCCAGGACGACCTGGATCTCCTTGGAAAGCAGAAGGTGCTGGTAAATACATTCCATCGCCTTCCTGCGCTGTACGTGTCGTTTCATAAACTTCCTCCGTTATCGTGTCTATTTTACCATGTTTCCACTGTTCTAACCACTTCCCCGCAAAAAAAACGCCCTAGTGGGCGTTGAAAGCGAATCCGGCGACTTTGATGTCGATCAGGTTGCATTTCAGGTCGGTCATCTGCAATACGGCTTGGAAAATCTTCTGTTGAAGATCTTCGCACACCTTACTGACATTACTCCCGTATTTGATTTTGACTTCCACATGGACGTTGAGTAGGTTGTCCTGGATTTTACAGAGTACCGGACGCTTAAGGGGTCCGACATCCAATCCCGCGACTCCGTCTTCTTCTTCGCATGCGATTCGCGCAATCATCTCGAAGACTTCTTTCGTCAATGCGATTTGTCCGAGATGCGCATGATCCGGCTGGATCAAGACATATTCCTGTGCCATTGTATCACCCGAGGGCATTATACCATACTCGTCGCAGAATCAACAAGTTACTCGGCTTCTTCGGTGAACCACTTCGCGATGAGTTCGTCGATTTTTCCGCTGGCTTTCAGCGTCGCGATCGCGGCGTTGACTTCATCGGTCAGTTCGGAACCCAACGGAAGCGCCACGGCGTTGTAGGAAACGTCGGAGAAGTTTTGGTTCTGCAGTTCGAAGGTCGTCAATTGCGTATAGCTGGCGATGTACTGGTCGGCGACGGTCTTGTCGATCAAGATCCAGTCGATCCGTCCGTTGATGATTTCCTGGACCATCTGGCCGATGTCCTTACGTGCGTCTTTCGTCAGTTCGAATTCGGTCGCGATCGAATCGACGGCCGCGGCTTGGACGGTGCCGATCTGGATGCCGACCGTCGTCCCCTTCACATCGTCGGCGGACGACCAATCGTTGGAAGCCAAGGTCAAGACCCAGTAGGGGCTTTCGCCGTCTTGGTAGTAAGCGTCGGAGAAGTCGACCCCACGGTCGGGGGCGGCGTTGAATCCGGCCAGCGACATATCGCCTTGGTCGGCGTTGAGAGCAGCGATGATGCCATCGAAGTCCATGTCGACCCATTCGATTTCATAGCCCATTTCGGCGGCGATCAGGTTGCCCAATTCGATGTCGAACCCGTCGAGTTCGCCTTTTTCGTTGACGATTTCATAGGGAGGATAACCGGAGGAAGTCAGGACTTTCAAGGTCCCTTTGGATTTGGTTTGCGTGCAGCCGGTGAATAAGAGGGCGGCGAGGAGAAGGACGAGGATTTTTTTCATGAGGTCTCTCTTTCTTGATCCTTAGATCATGTTGGCAAGGAATTCCTTGGCCCGTGTGCTTTTCGGTGAACTGAAGAAGGTTTTCGTATCCGTGATTTCCAGGATTTCGCTTTTGTCCATATAGATGATTTCATCGGCGACTTCCTTGGCGAAGTTGATTTCGTGGGTGACGATGATGATCGTCATGCCGGTATGGTTCAACCCTTTCATGACTTTCAGGACTTCCTGTGTCATTTCGGGATCGAGGGCCGAGGTGGGTTCGTCAAACAACATGACCTTGGGTTCCATGGCGAGCGCTCGTGCGATCGCGACGCGTTGTTTTTCCCCGCCGGACAACTGATGGGGGTAGTTTTGCAGGCGATGGGCCAATCCGACATCGCTCAGGCGTTGGGTCGCGACGACCTTCGCTTCGTCGTCATTGAGTTTCTTGACTTTCTTCAGCGCGAACATCACGTTGTCAAGCGCCCGCATATGGGCGAAGAGATTGAAGTTCTGGAAGACCATCCCGCATTTCTCGCGGATTTCGTGGAGTCTGTTTTGCTGGGACATCATTTCGACGTCGTCGTGCCAGACTTCCCCTTCCGTCGGTTTCTCGAGGTAGTTGATGCATCGCAGAAGCGTGCTCTTGCCGGCTCCGGAGGATCCGATGATCGCATAGGTCTTCCCGTTCTCAAACGTACAGTTGACGTTCTGCAGAACCGTGACGCCTTTGAATTCTTTTTTGACGTTGACCAGTTTAATCATAGCGCAGCTTCCTTTCGATGACTTTTCCAAGGCTACTCAAGACTTTGTTGAGGATGTAGTAGACGGCTCCGACCACCAGAAGCGGCTCGAAGTAGCGGAAGGTCGTCCCGCTGATGATCGACTGGCGACGCATCAGGTCGGCGGCGCCGATCATCGAGACCACGGAGGTTTCCTTCACCAACGTGATGAACTCGTTCATGATGGCAGGCAATACGTTGCGTATGGCCTGCGGGATGATGATGCTGAAGGTGATGTCCATTTTCTTGACACCCAAGGCGATCGCGGCTTCGGACTGCCCTTTATCGATCGACTCGATCCCGGCACGCAGGATTTCGGAAAGATAACAGGCGGAATTCAGCGAGAACACGATGCCGGCGGAAGTCATGATGGTCGGTACCCAACCGGTGATCTGCGGCAGACCCAGATGGAAGAACATCAGCTGGAACACAAGAGGCGTTCCGCGGAAGAAGTCGACCACCGCGCGTACCAAGAACCCGATCGGGTCTCTTCGTCGGCTGCTCAATCCGAAGAATAAACCGAGGGTCGATCCCCCGATCGCCGCCATCGCGGCGATTTGTAATGTAACATAGGTCCCTTTCAGTAAATACTCCATGAAAGGTAGAATCGGTCCGTAATTAATGTTCATGGCATCCTCCTTTACAAAAAAAACGCCCCTTCATAACAATGAAAGGACGTGATTGACGCGGTACCACCTAACTTCCGGGAATTTCTCCCGGCAACTCTGTTCGTTAACGCCGACGACGGATCGCACTCAACTTTCGCACGACCAGCTCCCGGACACGTTCGACGTTGCTTCATACCGCGTTGCACCAATGAGCGGCTCTCTTGAATGAAGCGTGACGTTTACTACTCCCGTTCACAGCTTATGCGATGATTATATAACAGAATTTCGAGAATGCAAGAGAAAATTTATTTATTTTCTGAAAACTTCTGAAAGATTCGGATTCCTTTGGGGAACTTGTTTTTGATCTGCCGTCCGTCCCCTTTTCCCAATCCGTAGGTTTTCCCCCGATATCCGATCAAGACATAGTCTTTGACCCCTTCGATATCGATCGTATCGCCATGCAGGAAACGCTGCGTATCTTCATCCCCAAGTTCGATTTTCTGCTTGAAATACGTGTGCGCGATCGTTGAAGACGCGAAGGCATGGTCGATTTCGATGCGATCCTGGACCTTTTCACCGAGATAGACCCCGGCTTGTACGACGTTGATTTTACCCGGGCACGGTAGAGCACGACGCGAAAGATTGATCTTGCCATGGATAATATAACTACGGATCGATTCGTCAAGAGACGTGGAAACAAAGTTACGGATCAGCGGATCTGCGACGGGTTGAAGCAATGCTGCTTGCCTTTCTTCTTGTTTGCCAAGTTTACGCATCCGGCAGATGAAGTGCCCTTCCCCGCCCTCAAGCACGGTGATTCGTCGGCACTTTGTAAGGTTCTCGTCCAAGTCACCGAATCCTTTGCGTCCGATCGAAAACGGTACGTCTTCGATCATCATGTCCGGATGGTTCCTCATGATGGCATGGATTCGTTCTTCGTTCTCTTCCTTGGCGAACGTACAAGTGGAATACACCAGGACGCCGCCTTCTTTTAGCGAGGGATACACGTTTTCAAGGATCTCTTCCTGCATCCTTGCGCAATGGAGGATGTTGTTGGTCGAGAAGTATTTCATCCCCGAGGGATCCTTGCGATACATCCCCATCCCGCTGCACGGGGCGTCCACGACGATTTTATCGAAATAGCCGATGAAAGACTCGCCCAAGGTTTTCGTATCGTTCTGGGTGACTAGGAGATTGTCTTCACCGAAGCGCTGAAGGTTGAAGCGCAGGGTCTGGTTGCGTTTGGGGTCGATTTCGTTACTGACCAGGATCCCTGTCCCGTTGAGTTTCGACAGGATCTGCGTGCTTTTCCCACCGGGAGCGGCGCAACAATCCAACACGTTTTCATTTTCCTGAATGTCCAACGCTTCAACCACCAGGCTTGCGGATGGTTCTTGGAGATAGAAACATCCCGCATGATGGAAAGGATGGTTCCCCAATGAAACATCGGTCGTCGGGACATGGTAGAGGTAAGCGGGATAGCCCTCGATTTGCTTCGCGTCGGGGAACTCGCGCAGAAACTCGTCGATTGAAATCTTGCGTGGATTCAGCCGTAGCGCGCGAAAAAGCGGCGCGTCCTGCGCCGCCAGCCAGGCGTCATAGTCATCCGACATCACCTCGCGCATTAGCGCGAGATACGCGGAAGGATAATTAACGGTTGCCACGTAGATAAGCGCGACAAGCGACCTCGTCCTCGCGGATGGTCGCGATCAATTCTTCCAGACTGGAGAATTTGACTTCATCGCGTTGGTATTGATGGAATTCGAATTTGACCGTTTGGTCGTAGATGTCCCGGTCGAAATCGAAAAGGTTCGCTTCGATACTGATGCTTCGCTCCTGGGTGACGGTCGGATTGCTTCCGACGGAGATCATGGCGTCGTACCAGACGCCTTCGACTTCGACGCGTCCGGCGTAAACCCCGATGCGCGGGATGCGGTATTCCGAATCGACCGCGAGATTGGCGGTCGGGAAGCCCATTTTGCGTCCGATCCTGCGTCCGCCCACCACGATTCCGGACAAGGTGTAGATTCTGCCTAATAATCGATTCGCGTCGGCAATCTTCCCTTCGTCGATCAACTGGTTGATGCGCGTCGTGCTGATTTTCTGGCCTTCATACGTGATCGGAAGAATCTCGATGACATCGAATCTTCCCTTGGCCTCTTGTTTCAAGGTCGCAACGTTCCCGCTTCCCTTGTCGCCATACGTAAAATCGAACCCGCTCACCAAGGCGACCAAGGGCGTCGCCGCCAGCTTGTCGCTGAACACTTCATGGGGCAGATGCGCCAAAGTTTCGTCGAATTGGATGGCGATCCAGTAGTCGATCCCCTTCTGCGATGCGATGATCATCCGGTCCTGCATCGTGGTGAGGTGGATCGGATGGCTGATTTTCTTCAGAACGACCCAGGGATCGGGGTCGAAGGTAATGACCGCGCTTTTGATCCCTTTGCGTCGGGCGATGTCCAAAGTTTCGTCGACCAAGCCCATATGTCCGATATGGAATCCGTCGAAATAACCGATGCACGCGGCATACGGTTCGATCTTCGGGAATTCTTCGTTGATTGAATAATGTAGTATTTCCATTTGTTTCTCCTACCAAAGTCCGCGAAGGCTGCGGTATTCGCCGTTCTCCGCTTTTTTATAGACCGCCAAGGCTTCGTCTTGATACATCAATAAAACTTCTTCTTCGAACATTTCAAGTTTCAGAGGTTTCCCATGGTAAACGAAGGTCGGATCGTCGATTTCGATCTTGGGCATATGGGACAATACCGATGCCAGACTTTGCAATCTCACCGTCTCCGGGGTCAAGGTACTTAGTTCCTGACAGGATTCAAGCGTGTACTCCTGCACTTTCGTGCGGGTCAGCTGACTCATCGTCCCGATCCCGCCCAAACGTTCGGCGATGTCTTCGCATAACGTACGGATATACGTCCCGCTGGAACAAACCACCCGAAATTCGATCTCATCTTCGATGTTGATCAGTTCGATCTCGTGGATCTGGATTTCCCTCGGCTTTCGCTCGATCGTCTTGTTCTGCCGGGCATATTCATACAAGCGTTTCCCGTCGACCCGGATCGCGCTGACCATCGGAGGGATCTGCGAATACGTACCCACAAACGAGTGTAAAACCGATTCCACCCGTTCTTTATCCGGACGGTTCATTTCCATCGCTTCGATCGTTTCGCCCCAGATGTCGCCGGTGTCCGTCTTCACGCCCAATTTCAACTTCGCGACGTATTCTTTGCGATGACTCACTAAAAAAGGCATGGCTTTGGTTGCCTTTCCAAGCAACACGACCAAAACCCCTTCCGCTTGGGGATCCAACGTCCCGGTATGTCCGATCCGTCTTTCGCCCAAGATCCTTCGTAGTTTATTCACGACATCGAAGGAGGTATACCCCTTCGGTTTATTGATCAAGCACACGCCGTCCAACAGTATCACCGCTTTTCCATGCTATTATAACGCAACTATGGTAAAATTTGAAACAAAAGGCAGGAAGATGCATGAAGAAAATCGTACGGAACATCGGTTTGGCCGATTATCACTATGACTTGATCGAAGACGGGGACGTCGTCGCGGTCGGCGTCAGCGGAGGCAAGGACTCTTGCCTGCTTTTGCTTGCGTTGGAGGAATACCGTAAGAAATCGTTTAAAAAGTTCGGAATCGTCGGGATCCACCTTGAAATGGGATTTGAAGGCATGGACTTTACGGAACTCGATCAATACATGGAACCCCACAAGATCCGACTCATTCATGTGGAAACCAAGATTTATGAAACGCTGAAAAAAGAAGCGAAGGATGATGGGTCCTTGAAGTGTTCGCTGTGTTCCAAATTCAAGAAAGCTCTGGTCATCCGGGAAGCGAAGAAACTGGGATGTACGAAAGTCGCGTTCGCCCACCACGCGGAAGATGCGCTTGAGACCTTGCTGATGAATGCGATCCACGGAGGGAAACTCTCCACCTTCCTGCCGAAGATGCACATGTCGCAGAGCGATATGACCTTCATACGACCGTTCGTCTATGTCCACGAGGATGAAATCCGCAACGAAGTCAAACGGTTGAACCTTCCCTTCGTTGCGTCGACTTGTCCGATGGACGGGCATACCCAACGACAGGAAAGCAAGCGTCTCGTCCTTGAAATCTACGATCGTTTCCCTTCCGCGAAGAAGAATCTGATCAACGCGCTGCACAACGACGAACGGATGCAATTCTGGGTTCATGAAAATAAATCTGAAAAATTGAAACAAAAGGGTTGACAACTCCCTTTTATTTCATTACACTAACGTCAAACAAAAGAGTATATAGAGGTAGCGGTGCAAATGAGTACCTTGGAGAGCCGGCAGGCGTCGATCCAAGCGAAAGGTAATCACCGCCGAACGATCCGCATGGCAATGCAAGGTCGTGGGGTTACGCGATAAGATCCGTAACACTCCTTCAGAGATGAAGTGGCGCTATCACCCGATCTGTCCTGGACAAGACCGTGCATAGCTACATGGTCTTTTGTTTTAATCCCAGGAGGAAACACACATGAACAGATTCTTTATCATCGCCACCTTGGTTTTACTGGTCTTGACCGGCTGCGCCGCTCCCCAGGAAACGCAAGACACCTTGACCGTCGGATTGGAATGCAACTACGCCCCGTTCAACTGGACACAGGTCCAGGATTCCGACACCGCCCTTCCCATCGACGGCGATTCCGCCAGTTTCTGCGACGGGTACGACGTATCGATCGCCCAGCATATCGCCGATGAATTGGAGTTGACCTTAATCGTCAAGAAAATCGCTTGGGAAGGCTTGATCGTCTCCCTGAACGAAGGCGACATCGATATGATCGTCGCCGGGATGACGGATACGGAAGAACGCCGCCAGGAAGTCGCCTTCTCCGCCCCCTATTACAACTCCGACCTCGTCTTGATCGTCCGCAAGGATTCCGCCTATGCGTCCGCGACCTCGCTTGCCGATTTCGCCGGCGCCAACGTCATCGCGCAGAAATCGACCTTCCACGACACCGTCATCGAACAGATCGCCGGCGTCGTCCACGGGACGCCGCTGGATTCCTTCCCGCTTTTGGCCAACTCGGTCCTGATGTCGGATGCGGATGCCATGGTTTCGGAATTCCCGGTCGCCAAGTCGATCGTCGCGTCCAACCCCGATCTGACCATCGTCCAGTTCGCCGCAGGGAGCGGGTTTGAAACGGATCCGCTGGACACCACCGTCTCCGTCGCCTTGCGTCAAGAAGACACGGACCTGCTTGCCCAAATCAACGAAATCCTCGCCGCGATCGACCAGGACACACGCAACGCGTGGATGGTCGCCGCCGGTGAACGTCAACCTGAATAAATGTTTCCGTCGTTGATTCTTACGAAACTCCCCTCCGATCTTTTCGGGGGGGCGTTATACATTTTACAGAAGTATGGTCCCCTATTTTGGGCAGGGACGAAAACCACGCTTCTGATCGCCCTGAGCGGGACGATCATCGGTTTATTCATCGGTCTTGGGGTCGGAATCCTGCGTTCCCTCCCCGAAAGTACGATGGACAATAAATTCAAGACCTTCTTGATCCGCTTGGTCAAACTCGTCTCGGGCATCTACGTGGAAGTCTTCCGCGGGACGCCGATGATCGTTCAGGCGATGTTTCTCTTTTACGCCCTTCGTCCGATTTTCCATTGGACGAAACTGGTCGCCGGGATTTTCGTCGTCTCGGTCAATACCGGGGCGTATATGGCGGAAATCGTCCGGGCGGGGATCCAATCGCTGGACAAGGGTCAAAACGAAGCGGCGCGCTCCATCGGGATGAACAACTTCCAGACCATGCGCCATGTGGTTTTGCCTCAGGCGATCCGCAACGCGTTCCCAGCCATCGGGAACGAATTCGTCGTCAACATCAAGGATACGTCGGTGCTCAACGTCATCGGCGTCACGGAACTCTATTTCCAAACCACCTCCGTCGCGGGCATCACCTATCGCGTCCAGGACACGTTCTTGGTCTCGGCCATCATCTATCTCATTTTGACCTATTCGACGACCACGATCCTGAAAATCATCGAGCGCAAGATGAACATGCCGGTTCAAAGCGGACCGTCCAGCACATCCACCGCTTTCCTGGTTTTCGGCAACAAACGGGAGGAAAGATAATATGAACATCATCGAAATCGAACATCTTTCCAAGCGTTTCGACAAGCTCGAAGTATTGAAGGACATTTCCCTGACGATCCGCGAAGGCGAAGTCGTTTCCTTGATCGGGGCGAGCGGAAGCGGGAAATCCACCCTTCTGCGCTGCGTCAACCTGCTTGAGGTCTACGATCAGGGGACCATCCGCTTCGAAGGACGGGACATCCGCGAAAACATCAAGGGCATCAATGCCTATCGTACCCACGTGGGGATGATTTTCCAATCGTTCAACCTGTTCAACCACATGAGCGTGCTTGAAAACTGCACGATCGGACAAATCCAAGTGCTCAAGCGTCCCAAAGACGAAGCCGTGAAGTTGGCGCTCTCTTTCCTGACCAAGGTCGGGATGGAATCCTTCGCCGACGCGCCGGTCACCAAATTGTCCGGCGGACAGAAACAGAGGGTCGCGATCGCCCGTGCCTTATGCATGGAACCGCGCGTCTTATTGTTTGACGAACCGACCTCCGCCTTGGACCCCGAAATGGTCGGCGAAGTCCTGCAGGTCATTCGTAGTCTGGCGGATGAAGGACGGACGATGATCATCGTCACCCATGAAATGGATTTCGCGAAGGAAGTATCCGACCGCGTCGTCTTCATGGACCAAGGCGTCATCGTGGAAGAAGGCGATCCCGCCCTCCTCTTCACTTCCCCCAAGGTCCAGCGTACGAAAGATTTTCTCTCAAGATACCTACGATAAGCACGAAAGTGCTTCTTTTTATGGTACGATGAAACCGACGAAGGAGAAACCATGTTCAATCGGATCTACCTAGAGCTAACCAACCATTGTAATCTGGCGTGTACGTTTTGCCCCCCGCATCGACGGAACACGCGTTTTTTGCGTCTTGATGAAATCAAATCGCGTCTGGGTGAAGTCGCCAAGCATACCCGCGACGTCTATTTCCACGTGAAGGGCGAACCCTTGTTGAGCCCGTATCTGAAGGAAGCGTTGGATGAAGCATCATCCCAAGGACTTAATGTTCATTTGGTGACCAACGGACTACTTCTGCCGATCCATGGCGAACTCATCATAAACCATCCCTCGGTAAAAACGATCACGATCAGCCTGCATAGCTTCAGCGAACTCGATACGACGACACGCGACCATCACTTGACTCACCTGAAATCATGGCTAGATCAAATCAACGATTCTCATCCGCACGTCCGTCTGAGGGTTTGGGACGGTTGTTCCGAGAACTATGACACCAGCCGTTCGTTGGTTAAGACATTGACCGGATATGACCTGGACGAGAAATCGCAAGTCTATTTCAGACATTCGATACGTAGGAACCTGCATATCCAAAGCGATGTCCGCTTTGAATGGCCGACCTTAAACGATTCGGAAAAATATCCGATCGGAAGATGTAAAGCCGGACTGATGATGTTGGCGATCTTGGTCGACGGGACGCTGACCCCCTGCTGTCTTGACGGCGACGGGATCATCTCCTTGGGGAACATCGATGAAGTTTCGATCGAGTCGATGATCACCTCAACGCGATACCGAGACTTCATCCAGGGGATGAACGATCGGAAACCCTCCGAAGCGCTCTGTCGCGCCTGTTCCTATAAACTGCGTTTCGATGCGAAACCAAAGGGGACCGTATGATCACGACCGTCACGTTGAATCCGGCCATCGACCGGACATTGTATTTGGACCAACTTCGGCCGGGTGAAGTCAATCGAATTCAATCGGTCAATGAGACGATCGGCGGTAAAGGCATCAACGTGTCGAAAACCCTTCATTCCTTGGGTATACCGACATTGGCGTCCGGTTTGGTCGGATCACGTAATTTCGATCGTGTGGAAGGATTGTTTCGTCAATCGGGGATCGACGTTAATTTCATGCGGATCGATGCGACGACACGGACCAATACGAAGGTTGTCGACCTTCACAACCGAAGCACGACCGATCTGAACGAACCCGGGATGAAGGTCGAAGAGACGGATGTCTCGCAATGGCTCGCCAAGTTCGACGATTTAGTAGATTCTTCCGAATACGTCGTTTTGAGCGGAAGTCTGCCCGTCGGATGCCCAAGCGATACCTATCGAGAGATCCAGAACCGATTCAAAGGTAGGGTTCGTTTCGTCCTTGACGCCGATTTACAGGCGCTGTGCGAGGGAATCAAAGCCGGACCGTATCTGATTAAACCGAATTTGAACGAACTGTGTGAGGCGTTCAACGTGACGCTGGCGGATGAGCACGAAATTATCGCGTTCACCCGTACGCTCATCCAGACCTACGGGATCACGATCGGCTTGGTTTCGATGGACGACGACGGAGGGTTACTGATAACGAAAGAGCGTGCCTACCGGGCGGATGCATTGAAGGTCGATCTGAAAAGCACCGCCGGTGCCGGCGATGCGATGTTGGCGGGATGCCTCTATGGATTGGTGAAGGATCTTCCCTTGCATGATGTGCTGCGGGTCGCGGTAATCTGCGGATCGTTGGCTTGTTCGATCCAACGTGGCGAAACCTTCACCAGAGACGACATTCTAGCCCATTGGGACGAGATCCAACCGACTGTGGTCGGATGATCGAGTGAATTGAATTGAAACAAAGAAAGCGAGGGAACCATGGAAAGATACACGCATAAATCCGCCGATAACCAGCGGTTCATCCTGGATATCGACCGAATCATCCAAACCGGCGAAGGATATACCGGGGATGCGATTGACGTACTGGCGCGTTTTGAGGATTTCTACCAAGATCTGATTACAGACCAAAAGAACATTTCGGATCAATTGGAAGTCTTAAGGATGTCGGAGAAGACGAAGACGCTGCGATATAAGGAATTATTTACGCAGAAGTTGATCAATCAAAGCTTTCTACTTCACCTGGAAAAGTACGGATTGAAAGAAGAGTAAGAAAAAACCGCGGATTTCGCGGTTTTTTAGTCTTTCTTGACGTCGTTGAGAATCGTATCGATCCGCTGCCCCTGATCAAACGATGTATCCAAATGGAATGAGAGTTCAGGCGTCTTGCGCGTGGCCAGTTTCTTGCCTAACGCGGAACGCAGGAATCCTCGCGTACGATTCAAGGCTTCGAGTTGACGTTCGGGGTTCTTGGACTTATCCAAGAAGGTGACGTAGATCTTACAATAGGAATTGTCGTTGGTTAAATCGACGCCGGTCACGGTCACAAACCCGATGTTGGGGTCTTTGACCTCAAACTGGATCATCTCGGAAATTTCCTTCAGGATGATGCCGGCTAAACGTTCTTGTCGGATTGCCATGGAAATTCCCCCTTTCTAACTAGACTTGTTTTACTTCTTGGTCTTCGTATGCTTCAATTATATCATTTTCTTTGATGTCGTTGAAGTTTTCGATCGTCAATCCGCATTCATAGCCCGCGGCGACGTCTTTCGCATCGTTTTGGAAACGTTTCAGCGAGTTCAGCTGTCCTTCATAGACGACGACCCCTTCACGGATCAGACGGACCTTGCAGTTACGTACGATCTTTCCGTCGGTGGCCATGCAACCGGCGATGGTGCCGATCTTGGAGACCTTGAAGGTTTGACGGACGCTGGCTTGTCCGAGGACGACTTCTTTGTAGACCGGCGCCAACATCCCTTTCATCGCCAATTCCATTTCTTCGACGGCTTTGTAGATGATGTTATAGAGGCGGATTTCGACGCCTTCTTCTTCGGCTTTCTTACGTACGACCGCATCCGGACGGACGTTGAACCCGACGATCAGGGCCTTGGAAGCCGACGCCAACATGACGTCGGATTCGGAGATCGCCCCGGCCGTGGCACGGATGACGTTGACTTTGATGTTATGGACATCGATCTTCTCTAAGGATTGACGGACCGCTTCGGCGGATCCGGAAACGTCGGCTTTGAGGACGACCGGGATTTCCTGGACGACACCGTCGGCGATTTGCTTGGATAGATCATCCAAGGAAAGCGCGGAGGATTGTTTACGTTCAGCTTCGATCTTGGTCTGCGAGCGGCTTTCCGCGATTTCACGGGCTTTGCGTTCGTTGTCGAAGACTTTGAAGATGTCGCCTGCGACCGGGACGTCGTTGAGACCGATGATCTCGACCGGCATCGCGGGGTCGGCTTTCTTGATTTCACGTCCGCGGTCGTCGGTCATTTTACGGACCTTCCCGAAACATGCGCCGACGACGATGATATCGCCGGTATTCAAGGTACCGTTTTGCACAAGCAAGGTCGTTACCGGACCGCGTCCTTTATCCAGACGGGCTTCGATGACGGTTCCCGTCGCCATGCGCTTCGGGTTGGCTTTGAATCCTTGGACTTCGGAGACGACCAGAATCGTTTCCAAGAGTTCATGGACGCCCAAGCCTGTCTTAGCGGAACATTTGACGAAAATCGTTTCCCCGCCCCATTCTTCCGGGGTCAGGCCGAGGTCGGCCATCCCGTTCATGATCTTTTCGGTGTTGACACCGGGTTTATCCATTTTATTGACAGCGACGATGATCGGTACGCCCGCCGCTTTGGCATGGTCGACCGCTTCTTTGGTTTGCGGCATGACACCGTCGTCGGCGGCGACCACGATGATCGCGATGTCGGTGACTTTGGCGCCGCGGGCACGCATGGCGGTGAACGCTTCGTGTCCCGGGGTATCCAGGAAGGTCACTTTCTTGCCGTTGACGGAAACCTGGTAGGCCCCGATATGCTGGGTGATGCCTCCGAATTCCCCGTCGACGACTTTCGTTTTGCGGATCGTGTCGAGCAAGGTCGTTTTCCCGTGGTCGACGTGTCCCATGATCGTGACGATCGGAGGGCGTTCCGCCAAATTCGCTTCGAGTTCGACGGTTTCGTCTTCCAGACTATCCGGATCGACGACGATTTCCTTGGTGGCTTCCACGTTGTAGTCCATACAGATGAGTTGGATCGTTTCCTCATCCAGACTGGTGTTGATGGTGACCATCTTGCCCAATAGGAAGAGCAGCTTGATGATATCGCTGGAGTTGCGGTTTAGCTTTTCAGCGAACTGCCCGACGGTGATGCCATCCGTATACGTGATTTTGGTGACCATGTCGACCCGCGGACGCGGCGTGAACTGCTGTGCAGGGGTACTGTGTCCTTTGTGTTGTTGGGGTCGGCGTTGATTCCCTCTTTTAACCGGTTTTTTCATACTTTTACCTCATTTCGATGCTGGCCGCGGCGAGTTTCGCAAACCCTTCGTCGGTGATCCCGACGGCGGCGATATGACTGAATCCGAGCGCCGAAGACAATTCGGGCATGCTCAGATGTTCATAACAGGGGATTTCATAATAACGGCACTTATCGTTGACGACTTTCTTGGTCCGCTCGGAAGCGTCGGTGGCCAGGATGACCGCGGACAACTTGCGTGTCCGGATCCCGTCCATCATCTTACTTCCGACCAAGACGAAACCGGCGCGCTTCGCCAAGCCCAGCGTGTTGGCGACTTTACTTGCCATCCACAAGGCTCCTGAGTTCATCGTAGATTTCTTGAGGGATCTCGCATTCCAAGGCGCGTGCCAGCGCCCCTTTTTTCTTCGCGATTTCAATGGCTTCGGGCGTTTTCGCCAAATAGGCGCCGCGTCCGTTGCTACGTCCGGTCAAATCGACTTTGACCAAACCCTCGGGGGTCCGTACGATCCGGACCAATTCTTTCTTCGGCAACTGCGTCATGGTCGCGACGCAGCGGCGCATCGGGATCTTCTTCATGACCACACCTCCCTTTCGTTATTCTTCTTCGTAGTAATCTTCGAATTCGTCGAAATCGATCTCTTCCTCGTACCACGTGTTCTTGGCTTCGAGTTCTTGTTGTTTCGCGATTTCTTCCAATTCCTCCGGCGTATATTCCGGCTTGATATCGTAATCCTTATCCTTACGGATATCGGAAGCGCGCAGACGGCGTTCTTCCGCTTCGGATTTCGGTTTCTTGCGGATCGGTTTCTCATCTTTCTTCTCAAGCGTTTTCGGTGCGTCGATGACGGTTTCCAAACGCGAGACATAGCCTGCGCGTTCCTTGAGTTCCTTCTTCGGGGCTTTTTCCTTCGGTTGGGCCTTGACGACCGGTTCGACCGGTTTCGGTGTCGGCTTGTAGGCGGGACGCGATTTTTCGACGACCGGTTCTTGGACCGGGACGTCGATGATATACGTCGGTTTCACGGTCTCGACGATCGGTTTGACCACTTCGGCGGTCGGCTTGGCGACTTCGACCACGGGGACGACTTCGACTTCTTGTTCGGCCGGGGTTTCGACGACCGGTTGAACGGCCGGTTCCAGCGCTGCGAGTTTGGCCTTTTCTTCCGCCAACTTCTGCGCTTTCTTCTCGAGTTGTTTCGCTTCCAGTTCCATGGCATAGTCTTGCGCCAGTTTCTTCCAGTTCATGCCTTGTTCTTCGACTTCGGTCTTGGACTTGATGTCGATGCGCAGTCCGGTCAAACGGACGGCCAAACGGGCGTTCTTCCCTTTTTTACCGATGGCGAGGGAAAGTTGGCTATCGTCGACGATGACCAGAAGGCCGCGTTTTTCACCCGACGGCAGAACCGCTAAAATCTGAGCGGGACTCAGTGAATTCTTGATCAGTTCGGTGATGTTTTCACTCCACTCGAAGATGTCGATCTTTTCGCCGCGCAGTTCTTCGATGACGACTTGTACGCGCTGTCCTCTGGGACCGATGCAGGCACCGATCGGATCGACGTCGTCGCGTTTCGACGCGACCGCCATTTTCGTACGTTCGCCGGCTTCACGGGCGATCGCCTTGATTTCGACGATCCCTTGGAAAATTTCAGGCACTTCTTTTTCAAACAGACGCTTCACAAGTTTCGCATCGGCGCGCGAAACCAAGACTTGCGCCCCTTTGGTGTCTTTGCTGACTTCGGTGATGACAAGACGGACTTTCTGTCCTTCTTTGTAGGTTTCGTTGGGCATCTGCGCCGCTTTGGGCATCATCGCCAAGGTTTTACCCAGGTTGACGACGACGAACTTTTCTTCCACGGATTCGATCATCCCGATGACCATTTCATCCAGTTTATCGATGTATTCATCGTAGACCGCTTGCTTTTCGGCTTCGCGGATCTTTTGTTTCATGACGTTCTTCGCAAGCAAGGCCGCGGCGCGTCCCAGCTCGTCGATGTTGACTTTGACATTGTAGAGGCTGCCGAGTTCGAGTTCCTGCATCTTCGCCTTGGCATCCGCCAACGAGATTTCCAGTTCTTCGTCTTCGACTTCTTCCACGACTAAATATTGTTGGTACAGACTGACCTCACCGGTCTTTTCGTCGATATTGACGGCGACCAAGGCATCGGGGATCTCGATATGTTTCCGATAGGCCTTCGCCAAGGCTTCCTGCAGTGCCGCCAGGACGATTTCTTTGGAGATGTTGCGGTCGCCTTCGATGGCTTGCATGGCCGCTAAAAAATCTTTGAAGTTCATTTTCCTCTTTCCTCCGTTAAAGGCGAACAGCCAATCGGATATAACTGATGTTATCGTTTGCGAATTCAAGCGTCTTGGTCAAGGATTTGTCGCGATAGGACAAGGTGCCTTTTCCGTTCGCGTAAGAAAGCAAGGTCCCGGTCGTTTCCAACATCTTGTTGATGGGATGATGGAAACGGATGAACACGTCTTTATTGACGCTTAACGTGATGTCCTCTTCCCCTTTGAGCTCGCGTTCGGCTCCCGGGGAACAAACTTCCAGATAATACTCGGACGTCGAGATTTCCTCGTGTTGGTCCAGAAGATCGGAAATTTGCTGCGAGATCATGGCACAGGTGTCCAGATCCATCGATCCGTCAGGGCGCATGATAGCGACTTGCAGGATCTGCATGCCTGATTGGTTGACCCATTTACACTCCGAAAGACGTAGGTCCTGGGCGCGTAAAATCGGTTCGATGAGTGCTGAGACGGCTTCCAATGGTTTCATTTTTCTCCCTCAAACAATAACGAAGGAGTGGCGAACCACTCCCTGTTTTCTATGCGTCATAATTATAAGCGATTTCATGTCAAAATGCAAGTCTTAGAACAAGGACATCTGGTTCTCTTCCTGCATGCCGGACAGCACGCCCATGACTTCCATTTTGCGGAGCTGGGTGTTGTTGATGAGGGTGCGCGAGAGAAGATCCTCTTTGGAGATGAAGGGGGATTTCTCCCGTTCCTCGACGATCGACTTCGCGACGTTGAGCCCCAATCCGTCCAAAACGGTGAAGGGCGGGATGATGCGGTTGGCTTGCTGGGGATCGACGATGAACTCGTTGGCTTGCGAGCGGTAGAGGTCGATGTTGGTGAAATGCAGACCGCGGCACGCCATTTCATAGGCGACTTCAAGGGTCGTCATCAAATCCAGTTCTTTCGACGTCACGGTTTTCTTTAGTTCATTGTCCATCAGACGTTGACTGATGTCGTTCATGCGTGCGTTGATGGATTCGCCGCCCTTGATCATCGTTTCGATTTCATAGGCGGTGCAGCGGATCGAGAAGAAGACGGCGTAATAATATTCGGGGTGATGTACCTTGAACCATGCGACGCGCACGGCCATCAGGACATAGGCGACCGCATGCGCTTTGGGGAACATGTATTTGATCTTAAGGCAGGAGTCGATGTACCAGTCGGGTACGTTCTTTTCCTTCATCAGCTGCTTCCATTCGTCCTTGAGGCCTTTGCCTTTACGGACGGATTCCATGATGTCGAACGCTTTCTTCGGCGGTAATCCCATATGGATTAGACTGACCATGATGTCGTCTCGGCACCCGATGACGTTTTGCAGGGTCATCCCCTGCTCGACCAAGGATTTCGCGTTGCCCAGCCAGACGTCGGTGCCATGGGATAAACCCGAAATACGGACCAGGTCTGAAAAGTTCTTGGGTTTGGTCATTTCAAGCATCTGTCGAACAAACGATGTCCCGAACTCGGGCAGTCCGACAGCTCCGGTTTTCTTGGAATAATTGCGCGGATCGAGTTTGAGCGGCGCGATCGAGGAGAAAACGTTCATGACCTCGGGGTCGTTCATCGGGATGGTTTTCGGATCGATCCCCGAGAACTTTTCAAGCAGTTTCATGGCGGTCGGGTCGACATGGCCTAGGATGTCGAGTTTCAGGACGTTGTCATGGATGTCGCCGAATTCGAAGTGGGTGGTCAGCCAATCGGAGTTGGCGTTGTTGGCCGGGAATTGGACCGGGGTGAAGTCGTGGACGTCCATGTCCTGAGGAATGACGATGATGCCGCCGGGGTGCTGTCCGGTGGTCCGTTTGACCCCTTCGCAGCCCGTGGCGATGTAAAGGTTGTAGGCTTGACGACGCGGGGTCTCGACCCCCATTTCCTCTTCATAGCCGCGCAGATAGCCGAAGGCGGTTTTCTGGGCGACCGTCCCGATGGTCCCGGCGCGATAGACGCTTTTCTCACCGAAAAGGACTTTGGTGTAGGCGTGGGCCTTTTCCTGATAATCGCCGGAGAAATTCAAGTCGATATCGGGGACTTTATCCCCTTCAAAGCCCAAAAAGGTTTCAAACGGGATATCCTGACCGTCGCCGCTCATCAGATGATGACAGTTCGGACAGAATTTATCGGGGAGGTCGTACCCGCTGCCGACGCTTCCGTCGTCGATGAATTCGCTATAGGTGCATTCGGGACAGACATAGTGCGGTGCCAAGGGATTGACTTCCGTGATGTTGGCCAAGGTCGCGACCAGCGAAGATCCGACCGATCCGCGCGATCCGACCAGATAGCCGTCTTCCAAGGATTTCTTGACCAAGAGATGCGCGATGTAGTAGACGACTGCGAAACCGTGGCTGATGATCGAATCCAATTCTTTTTCAAGCCGTTTCGATACGATTTCGGGTAAAGGGCTTCCGTACTTCAGAATCGCATTGTTGCGGCAAAGCGTGGCGAGATTCACATCCGCCCCTTCGATGGTCGGGGTATAGAGCCGGTCTTTCACCGGATAGACGATGTCGATTTTCTCAGCCAAGTATTTCGGCGTATCGACGATGAGGCGATGCGCGGTCGCACGGTCCACGAACGAAAACGCTTCGAACATCTCATCGGTCGTGCGGAAATGTTGGTCGGGTTGGACGGTCATGCGACGTCGGTTGGCGTTGTAGATGTAGAGCGGATGACGAACCCCTCCGATCCCTTGGGACTGGATATAGATGTCGCGGAATTTCTTCTGCGAACGTTGGACATAATGGGCGTCGCCGGTCGCGATGATCGGGATCCGCAGTCGATCCGCGGTTTCGATGATGTCCTTCAAAATCAGGATCAATCTCTCCTGGGTCTGTACGGCGTTGGATTCGATCAACAGGCGATAGTTTTCGGGGGGTTGGACTTCGATGTAGTCGTAGAAACGCATCGCGTTTTCCAGTTCTTCCTGCGATTTCGTCATCGCAAGGTCGAAAATCTCCCCGTTAAGGCATGCGCTGCCCAAAAGCAGGTTCGAACGCTTACTTCGGAGATCTTCGCGTGTGATCCGTGGTTCGGCCGAGGATTCTTCATCGTCTTTTTTCGCCTTTCCCAATGTCGCCAAGCGACTCGTATGCGACAGGGTGACCAATTCGAACAGGTCTTTGAGACCTTGCTGGTTCTTGGCCAAGACGACGATGTGGTTCTTCATGACTTTCTTGAAGGAATCTTCATCCTGTATGCGTTGCAGGTCGCCGACCCTTAAACACCCCGCGACCGCGGGTTCGTTAAGGATACGTGAAAAGACTTGACCCAATAATTCCGCATCGTAATCCGCCCGATGCGCGATTTCTTCGTCATAGGCGATTTTGTAGTTGCGCGCGACATTACCGAGTTTATAGGACCGGCGGTCTTTCAGGACCGCCCTGGAAAGATCCAAGGTATCGATGACCGTATTTGTCAACAACGGCCTCATGTGTCTGCGTAAGACCGCGTTCATGAAGCCGATATCGAAGGTGGCGTTATGGGCTACCAGGACATCGTCCCGGAAGAATTCGATCCAACGGTCGATCAGTTCTTCTTCGCCCGCAGCGTTTTCCACGTCTTGTTGGCGGATGTTGGTTTTTTCGGTGATGAAGGCCGGGATGCTTACGGGCGGTTTCACAAACATCTGCAGACGGTCGACGACGACCCCCTGCTTGTAGCGTACGGCGCCGAATTCGATGATGTAGTCGTAACGGTTGGATAGACCGGTGGTTTCCAAGTCGAAGATGACGTAGGACGCATCGCGTAAAGAACGCGGGTCATCGTTGGACACGATGTTCAAGACAGGGTCGACCATGTTCATTTCGACGCCGTAGATCATTTTGAATTTCTTGTCGGGGTATTTCTTCAAGATGCCTTTGACGGCGTTTTGCGCTTTTGGGAAAGCTTGAACGCTCAGGTGGTCCGTGATCGCCAAGGCTTCATGACCCCAATCGAAAGCTTGTTGGATGTATTCCTCGATCGTGCTTACCCCGTCCATTTCGGACATCTTGGTGTGCAGATGGAATTCGATCCGCTTCTCTGCCGCGTCGTCGTCCTTCTTCATCCAATCCGAAGTGATCTGGATATCCCGCACGGAGAGATTGACGTCGCGTGCGTATTTGTCGTAGCGGGCGCTTCCGAACACTTCGACCGTCACGCCGGTTTTCATTTCGTTATATCGCGCGATTTCCCCGGGTTCTTCCGTAAAGCGGATGCAGGAGATCGCATCGTCTTCGTCGTGGATGTAGACGGTTTGACGCAGGGTGGTGTTGCCCTTGATCATTTGGTTCTCGACGCTGAAAATCCGACCTTTGACGCGGATGTTTTCTAAACCGTCACTGATGTCTTTCAATAAGACCGGCGTATAGTCTTCAAGTTTCGACGATCTACGTCTGTAGGGTTGTTGCTGTTGTTGGGGCTGGGCTTCGAATCGCGGCCGTGCGACCTCTTCGATCTTGGCCGCCGAAACGATCCGCCGTGTCGCGATATGGTAAGGGATTCCGAAAACGGAAAGACCGGCCGTGATATCGTCCGCGCAATCCATCAACAGTTCTTCCTGGTGGTTGTCTTGACACAGGAAGGTGATCGCATTGTTCTCCAACACGATCGATCCCTCAAACGGAAGGTTCAGATCCAACAAAATCGCTTTGAGATAGCGTTGGATCTCATTGGTGCTTAAGTCGCAACTTCCGCTTTGGATCACAAGGTCGACTTCCCCGTTGGTTTTTTGGCTTAAGCCTTCCTTCATCCGTGTATACACATCGAAAGGAAGCGCCTTGCGAAGATGCATCGTGAGTCGTAGGGTCTTGCTGGGGACCATGTAGAGTGGACGATCATAGCTTCCGTCCATGAAATGATGACGGTCCGCCACGGTGAATCCGATTTCTTCCAGTAATTGGAATATATCCTTTGTCGACAAAAGTCCACTCCCTTTCTACTTCGTTTGTCTGAGTTGGTTGAGGATGCTTCGTGCGGCGTTTTTGCCCGTTTTCAATGCATGGATGACGGTCAGGCTCCCCGTTACCGCATCCCCGCCGGCATAGACGCGATCCAACGAGGTTCTTTGCGTCTCGTCGACCAAGATTCGATGGTACTCGTCGGTTTCTAACCCTTCTTCATGCAAGGAGCGGACGGATGAACCGATGGCCATGACGACCATGTCGCAAAGCAAGGTTTCGTTCTCCTGTGTGTTTTTGATGAGTCCGCGCGGATTCTGTTCGTCGACAAGGAGTTCGGTGACGACGCAGTTGAGTTCGATCTTTCCGTCTTCGCGCTGGTTGACCAAGAAGGGATCACGGAGCGGATGGAAGACAACGCCTTCTTCATGGGCTTCCTGGACTTCTTCGATGCGGGCAGGCATGCGGTCGACCGTTCTGCGGTAGACCAAATGCGCCTGCATCCCCAGACGTCGGGCGCTGCGAACGACGTCCATCGCGACGTTCCCGCCTCCGATGCACGTGATCGTTTTAACATCGCTAAACAAAGTATGTTTCATCGGTTCGTCATAGAGATTGACGATTTCCATGAATTTCTTCCAACTGACGACTTTGGGCGAGGTTTTCCCTTGAATATCGAGATAGTTGTCGGCCGATGCGCCGACCCCGATGAACACGGCGTCATACCCGCGTTCGAAAAGGTCCGCCAATTTGAAGGTTTTGGAGAGGTTCTGGTCGCGGTTGAACGTCGCCCCCGCGTTTTCCAATTCTTCGATCTGTTTCAAGACGATTTCGTTGGGTAGTCTGAATTGGGGAATCCCGTATCTCAGTACGCCTCCGAAGTAGTTTTTCTTTTCAAACACATCGACTTTCACGTTTTCCTGAATCAAATCGCGTACGACGGCCAGTCCCGCGGGACCGCTGCCGATGACAGCGACTTTCCCAAGATACGGTTCGTTGATCTTCGGGATTGCATTCTTGTACGTATCGCCGATGAAACGTTCGATCTTGCCGATTTTTACCGGTTGGTTGACTTTATTGCGAACGCATTTGAGTTCGCACTGGATTTCCTGGTAACATACGCGTCCGCAGATTTGCGGGAACGCATTTCCGGAAATCGCGACGCTACGTGCTGCGTCGCCTTCCCCTTCCAGGAACTTTTTGATCATCTCGGGGATATTCATGTGCGCGACGCATCCGTCGACGCAGGGTTTGTGTTTGCATTGTAGACAGCGCTTGGCTTCCGCCACCGCTTCTTCATACGTCAGTGTCGTTTCGTCTTCCACATCGTGTCTTAGTGTTTCTTCTGCCATGGTTCGCCCTCCTGAATGCTTAAAATATCATAAATCAAGGACGCCGGAATGTATAGACTTGATTTATTTGAAAATCAAATGATGCGATAGCCACCCTCATCGCGCAAACGCATGACATGGCAGGACCCTTTGGTGAAGACATCCTCCATCATCGCGCAATATCCGGGCAGGTCTTCGTTCTTGACGATCGCCTGGATCGTCCCGGCCAGTCCCCCGCCATGCACGCGCCATGCGCCCCGTCCTTTCAGATAGGATTCGCTGAGCGAAAGCGCCAACGCCAGGCTTTGGTGGCGGGTCTGCGCGGGGACGAAGACGTTTTGAAGGTACATGTAGGAGGATCGTCCGGATTCGATGATCAAGTCGAGGAACGCGTCGAAATCCCCGCTTGTCAGGGCGTCGACTTCAAGCAGGACACGGTCGGTTTCCTGGAAGAAATGGAGTGCGCGCAAGATGGCGCGATCCCCCACTTCTTCGCGGAGTCGGGGGATGTCGTTGAAGAACCGCCCGGGTTGGACCTCGCTGAGCACTTCTTGATTAAAGCACCGTGCGACGGATTTCATTTCAATCGGGAAACTGGCATATTCGTCGGATAAATCCGCATGACTCGATCCGGTATCGACGATACACAAGGAATAACCGCTGTTTTTGAAGTCGAAACTGATTTTCTTTACTTCGGGGTTTTCTTTGTCGAAGAAATCGATCGCCACGAAACCGCCGACCGCACTCGCCATCTGGTCCATCAGACCGCAAGGTTTACCGAAGTGGACGTTTTCCGCATACTGGCCGATTTTTGCGATCGTCGGGGCATCGATGCTGGCTTGGTTGAAGAGATGATTGAAAATCGTCCCCAAGGCGACTTCGAAAGCGGCGGAAGATGAAATGCCCGACCCTTTCAAGACGGTGGAGTGGATGACGCAATCGAATCCGCCGGTGTTATAGCCGAGTTGCGATAAACGCGCCGCGACCCCGCGGATCAGGGATTCCGAAGTAAACTTTTCATCGTCTTTGACGCCGAGGTCGTCGAGATCGACATCCTTGATTTCAAATCCATCGGAGCGGATCGAAACGATCGACGATGCATTGCGGCTTGCCAGGCAGAGGACATCCATATGGACGGCGGCCGCAAGCACTCTTCCGCGTTGATGGTCGGTATGGTTGCCGCCGACTTCCGTCCTTCCGGGTGCGCTGATTAAAACGACATCCGCTTCCGGGCTAAATAAGGTCGAAAACCCTTCGCAGAGTTCAAGAATCCTTTGTTTCGCCTGGATGAGATGATCTTCGCCGTAAAGTCGGATCAAGGTCGGATCGTATTTACCGAATTGGACTTCGGTCAAGAGTTGTTGACTATTCATGGTTTTCCTCCGTGATGCGTTTGAATTCCCAGGTCGTATGCAGAACCATGGGTTCAAACGCCTTTATGATCCCTTTTGGCGTCGCTTCGTTATTGAGATAATTGGGATAAAACTGGGTTTCGACGCAGATTCCGGATCGGAACCCGTTTGCGAATCCGTTTTTCCCGATTCCGCTTGATTCCAAATAATTCCCGCTATAGACATGGGCGCCGGGACTTGAGGTCGACACACGTAGACATCGATCACGATACGTCACTTCCACAAACGGCGTATCGGTTTGAAGATTGCGTATGAAGTGATGGTCCAAGCCCTTGGCTAAACGGAATTGGGGTTCGTCTTGAATTAATCGGTTACCCAGCAGGACGGCGGATTTGAAATCCATCGCATCATGGCAGGGACAAGGAGGATAGAGCGATAATCCGTCAGGATCGACCGGAGCGAAGAAGCCCGCATCGATTCGTAAGGAATGATTGTGTATGGTCTCTTCGTCGGAGAGGTTGAAATAACTGTGTTGGGTCGGATTGAACGGACTGTCTTGGTCGCAAAGTCCGCGGTATTCCAGTTCGATCCGGTTTTCCACGAGCTTCACGCTCAGTGAGAAATCCAGGTTCCCGGGATAATTCTCTTCCAGATCGGCGCTTACGTATCGAAGGAGGATCGAAGTTTCGTCATGATGGAGGACGTCGAAAATACGCTTGTTGAAACCTAGGATGCCGCCATGAAGATGATTGGGTCCGTTGTTGAGTGCGAGTTGGTACGGTTTTCCGTTTAGGACGAATTTTCCCTTTTCGATCCGGTTGCTACAACGACCGATGGTGGCGCCCAGATACTTGGTATCGCGGACATAGTCCGCCAGGGTTTCA
Source organism: Erysipelotrichaceae bacterium (assembly GCA_041736705.1). Classification (GTDB taxonomy): domain Bacteria; phylum Bacillota_I; class Bacilli_A; order Erysipelotrichales; family Erysipelotrichaceae; genus GWE2-51-13. The sequence continues at coordinate 34,917 of JBGSTC010000019.1, forward strand.
TAGCCCAGGACAACGTCTTTTTGAAACGACTTGACGAAAAGAGAACGGATGATCGCTCCGAAATCGCTGATTTCCAAGCGCAATTGTTCGTTCTCCAACGTGTATACTCCGATTTCTCTTCCTTCAAACGTACCCCAGATCGTTTTCATGGTCCCTCCTAGAGCGCAAGTTTGGTCAATGCATCCTTGGCTGCCGCTTGTTCGGCGCGTTTCTTCGAGTTGCCCTTCCCTTTTCCCAAAATGATCCCGTCGACCCGGACCGCGACTTCGAATTCGGGTTTGTTTGAGGGACCGACGACGGAAAGTACTTCGTAGACCACCGTTTTGCGGTCATCCGATTGTGCGATTTCTTGAAGGCGTGTTTTATGATCGGTCACGAGATTCATGGTTTTCGTCAACGAAGCGACGGGGATGGCTAAGCGCAATACTTGATCCGCCGTATCGAAGCCGAATTCCAGATAGATCGCACCGATGAAGGCTTCGAACACGTCCGCCAATAAGGAATCGCGGTTGCGTCCGCCGGTTTTCTCTTCGCCGACCCCGAGTTTCATGAATTCGCCCAATCCTAAGGTCCGGCAATACCCCGCCAACGACTTTTCGCAAACCAGTTGTGCACGTAGCGTGGTCATGTCCCCTTCGGGCATCACGGGCGAGACATGGTAAAGGACACGGGCGGTCCATAATTGCAAAACCGCGTCGCCGATGAATTCCAGACGTTCGTTATCCCCTGCTTCTTCGGGATGTTCGTTCAGATAGGAAGTATGGATGAAAGACTGTTCCACCAAAGCCGACCCGGTGTAAGGAATGGCATGCGTTTCGCACCAGGTTTTTAAGTTCATAACAATTCCTTCATGCGGTCGACGACGTCGATTTCGACCAATCGGCTCAACAGGAGAATGGCGTTGGTGAAGGCTTCCACATCGCTTGACCCGTGGGCTTTGACGACCGGACGGTTGATCCCGGCAAGGATGGCGCCGCCATACTTGCGATAGTCGAAGTAGCGTTTCATATCGATGAGTTTGTTTTTGAGGATCAGAGCACAGAGTTTGGCGACGAAAGAGGACTTGAAGACCCCTTTGATCAGACTGGAGTAGGCGGAGATCGTCCCCTCGATCGTCTTCAGCGCGATGTTGCCGCTGAACCCGTCGGTGATGATGACATCGACATCCCCGTTAAGCAGGTCGCGTCCTTCGATGTTGCCGACGAAGTTGATGTGTTCAAGCGCTTTGATCTTCTCATAGGCGTCTTTATGGACGGAATCCCCTTTTTTCGCCTCGGATCCGATGTTTAATAGCGCGATTTTGGGATGTTCAAGATTGTGGACGGCTTTGGCATAGGCATGGCCCATCAGAGCGAACTGCATCAGCTGTTCGCTGCTGTTTTCCGCGTTGCATCCGACATCCAACATGTCGCATAAGGTATGTTTCAAGGTCGGGAACGTGATCGTCAACGCCGGTCGTTCAAGGTTTTCGAAGGTTCGAAGGATCAGTAGAGAAGCGGCGAGAAGCGCCGCGGTCGACCCGCAGCTGACGATCCCGTCGCACTGTCCTTGTTTGACGGATTCGATCGCCTTGATCATCGAAGAATCGCTCTTGCGGCGTACCGCCAACGGACCTTCTTCCATGCTCATGACTTGCGTGGTATGGACGACGGTGCAAAAAGACGTCAGGTCGTTGAGTTCGTCCTGATTGCCGAAAACCGTGAAACGGATGTCGGGATGGGTTAAGTGTACATTCTTGATGGCTTGTACGACGACGGCGCTGCCGCCATCCCCGCCCATCGCATCGATTGCTAGATTCATAGGGAGTCACCTCGTTCTTTATTATACCTTAATCCAAGAAAGCCTGGTCCTTGTTTTGTGAATTTTTAAGGACGGTCAACCAATTTATGATTTCAGGATCTTTGCTTTTCAGCATCTCCGCCGCATCCTGTTGGGCGGTTTTCAGGATGTTGATGTCGCGTACGACGTTGGCGATCAGGAAACTCGGAATCCCGCTCTGCTTGATCCCAAGCATCTCGCCCGGTCCGCGGAGTTCCAAGTCTTTGTTGGCGATCGTAAACCCGTCGTCCGTTTCGCTCAGGATGCCAAGCCTCTCTAGCGTCAGCGGATCTTCGCTATCGCTTAGCAAATAACATTTGCCTTCAATGCTTCCCCGTCCGACCCTTCCGCGCAACTGATGCAATTGCGAAAGACCGAAGCGGTCGCTGTCGTAGACGACCATGACGTTGGCGTTGGGGATGCTGACACCGACTTCGATGACGGTGGTGCAGACCAAAAGGTCGGTTTCCCCGTTCAGAAAGTTCTTCAGTACGTTATCTTTGGCTTCGTTGGACAACTTGCCGTGGAGTTGATCGATCGTGATCGATTTCGGTAAGTATTTCTTCAAACTCGCGGTGATCGAATTCACGTTGCGCAGTTCGGAGTCTTCTTCGATCGCCGGACAGACCACATAGATCTGCGTCTTTTTCTTGATTTCATCCAAGAGTTCCTTCAAGATCGGTTGGATGCTGTTCCCTTGAAGTACGTGCGTGACGATTTTGGGTTTGCCGACATGATATTGCTTGATGGTCGAGACATCCAGGTCGCCAAACACGAAGGAAGCCAGGGTACGCGGGATCGGGGTCGCGCTCATGAGGAGGAAATCGACTTTGTCCCCTTTCGCGCCCAATGCTTGACGTTGTTTGACTCCGAAACGATGTTGTTCATCGGCGACGACCAACCCGCAGTTTTGAAATTTCACGTCGTCCTGGATAAGCGAATGGGTTCCGACGATGATGTCGATCTCGCCTTTTTCTAGTCGTGACAGGATATCGCGTTTGACACCCGAGGGTAGTGCCGAATAGAGCGCTTCGATCCGGATCGACGTCGGAAGATAGCTTTTTAGCGTCGTCAAGTGCTGCGAGGCGAGGATTTCGGTCGGGACAAGCAATGCGGCTTGGTGATGGGAGAGGACGCTGGCATACATGGCCAAGGCGGCGACGACCGTTTTCCCGCTCCCCACATCCCCTTGGAGTAAGCGATACATGCGTTTGGACGACTGTAGGTCATCGAGGATTTCATTCAGGACGTCGCGTTGGCCTTCCGTCAATTCGAAAGGCAGGTGTTTCGTCCAGTCTTCGATCATCCGTCGGTCGAAAACCTTGATTTTACCGAAGTCGCTTGCGATCCGTTCGTCCCGCATCCACCTCAGTTTCGTCGTGAACCGAAGAAACTCCTCGTACTTCAACGTACGCGCCGCCTGGTTGACTTCTTCCATCGAAGTGGGGCGATGAATGAATTTCAGTGCCTGTTTCATGGGCAATAAACGATAAGCAGTGCGAAGACTTGAGGGCAGGTCCAGGATTTTAACGGATTCGAAGCGTTCGAAGAGCCGATCCAGGACATGGAGGATGTCTTTCTGTGTGACATCCTTGCGTAGCGCATAGACGGGATGGATCCCGAGTTGGTCGATCATCTTTTGTCCGTTGTATTGGGTCGCGGTGATCTTGAGGTCGCCGTCGTACTTGCCAAACAAGGTGAACGTTGATTTCATGTTGGAAACCCAAGGTCGGTTGAAGATCGTCACTTGAAATATGTTCTCTTCGGTTTGGAAGAGGAATTTCGTGATTTGAAGCGTCGAGCGTACCCTGACCGTTTTCACAGGTGGGATGATTTGCCCTTCGATGACGATCTTATCCCCTTTTTTCCATGAGGAAAACGGAAGCGGGTTGACTTCCTCATACCGTGTCGGGTAATGATAAAGAAGACTCTCGGGGGTATCGAAACCCGCTTCCGTCAATCGTAAGATCAAGTTCGGACTGCATTTCAGCTCTTTAAAGTCCATGGTTTCTACGAAAAAGGGCAAGAACCCTTTATTCGACTCCGAAAATGAAGGAATAGACTGGCTGTTGCCCTTGTACGATTTCCGCTTCGACGCTCGGGAACCGTTCTTCGATGAAAGATTGGATGTCGGCGACTTCTTCGTCGCTGACGTCTTCGCCGACCAAGACGGTGATGATTTCACTGTCGTCGTCGACTAAGGTTTCAAGTAAGGATTTCGTCGCGACAAGTTTATCGTTGGTGGAAACCACGATGTTCTTCTCGGCGATCCCCATATAGTCCCCGGCGTTGATGTCCCTGCCCTCGTAGACGGTGTCTTTGATGGCATAGGTGACTTGACCGGTTTTGACATGTTTGATGGCCTGCAGCATCTCGCCGATGTTTTCTTCGACGGAAACCTGCGGGTTGAACATGATGCATGCGCTCAATCCCTGCGGGATGCTCTTGGTCGGCAAGACCCGGACATCCACTTCATCCAGGATGCTTTCCGCCTGTTGGGCGGCGAGGATGATGTTGGAATTGTTGGGAAGGATGAAGATGTGGTCCGCATTGACCTTTTGACAGGCGGCGACGAAATCTTCGGTGGAAGGGTTCATCGTCTGTCCGCCGCTGATCACGACGTCGACCCGATATTCTTCAAAGAGTTTCTTGATCCCGTCCCCTGCGGCGACGGCGATCAGCGCGTATTTCTTCTTCGGTGTTTTCTTGACTTCAAGCAAGGTGCCGTCGACCAAGTGTTGGTGTTGCTCCTGCATGTTTTCGATCTTCAGTTTCAAGAACTCCCCGTAGCGTTGACCCAAGTTGAGTGCATCGCCGGGTGTCAGGGTGTGGACATGGACTTTGACAAGCTCTTCGTCCTGCACGACCACGATCGATTCCCCCAGACGGGCCAAGGCTTGACGGAATTTTTCCTCTTCGAAGATCTCGATGGTTTCCGGATTGAGTTTGATGATGAATTCGGTACAATACCCGAATTCGTCGTTTTCGTATTCGGATTGGACGCCATGGCCGCCTTCGGTCTTTTCAAGCAACGAGACGGGCGTCCCCAATAAACCAAGTCTGAATCCTTCAAGGATGGTGACATAGCCGGCACCGCCGCTATCGACGACTCCGACTTCTTTCAGTACCGGAAGCAATTCAGGCGTGTTCTGAAGGGAGACATGGGCGCTTTGGATCAGAAAGTCGAAATATTCGATCATATCCTTATCCGGATGCGAGAGTAGGAAATCCTGGGCTTGCTTGCCGCTTTCACGCAGGACGGTGAGAATCGTTCCTTCAACCGGACGCATGACCGCTTTATAGGCGACTTCCGTCCCTTTTACCAACGCATCGGCGACATCCTTGACACTCAAGGTGCCCTTCCCTTCGACCGACTGGTAAAAGCCACGGAAAATCTGGGAAAGGATGACCCCGGAATTCCCGCGGGCACCCATCAACAATCCTTTAGATAGAACTTTGGCGATGTCCCCGACATTGTCGTTTAGGACCGCTTTGGCATCTTTCACACCGGAGGTGAAAGTCAGATTCATATTTGTGCCCGTATCTCCGTCCGGAACCGGGAATACGTTTAACGCGTCAATTTCACGATGGTGGTTGGTGAGATTATTCGCACCGCTCTCCAACATGTCCTTGAACACTGAGCCGTTGATCGTTTTCATGTTTCCTCCGTTATGCGACGACGCGTACGCCTTGGACATAAACGTTGATGGAAACGAATTCCTGTTCAAGCGTCTTCTCCAAAATATACTTTACTTTTTTCTGTACTTCGGTGACGACTTCGGAAATCCGAACGCCGAAACTGATGACGATATATAGGTCGATCTCAAACCCCGCTTCGCTTTTGCGCACGACGACCCCTTTTGAATAGTTTTCTTTTTTCAGCAATTCCGCAATTCCGTCTTTCAGGACTTTTTGCGATGCCATCCCCACAACACCGTAACACTCGGTCACCACGCCGCCGGCCAAGGTCGCGATGGCTTCCTGGCTGATATTGATGTTCCCTAATTTGGTGATGCGATCAATTGACATACATCTTCCTCCTTTGTAGCATTGCTATTATAGCAGACTCTTTTATGAAATACAAAGCTAGTTCTCACAAGGTTGACTAAAGGCCGTACGTGTCATTTCGTCGAAAAAGATGCATGAATTCGCGGTATTCAGGGCGTTTACGATCCGCGGATACTCTTCCAGCATGTCCAGGGTGGACAGACCGGTATAAACCCGGTTGCCATCCTGCATGATGACTTTCACGTAATTTTCATCGTAGGATGTCGGATGACGATGGATTTCGGATACATTCCCCAACGAAGACGAAGTCAGTACGTTCAAGGCGGCGACGAGTTCGTTCAGACTTTCCTCTTCAGCATAGCCGTAGATCCCGGGTGAAAACAACCAAGCTTTCGCATAATCCACCTGCATTTCCAACAGACTCCCGTCCGCCAGAACCACTTTGCCTTGGTCCATCCAAATCGCGGTCACTTTGTTTTCGATGACCTGAATGACGATCTCGTTGTTTTTCGTAAGTCGGACGTCCACATCCTGGATCAATGGATCATCAGCCAGAAGTTTTCGCAGCGTGGAGGCGTTGACGGCGAGAAACCAATCGTCGTAAGAAATACCGCTGCGCTGTAAAATCGCTTCGTCGCTGTAGATCTGATTGCCCGAGATCAACACCGCATGGACCGTCGACAACGATGAGGTGAAATAGGAATACAAACCGAAAGAAGAAACGGCGGTGAACGCAAGCAAAGAAAAGACAACCATAAAACGGTTCAATCGTTTTTGTTTCTGTTCTTTTTTGCGTCTGGCGATCAGATCGTCGACCGATGCCACATCCTTACTGAACTTCATCGGTTTTCCTCCAATTGAAAAATTCGACTTCGGTATGCAATTCGACCTCGAACTTCCGTTTCACCTCGTCTTGGATGATGGTGATCAGAGCGGCGACATCGACCGCTTTCGCATGGTCGACGTTGATGATGAAGTTGGCGTGTTTGTTTGATATCTGAGCCCCTCCGACTTTCTTTCCGCGAAGGTGGCAGGCTTCGATGTATTCCCAGGCGAAATGCTTGGGCGGATTGCGGAAGATGCTGCCGGAATTGGGGAAATCCAAGGGTTGGGATTCGATCCGGCGGGTACGCCGTTGGTCGATGAGCTGACGGATCTCTTCCGGGTCTTTTTTCTTAAGTTTCAGGCGCGCGGCCAGGATGATCCAGTCGGGGTGGTGTTGGAAAACGGAGGTACGATACCCCCATTCGCAGGATTTACCGGGAATCCATCGCGGTTTCCCGTCGATGAGGACTTCCACTTCTTCGACCAGGTCCCCGATCCATCCTTGATAGGCTCCGGCATTCATATAGATCGCACCGGCGAGGGTTCCGGGAATCCCGCAGGCGAATTCCAATCCGGACAATCCGGCTTTCATCGCCTGGTAACTCAATGCGATCAAGCTCGCTCCGCCTTGCGCGACGGCGCCTTCCTCTTCGAAGAAAACATCGGTGAACGTACGATCCAACCGAAGGACAAGTCCGTCGAAATCATCATCGGAGGCAAGGATGTTCGACCCTTTCCCGATGATTTTCACCATGACGCCGGCTTGCTTCGTCAGATTGAGGATTTCACATAAAGCCAACTCGTTTTTCGGATAGGCGACATAGCGTGCGACTCCGCCCACGCCCATCGTCGTCATCACGGAAAACGCGACATATTCATCGACCGTCGCATATTGACGCAAACGGGTTAAGAAGTTTTCCATTTAGTTCCCCTTCAGTATCTTTTCCATGAGTTTGATCATCTCTTCGGCGGCATCGGGTTTCCCCAGTGTTTTCGCCGCCTTGCCCATGGCTTGAAGTCGCTCGGGGTGTTGGACCAACGCGGTGATTTCTTTGACCAAACGATCGGCATTCATGTCTTTTTCCTCGATCATCAGCGCCGCGCCGAAATCGCTCAGTGACTTCGCATTGAGAACCTGATGGTTGTTGGGGACGTAGGGACTGGGGATGATGATCGAAGGAAGACCGACGACGGTGATTTCCGCCGCGGTGGTCGCTCCGCCGCGACAAACCATGAGGTCGACGACCTGCATCAACTTCAATTGATCGACATAAGGGACGATCTTCAGGTTGACGTCCTCGTCGATCCTTGTGATGAAACGTTCATAGTGTTTCTTCCCCGTCACATAGATCAGTTGGAAGGAAGCGCCGCGCAGTTTCTCCAACACTTCGACCATGACGTCGTTCACGGATTCGCTCCCCAAGGATCCCATGACGATCAAGACGGTTTTCAATTGTGGATCCAATCCGTAGGTCGTTAGGATTTTAGGATCCGCCTGGCTTTTCTTCAGTTCGAACGTCCGTGGATTCCCCAAAAGATGGGTCTTATCATGCGGGAATTGTCCGGCGTTTTCCGGATAACAGGTGACGATCGCATCGACCTTCGGAGCCAGTGCGCGGTTGGCTTTCCCCGCGTAGGAATTCTGTTCGTGAAGCATGGTTTTGATTTTCAAGGCTTGGGCGGCGCTCAATACGGGAACGCTGACGTATCCGCCGAAACCCACGACGAAATCCGGTCTGAATTCGTTGAGGATCTGGATCGCCTTGCTTCGGCTCTTCAGCATCTTGATGGCGGCGTTGAGTTTCGCGAAGATCGAACCGTTGAACCCTCTCGCATCCAAACCGATGAAACGAAAACCCAACGCCGGGATTTCCGTCGCTTCCATGCGGTCGTTGTTTCCGATGAAAAGGATTTCCGTCGTTTGGTCGCTTTCTTGTAAGGCACGTGCAAATGATACTGCGGGATAGATATGTCCACCGGTACCCCCGGTCGCAATGCATACTTTCATGTCGGCTCTCCTTGTACCTTGATATTATATCATATCCGTCTTGCCGCTTAACTTGAAATCGGGATGAACAGACGATGGCGGGATGGCAATAAGTTTGGTAGAATGAGTAAAAGCGGAGGCCCTATGCTACGATACAAATGTCTGCTGTTGGATCATGACGATACGATCGTCGAAAGTACGATGCAGATCCACTACCCCGCGTTCTTGGAAACGCTGAGGTCGCTGCGTCCCGAAGAAGACCCGATTTCGATCATCGATTTCGTTTCCACCTGCTATCATCCCGGATTCATGGGGTTATGCGCGAAATATGAGTTCGATGAGGACGAGATGGTCGAAGAGTATGCGATCTGGAAGAAATATACGCGGGCGCATACGCCTGAAGCATATCCCGGAATCCGTGAAATCCTCTTGAAATTCCGTAGCGAAGGCGGGAAGATCGTCGTGATTTCGCATTCGGAAAGCAATGAAATCAACCGCGATTACCGTCATAATTTCGGTTTCGAACCGGATTTGGTGTTCGGATGGGAACTGGGGGAAGAGAAACGTAAACCCAATCCCTATCCGATCGACCAGACCTTGCATCTGCTTGGGCTGCAGCCGGAAGACTGCATCATGGTCGATGATTTGAAATTGGGGTTGACGATGGTCCGCCAGCGCAACATCCCTTTCGTGGCGGCCGGCTGGTCGCATTTCATCGACGAGATCCGCGACGCCCTAAAAAAAGACGCGGACCATTATTGTACCCGCGTCGAAGAACTCAACGAAATTCTGTTTCTAGAATAAAGATTGGTTACTTGCGAACCAAACCGAACGACCAGGTGGAAACCCCGCCGATGTTGAAGACATTGGTGTAGCCGACGCGCTTCATGTAGGAGACGGCGTTGGAAGCGCGCGAACCGCTAAGGCAGACGACGAAGATCTTCGCGTCCTTGTCGGGGAGACTCTTCTCCAATCGTTCAGTCAAGGTGTCGAGCGGGATGTTGACTGCACCGGCGATGTGGCCGTCGCGGAATTCGTCGCGGGTACGGACGTCGATCAGTTTGATGGATTTGTCGTTGGCGAGTTCTTCATGGGCTTGTTTTTGGGAAAGGTTGCTGGATTTGAGAAAGTTAAACATGGGGTTCCTCCTTGAAAGGTCGATATGAAACAATTGGCGGCAAGCGCGAGTCTACGCGATGAATTTCCGATTTTACGTCAACTCGACGACGAACTTTTGATGCGCTTATCGCAGACGGCCGCATGGCGGCGCTATGATGCGCATGAAGCGGTCCAAAACAACGACGAGACATGCGACGGCTTGATGAAAGTGAAACAAGGCAGACTGAGGATCTATATGCAGGATGAGAACGGCAAGGAAATCACGCTTTACCGCCTTTATCCCGGCGATTCCTGCGTCATGACCGCTTCTTGCCTTCTCCATCATATGAACGTGGATTTTTTGATCGAAGCGGAAATCGAGACGATCGTCATCCTGTTACCGACGACCTATCTGGGTGCGGTGTCGCAAAGCTATCCCGCATTGAAAGATCATCTCAATGAACTGGTCCGCTCGCGGTTCAGCCAACTGACCTGGGTCATCCGGCAGATCGTCTTCTCGTCGATGCCATCGCGGATCGCGGAATTCCTCGTCGAACAATATGTCATTCGGGAATCAAGCGTACTGACGCTGACGCACGAAGAGATCGCCAACGACCTGGGGTCCGCCCGGGAAGTGGTCAGTCGGATCTTGAAATACTTCCAGGAAGAAGGCTTGATCGATCAATCCCGTAAGAAAATCAGGCTGGTCGATCTGGAGAACCTGAAGAAAAGAATCATTTAAAACAAGGCAAGCAGGACGTTTTCGTTGGCAAGGCCGACCTTACGGTTGACTTCCACGCCCTTGTTCATCGCGACGACCGTCGGGATGCTGCGTACGCCGAATTTCATCGCCAATTCCTGGTTGGCGTCGACATCGCATTTCACGACGAGGACTTCAGGATGGGTGGTCGAAATCTTTTCCATGACGGGACTGATCATCTTACAGGGTCCGCACCAGTCGGCGTAGAAGTCGATGAGTACGGGTTTGGCGGAATTGAGGACGATTTCTTTAAAGTTTTGATTGGTTAATTGGATCATGGTTGATACCTCCACGAAAAGTATACCAAAGGCTTACCTTGTTTTATGTGATAAAATCACAAAAGGGAGAATTCTCCCTTTTTTCATTCGAATAGATTGTCCTGGACGTTGATGCCCAAGTGTTGGTAGCCCAACATCGTAACCACCCTACCACGTGGCGTACGATTGATGAAACCCAACTGAAGAAGATAGGGTTCATAGACGTCTTCCAGGGTCATCGGTTCTTCCTGGATGCTGGAAGCGAGGGCTTCCAATCCGACCGGACCGCCTTTGAAGCGTTCGATGATGCCTTTCAGATAACGGATGTCGACTTCATCCAAGCCCAGACTATCGACTTTCAACCGGTTGAGCGCCATTTCGGCGATGTCAAACGAGATCCGTCCGTCGTTCATGACTTGGGCGAAATCGCGGACGCGACGGAAAAGTCGGTTCGCGATCCGCGGCGTACCGCGGCTGCGCTTGGCGATCTCACGGACCGCCGTTTCATCGATTTCGGTTTCCAACACCCTCGACGTACGGCGCAGGATCTGCGAAAGCTCGTCGATCGAATAGTATTCCAATTTCGAGACGATCCCGAAACGGTCGCGCAGCGGAGCGGTCAGATCCCCTGCCCGTGTGGTCGCCCCGACAAGCGTGAATGGCGGAAGATCCAGACGGATCGACCGGACGCTGGCTTCTTTTCCTACGACGATGTCGATGCAATAATCTTCCATCGCGGGATACAACACTTCTTCCACGACTTTGGGAAGACGGTGGATTTCGTCGATGAACAGGACATCCCCGGCCTGAAGCGAACTGAGGATGGCGGCGAGGTCGCCGCTACGCTCGATGCTGGGTCCGCTGGTAATCCGGATGTTCCCTCCCATTTCATTGGATAGGATATAGGCAAGAGTCGTCTTACCCAGGCCTGGAGGGCCGTATAAAAGGACGTGATCCAACGCTTCGTTGCGTTTGGTCGCCGCCTGTATGAAAATCTTGAGGTTTTCCTTGAGATGGTCCTGGCCGACATATTCGCTCAATCGCGAAGGTCGCAGACTTGCCTCTTCATCCCCGGGTTCCTTGAACGCCGATAACAACGCTTCCATCTTACCCCACCTTCCGCTTCAATAAGAGACCCAGCGCGACCTTGACGTATTCATCGCTGGTCTTCGCATCGGATTGAACCAAATCCTTCTGGATCGACGAAATTTCACCCGGTTTGTATCCCAGCGATTTCAAGGCTTCCAGCGCATCCATCAACAGCGGGTTGCCCGTCTGTTCCTTGGTATGCGTCGCAACCAGTTTTCCCTTGAGATCCAGGATGATCTGCGAAGCGGTTTTCGCCCCGATCCCCGGCATCGTTTTCAAATACGCGACATCCGACACTTCGATCGCCATGATGATCCGCTCGAAGGTGGAAGCGGCCAAGATCCCGGAAGCGGTTTTGCATCCCAGTCCTTTGACGCTGATCAGTTTCACGAAGAGGTCGTACTCGTCCATGGATTGAAAGCCGTACAGGCTTTGTTCGTCCTCGCGTATGTAATGATAGGTATACAGCGAGACTTGCTGATTCAGGGACAAGGCTTCGGGATGCGCGAAAAAGACACGGTAGCCGATGCCTTGGTTCTCGATGATCACCCAGTCTTGGGTAAAACTATGGACTCTTCCGGATATGAACGCAATCATGTTATCACCGTGTTCAATTATACCATGCCTTGACCCTAGAGACAAAAAAAGTGGATTCGCTTTCGCTAATCCACAAAGAGGAATTCGGTATTCGCAAGCTGGATGACATCGCCGTCGCTCGCACCGGCTTTACGCAGGGCTTCGTCGACGCCCATGTTCCGCACGGCACGTGCGAAACGCTGGATATCGGTGTCGGTCTTCATATCCGCCATCGCATAAAGACGTTCGATCCGTTTGCCGGTAAGGCGCCAAGTATGATCGCCGATCCGTGAAACGATGAAGGGTTCGTCTTCCGGGATGAACTTATAGTGGACGCCGTCTTCCTTGAGTTCATGCAGGATGAATTCAGGGGTGGTTTCGATGAGTTGGATCGTTTTATACAAAACGTCATCCAAGCCTTCACGGATCAAGGTGATGGTCTCGAAGACTTGAAGATCCGGAAACGCTTCCTTGAAGCGTTTCAAGTTTTCCTTGGCTTCGGGCAGATCCATCTTGTTGGCGACGACCACTTGGGGACGCTCCAGTAAACGGAACTGATACAGACCCAGTTCGGTGTTGATGATCCGATAATCTTCCACCGGGTCCCGATGATCCACCCCGCCCATGTCGATGATATGGATCAGGACGCGGCAGCGTTCGATGTGACGCAGGAATTGGTGACCCAAACCTTTGCCTTGGCTGGCGCCTTCGATCAATCCGGGCAGGTCCGCCAAGACGAAAGAACGTCCATCTTTAACTTGCACGACACCGAGGTTGGGGACGATGGTGGTGAAAGGATAATCCGCGATCTCGGGTCGTGCCGCGCTGACGACGGATAAAAACGTCGATTTACCGACAGAGGGATAACCGATCAGACCGGCATCCGCCAAGAGTTTCAGTTCGACCAGGATTTCAAGTTCGTCGCCCGGTGCGCCTTTTTCGGCGAAATCGGGGGCCGGGTTGCGGGGGGTGGCGAAATGCCAGTTCCCGCGTCCGCCCTTCCCTCCGGCGACGATGATTGCTTGTTGTCCGGGACGGACCAAGTCGGCTAAAATACGGTCGTCCTTGATGTCCCTGACGATCGTTCCCAGCGGGACTTTCACGATGCTGCTTTCACCGCGAACCCCCGACATTTTCTTATTCTTACCGTTACCGCCGTTTTCGGCGGCGATCAGTTTATTGAAGCGTAGATCCAAAAGGGTCGACTTATTCGTGTCGACCTCGAAAATGACGCTACCGCCATCGCCTCCGTCCCCGCCGAAAGGTCCCCCTAAAGGAACGTATTTCTCACGACGGAAAGATGCCATGCCGTTGCCGCCTTTTCCTGCCCGTACTCTGATTTTGACGCGATCGATGAACATGTGCGACTCCTTTCAAACAAAAATCCCCGAGAGCGGGGATTTACGACTAGGCTTGGGGATAAACGGAAACTTTCGTTCTGTTTTTTCCTAAGCGTTCGAACTTTACGACGCCGCCGACTAACGCAAATAGCGTATCGTCGCCGCCTCGCCCGACGTTGGTACCGGGATGAATTTTTGTGCCGCGTTGACGGTACAGAATGGATCCGGCGTTAGCAAATTGACCATCCGACTTCTTGGCGCCCAAACGTTTCGATTGGGAGTCACGGCCGTTCCGAGTGGAACCGACACCTTTTTTAGAAGCGAATAATTGAATGTCCAACACAAATTTCATGGTTTTACACCTCCTGTTTCGCGATATGAATATACTTTGAATATTGGTTTTCGATGGTTTCCAACTGTGCCAGCACAGTATGGAGGATAATTTGGACATCGTGATTCCCGTTTTCCAGCACCTTGATTTCGATCAGTGCGTCTTCACCCTTTACGAGCGTTAAGTCGCACGCCTTCGAAGCCATTCTATCCAGCGCATTGAGCGCACCGGTCGCGATCGAACTGACGCTTGCGCATACCAGATCCTGGCCGCGTTTCGCCGACATCGCATGTCCGGTGACGGACAGATGGAGGATGGTGGAAGATCGATACGAGACACTCACCGTAATCATCTGGACTACGCCTCGATGGATTCGATGATGAGTTTCGTATACGGTTGACGATGGCCGACTTTACGACGGGTCGAACCTTTTTTCGGTTTGTAACGGAAGATGACGATCTTCTTGTCCTTACCTTGTTTTTCGACTTTCGCGGTGACCTTCGCGCCCTTTACATACGGGGCTCCGAAGCGGGTCGTACGGTTGGAATAGACCAACACTTTATCGAAGATGACTTCTTCGCCTTCTTGGACATCCAATTTTTCTACGAAAATGGAAGCTCCGACTTCGACGCGGAGTTGTTTTCCGCCGGTTTCAATGACTGCGTACATGGTTTGCACCTCCTTTTTCTGGGTTGAGACTCGCCGTTATGGGTGGTTTTTAAAGACACTTGAAAACCCGTACCGTGCGGTTGCGTTCCTTTGAGAAAGGCAACGTAGTACATTTTAGCATGCTTCAGGCGTTTCGTCAAATGAAGTTCGCGATGAACTCGACGACCCTTGGAATGAGCGTTTCCGTGATGTAAAACAAGGCCGGACGGACTAAAATCGGCAGGAAAATCGCCGGGATCAGGTTGGCGACTTTGATGTCCGAAATCTTCAGCATCCTCAGTCCCAGACCGATGATGACCACCGATCCCACGATGCCCATGTCCAGGATCAAGACCTCACTGAGCCAGGGTGCGACCAATGAACTCATCAGCGTGATCGAACCTTGATAGGCTAAAATCACGAAGGAAGAAAACAGGACGCCGATGCCCAGGGAAGAGGCGAAGATGATCGAAGCGATGAAGTCCAATAGGCTTTTCGTATAGAGGATCGTGTGGTCGCCATGCAGACCGCTGTTGAGCGATCCGACGATGGCCATCGCGCCGACCCCGAACAAGAGGCTGGCACTGACGAAACCCGTGGCGAAGGTCCCTTTCGCGTTCTTGGCGACTTTGGATTCGATCCAGAGTCCGAATCGGCCGAGTTTATCTTCGATGTCGATCCATTCGCCCAGATACGCTCCGATCGCCATCGATGCGATGAGGATCAACGGGTCTTTTACGCCGATCGAGCCTTGGACGCCAAGCAAGATGATGCATAATCCCAACCCTTTCATCAAGGTCGTGGAGATCTTATCCGAGATCCCGTGATGCAGATATAGCCCCAATAGCGATCCGATGATGATCGCAAAGAAATTCACCCATGTCCCAGTCATATGTTTTCCCCTTTTTTAAATACATCCGGTGCTTCGACGGTGCAACCGTCGTTCCCGTTTTTAAGTGCTTCGATGAGTATCCCGGACGATGCCGCATCCACATCGTCGTGGATGAAGCGGATGCGTTTAATCGCGAATCGATAAGATTCAAGGACGCGGATCAGTTCGGCGGTCCGGCTTGAACGATGGACCAAGGCGAGTCTGCCATGATCGCGAAGCAGGCGAAACGCATGTTTCGCCAGTTCATCCAAGGTGAGCGAGCTTTCATGCCGGGCGGCGTTAAGGTAAGGATTCGATCCCTGGTCGCTACCTTCCTTGAAATAAGGCGGGTTGCACAGGACTAAATCGAAGGTACCGTCGCTGAAGGATTCCAGCGGACAAACCTGAAACGTCGCGTTTGCGACTGAATTAAGCGAAGCGTTGCGCTTCGCCAACTCGATCGCTTCATCGAAGAGATCGATCCCGATTCCCTCGCTCCCTCCTTGTTTCAAGGCATAGACCAGAAGCACGCCGTTGTTGGTTCCGATATCCAAGATGCGGTCTTTCGCTCTGACGTTCATGAAACGGCACAACGCGACGGTGTCGGAATTGAACCGAAACATCTCCTTGCGCTGGATGAATTGAAGATTCGTGCCGGGTAGAAAATCGGTTTTTATCACAAGATCGCCCTCTTTCGTTCTAGTATATCGTTTTCGATGAAAAAAGACCATGATTTTTCATGGTCAGGATTCATTTTCATAGACTTTCACTAAAGGAAGTTCAAACCAGAAGGTGCTGCCTTCGCCGACCTTGCTTTCGACGCCGAATTTCGCATGATGGGCGTCCAGGATCGCGCCTGCGATCGCCAGACCCAAGCCGGTCCCCATGGTTTGGCGTTGATAGTGTTTATCGACTTTATAATAGCGGTCCCAGATGTAGGGCAGATCTTCTTCCGCGATGCCTTCGCCATGGTCGGTGACCTCGATGCGCACGGTCTCGTCGACCAGCAATTGCATCAACACCTTCTTGTCCGGACCGATGTGTTTGATCGCGTTGTTGACGAAGTTGTAGATGACTTGTCCGATTTTCACTTCGTCGCCCTTCACGATGACTTTCGGAAAGGACATGACTTCGATGTCGATCTGTTCCTGCTGAATTAAGCCTTGCATCAGATTGACGCTATGGTCGAGCAGCTCAACGATGTCGAATTCCTTGATGTCGAGTTCCAAGACCTTGGATTGAAGTTGCGATAGTTTGGTCATATCGTTGACCAAGCGGTCGAGATGGTTCACTTCCGTCAAGATGACCTCCAGGTGTTCTTCCCTCTTCTTCGGATTGTTGCCGGAGAGATCGCGGATCATTTCGGTATAGGCCTTGATCATCGTGAGCGGGGTCTTGATGTCGTGGGAGACGTTGGCGATCAAGTCTTTGCGCAATTCGTCCATTTTCCCGAGTTCTTCCGTCGCATAGTTCAAGGTTTCGGCCAATTGGCTGATTTCACCGTATTCGCTATTTTCAAACTTGACTTTGTAATCCCCTTCCGCCAGTTTCTGTGCGCTCCGGTTCATCTGGATGATGGGACGGGCCATGCGTGAGGAAAGCAAAAGGGCGAACAAGGTCGAAAGGAAGAAAACGGCGATGGTGACATAGATGAATTGGTCCTTGAGGATGTTGACGGTGGAATCCAGGGGTTCAAGCGTCGCGTTAAGGAAGATGTAGTAGTTGCCGAAATCGGCGACGACTTCCCTTCCGTACACCAACATGCTTTGGTTGAGCTGGATGTTTTCCAGCGGAAGGACGAAGTCACGAGTCTTGGATTCTTGGGTGCGTTGGATGTAATCCGACACGTTGGTGGGGTTTTTGATGACCCGTTGGGTCAGATAACATCCCAAACCGACCGAGTCGACTTGATAAAGCAAGGTTCCTTCACCGTTATAGATGACGGCGCAGACATTGTTTCTGACCGCCATGATCTGGATGTCGACATCCAGATCGTTATTGAGGATCCCGTATTCCATCTCGTCGGCGACCATGCGGACGTTATCGACTTTGGTGTCGCGGTAATAGGAGGAGATGAAAACGATCTGGAAAATCCAGAGTGTTCCTAAAATACCTACGGTGAGTAGGATGAAATAAAACCATGTGCGAATGCGGATCCGACTACTGAACTTCAAACTTGTACCCCGTCCCTCGGACCGTCACGATATAATCGCGGTATTCGCCCAAGTTATGACGCAGCATCTTGATGTGGGTGTCGACCGTGCGGTCGTCGCCGAAGTAGTTGTAGTTCCAGACTTTATCGAGCAGGACATCGCGTGAGAGCGCGGTGTTTTTGTTTCTGACCAAAAACAACAGAAGATCGAACTCCTTGGGCGTCAGGTTGACCTTTTCCCCGTTGATGAACACGTTGCGTGCATCGACGTCGATATTGAGACCGTTGAAGGTCATGGTTTGGTTTTCCTTGCCGGTGTGTCGGTCGATGACGACCTTGATGCGTGCCATTAGTTCTTTGGGACTGAAGGGTTTCACCACGTAGTCATCCACACCCAGTTCGAATCCGAACAACTTGTCGAACTCTTCCTGTCGGGCCGACAACATGATGATCGGGATGTTCTTGATCTTCTTGATTTGGCGACATGCGCTGAACCCATCCAGATAAGGCATCATGATATCCAGTACGATCACGTCGAAATCTTCGCGCTCGACCAGTTCAAGGGCTTCGCGCCCGTCTTTTGCTTCTTTGACATCGTATCCCGAAACTTCCGCGTATTCACGGACTACTTCGCGGATTTTCACTTCGTCATCGACGATGAGGATTCTTGCCATAATAACACCACCTTTCGTTTAGTGTATCCCTATCTTGTGAAAGATTTGTGAAATCAACTTTCCGTCGTTAAGCGTTTGACGTTCTTCACCATGCAGGAATTCTCCTGTTCGATCCTGCCGTCGATCTCGACCAAGGTGCCTTTGACCCAGATTTCCTGCGTGCGGTCCAAGAGCGTCGGCATGACGACGACATCCAAGAACGCCGATTCATCGCTGACGGAGACAAACGCCATCATCTGTCCGGTCTTGGTGCGATGGGTCTTGACCCTCTCGACCATCGCCGCGAAGCGTACGTTTGAATTCAATGTCGTCGAACTGACGATCGGGGTGCATTTGTATCCCGATTTTTGTTTATAAAGCAGGATCGGATGGCTGGAGAAATAGAATCCGAAGACATCCCGTTCCCGTTCATTGCGCTCTTGCGGAAGATCGGCGACGCTGATCGGGATCGGTCGCGAGACCAGATCCAAATCGATCCGGGACTGTCCCAAGGTATCGATGCGGACCAAGTCCGCATAGGTGATCGCTTCATCCAACGACGCCAGCATCGATTTGCGGGTCATGGCGAAATCGTCCAATGCGCCGGCATCGATCAGCGCTTCGAGGCTTTTACGGTTGAAGCGACGGGTCATGATGCGGGCGATGAAGTCGTAGTAGTCCAGAAACAAACCGGTGCTTCGTTCATTGAGGATTTCCCGGCAAGCCGCCATGCCGACCCCTTTGATGACGGTCAGCGGGAAGCGGATCCATCCGTCTTCCAGAACGTATCCCGCTTCGCTGCGGTTGACGCTGGGGGCCAACAGGCCGACGTTGCGGCTGCGGCATTCGTTGACATATTCGGCGGTTTTGGTTTCGCTGCCGATGACGCTGCTGAGGAGGGCGGCGAAGAATTGTTCGGGATGGTTCGCTTTCAAATACGCCATCTGATAGGAGATCATCGCATAGGCGACGCTATGGGATTTATTGAAGCCGTAGTTGGCGAACTTTGCGATCAGGTTGAAGAGTTCGATCCCCAAGCCATCGCTGTATCCTTTCGCTTTGCATCCGCTCAGGAATTCTTCCTGCAGTTTCGCCAGTTCCTTGGCGTTCTTCTTGCTCATCGCCTTACGCAGGACATCCGCCCGCGCCAGACTGAACCCGGCCATCTTCTGCGCCACCTGCATGATCTGTTCCTGATAGATCATGATCCCGTAGGTATCGCTCAATAAGTCCTTGAGGTCGGGATGGGGATAGACGACGCTGGAGGGGTTTTGCCTTCGTTTCAGGTATTCCGGGATGTTTTCCATGGGTCCGGGGCGAAAGAGTGCGATCGTTGCGACGATGTCGTCGAAACGATACGGCTTCATCTTTCGGATCAAACTCTTCATCCCTTCGGATTCAAGCTGGAACACCCCGATCGTATCCACGTTTGCGATGCATTCATAAGTCTTCTTATCGTCTAAAGGTAATTTCAGCGGATCGAGGTCGATCCCCTCTTTTTTGATCATGGTCACCACATCGTCGATGATGGTGAGGTTGCGTAAACCCAGGAAGTCCATCTTGATCAAGCCCATCGGCTCGAGATGTTCCATCGTGAACTGGGTCGAAAGCAGATCGGCTTCGATCTGCACCAAGGGGATCACGTCCAACAGGTCCGCATCGCTCAGCACGATTCCGGCCGCATGGGTCGAGACGTGACGGGGCAAGCCTTCCAGCTCGGAGGCATAGGCGAATAGTTCTTTGAACTTTTCACTGGACTCGATCAACTGCGAAAAGTGTTTGCTTTCTTCCTTCGCCTTCGGCAGCGTGATCTTCAGCGTGTTGGGGACGGTTTTGGAGATCATGTCGAGGTCGCGTACGGACAGACCCAAGACCCGGCCGACATCCCGCAGCGCTTGTTTGGCCGCCAAAGTACCGAAGGTCGAGATGTGCGCCACATGGTTCTTCCCGTATTTCTCGACTACGTAGGCGATGACTTCGTCGCGCCGGTTGTCGGGAAAATCGATGTCGATGTCGGGCATGGAGATCCGTTCGGGATTCAGGAAGCGTTCAAACAGAAGGTTGTATTTGATGGGGTCGACATGCGTGATGCCAAGGCAATAGGCCACAAGCGTTCCCGCGGCGCTTCCGCGTCCCGGGCCGACATAGATCGACTGTTTGCGGGCATGGCGGATGAAATCCCAGACGATGAGGAAATAGTCCTCGAAATGCATGTCGGTGATGACATCCAATTCATATTTCAAGCGATTCCGGTATACCGGATCGGGTTGGTCGGAATCCAAACGTTTCTTTAATCCTTGAAGACAAAGCTGGGTCAGGTATTGGGTCGCATCCACCCCATGCGGTAGATCGAACTTAGGCAACCTTACCCCTACGGGTTTGAAGTCGTAACGACACGACGCGGCGATTTCATCGCTAAATATCAACTCGGACTCAGGATAGAGTCGTTCCATTTCAACAGGTGAAAGCATCCATCTTCCTTCGAATGACGGAAGGTTCTTGTCGGAAAGGGTTTGCTGTGTCCCGATCGCGTTCAGGACGCGGAAGGTCGTGTCGTCGCTTTGTTTGGCGTAATAGACCTTGGAAACCGCAAGGGTACGGATTTTTAGTCGTTGACAGGTTTCCCTTAACACATCGTTGCGCAGATGCCAAAACGAGGATTCCTCATAGGAACACGCGGCGACGATTGTCGGGATGACCTGTTTGAGCGAGACCAACTGTTCCTCGAGTCGTGAACGGTTTTCCTTGATCATCGCTTCTTCCAACACCCCGCCCTCGCCGAACGCGACGACCCAGAGATGTTCTTGATAAAGCGCGATGTCATCGAGCGTCACTTTGAAGGGGGCGCATGAAATCAGGGTGCTTAAACGCATCAGACCGCGGTAGCCTTCGTCGTCTTTTGCCAAAAGCAAGAACGGGAAAACCGACCCTTCGATCTCGGTGTCGAGTTCCATGCCCAAGATCGGCTTGATTTGATGTTTCTGCGTGGCTTTCACGAAATCGGGGACGCCGTGCAGTTTATTACGGTCGGTGAGGGCGATGGCATGATATCCGGCTTCGACGGCGGTTTTAACCAGGACTTCCGGGGTCATCGTGCCTTGAAGCAGAGAGAAACAGCTGCGGGTCAAACAATGGACGGCCATGTCGCTCACCTTCCTTTCATAGGTACATTATACAGGGATTGGGTGTAAAAAAGAACAGCGGTGCTGTTCTTAGTAGTCGTATTGGAGATTATCGAAAGCGTTGATGACCAGGGATGCGGACTCGTTGTCCAAGTATGTGACGGAAACGAGGTCCCCGATGGCGGTGATGGGAAGTTCCGCATCGATCCGGATGGGGGCGATGAACAGTTTATCCAAGCCTTCCAAACGGAGGTAGTAGTTTGAATTCCCGTCGACGATGGCCGTGTCGATCGATACGACCTTCGCCTCGATGGTTTTCATCTGCGAAGACCCTCCGTCGATGATGCCCTTCTCGGTCAATTTCTCGATGTAGGCGATCTGGGCGGCGACGACGGTCTGTCCGACGCCGACCAACGAGTAGTCCGTGACGGCGACGAAGGAATAGAGTTTCACCAAGCCTTCTTGGTCCTTAAGAGAGATGAAGTAGGTCGGCTGCCCTTCCACGTTCAAGAGAACTGGGAAGGTGGCGCGATAGCCCAGGTCTTGGACTTGCCCTTGGGCGCTGCTCATGGCACTGGTTTCGTCCGCGCCTCCGATACGGTAGAACATCGCTTCCTTGGTGTGAAGGTTGATCAGGGTGAACCCGACGATGGATTGGTCGGCGCCGACGGAAGTCAAGCCTGAGAAAACATAGGTATAGCCGTCGATGGAGACATAGTTATAGCCGTCGGTCGTCTGGATCATGTCCTTCTGACCGAAGATCGTATTCCAGAAACCGCGGATGTAGTAACCCCAGTTGTCGATCTGATACCAGGCCAATTCGGTCGGTTGGACACGGTCGACCCAATCCGGGACATCGTCCACGCTGTATTTTTCCATGTCGCCGGTGATCGGATCGACCACGATGACGCCGACGGCATCCAAACCGCCGAACAAACCGATTTCCGGTTCGACGACGGAAATGACGTAATAGGGGTTGCCTTCATCGTCGATCTCGAAGGAGAAGTCCTGGAGGATTTCCGTACGGTAGGCAAAGCGGACATGCCGCAATAAGTCTTGGTCGAAATACGCGCTGGGGACATACTTCATCCCCTGCTCAAGGGAGACCAGATCCACATCCGACGCATCGTTGACGTTGATGCGAACGAAGTTGGGGACGCCCGTGTCGCGGTTTTGGAACCATTTGATCAAGCCTTGGTATTCCAAGGGGGAGACACGCAGGATTTCATCCTGGGTGCTGACCAAGGTGTAGGCGGGGTCGATGTTGAACTGGGAACCCAAGCCCTGCACTTTACCGATCTGTTTGTCGCCCAACTGGATCGCGGTGTCGCGGTCGACGACCGGGATCTTCGCCAAGCTGATCTTGTCGAAGGAACTGGAGAAGTCGGTGGTTTCGCTGATGACGATCTGGTTGCGGTACTTGGCCGCGTTGATGAACTCGCTTCCCAAAATCGACATCACGACCACAAACGCCACCAAGAGTCCGCTCAACGTCAAGCTAAGACGGGATGGACCGGAGAACTTCTGGGTCATCAGGAAATTCAAGATGCCGAAGACGCCGAAGTAAAAGGCAAACAGCAGGTAGATGCCGGAATTGCGCAGATTGTAGGCGGGTAAGGTCAGGTAGTCGACGACGAAGGCTAAAAGCAGAACGAGAAACAAGGATGTGATCAATGATTTCTTGGCTCCGCGGGCTTTCTGCCCTTCGAACGCCCAAGCGAAATCGGTGCGATACTTCTTACTCATGATTCTCCTTTGATGCGTGACCGGAGTTCGGCCAATAAGGTTCGCGATGTTTCCACATCGATCCCTTTGACCGCGGCCGCATGCTGATGTCCGCCCCCGCCATAGCGACGGGCGATATCGTTGATGATGACTTTACGTGAACGTAGGCTTCCGTTGAAACGGATAATGGACGGGTCTTCGGTTTCGATGAACATCGCCCAGATTTCGAAATCCCGGACATTGCCCAATTCCCCGATCCGCTCTTTGGCCGAATTGGGGCTGATCTCAAGTTCTTCCAGCGTTTTCAGCGTTAGGAAGATCGTGACCAGTCCGCATTCTTCGATGGTCGCGTGGCTGCGGATATAATTGATGAACTTGTATTCCGTCATGGAAAGCGCGAAGAGTTCTTCGTTGATGCGCGGTAGGTCAAGATGGCTTTGCGCAAGATAGGCGGCCATCTTCAAGGTATGCGAGGTCGTATTGTTGGTTGAGAATTTCATCGTATCCGTCAGAATGCCCATGTAAAGATATTGGGCGGTCTTGGTGGACAATATTTCGTCATGGGAAAAGGACTTCAGGATCCCGGTGAGGATTTCACAGGTGCTGGCGGCTTTTTCCATCACGATTTCAAGATGTGCATAGGGGTCGGGCTGGGGGTGATGGTCGATCTTGACGATCCGCTTCGCTTTCACGAAGCGCTGGTCGTCGACCCGCGCCGCATTGGCGGTATCCAGGACGATGGCCAGGCTGCCTTCGATTTCCTCATCCGAGACAAGATCGGGATGTTCGAACAATTCCGGTTTGACCCCGGTATGTTTCCCTAAGGCATAGACCCGTTTGTTTGGATAGGTTTCCCTGAGAAAGCTGACCAAACCCCATTGACTTCCTAAAGCGTCGGGATCGGGGATCTGATGACGAAAGACGCAGATGATCTGCGCCTCTTCCACCCAGTTGAGCAGCGTCTTCTGCATACTAGAAGCCAAGCAGTCGTGACGTATCCTGTGCGATGACGAGTTCTTCGTTGGTCGAGATCATCCAGACATCGACCTTGGAACCTTCAAGGGAAAGTTTGACATCCTTGCCGCGCGATTTCGCGTTGAGGGCGTAGTCGAACTGGATCCCAAGGGCTTTCTCGACCCGTTGCGTGATGTCCGCACGGACGCCGAAATCGTTCTCGCCCAACCCGCCGGTGAAGACGATGGCGTCGACGCTACCCATCTGCATATAGTAACTTCCGATGGTCTGCGCGATGCGGTTGGCATAGATCTTGCGGGTCAGGATGGCTTGTTCATTGCCCTCTTCGACCGCCTTCTCGATGTCGCGTGCGTCGCTGGAAAGTTGCGAAACCCCCAGCATCCCCGACTTCTTGTTGAGGATGTCGATGACCTGCTCGGCGGTTTTGCCCAGTTTCTTCATGAGGAAGGTGATGATCGCCGGATCGATGTCGCCCGAACGGGTCCCCATCATGATGCCGGCCAAGGGGGTGAAACCCATCGAGGTGTTGACGGATCTTCCCTTCTCGATCGCGGTGATCGACGCCCCGTTGCCTAGATG
This sequence comes from Erysipelotrichaceae bacterium, assembly GCA_041736705.1. GTDB lineage: Bacteria > Bacillota_I > Bacilli_A > Erysipelotrichales > Erysipelotrichaceae > GWE2-51-13. The sequence continues at coordinate 59,731 of JBGSTC010000019.1, forward strand.
GCAGGTGATGATGTTGATGTCTTCGACGTTCTTGCCCATCTGTTTCGCGGTTTGACGGCTGACGAAATAGTGGGAGGTTCCATGGAATCCGTAACGACGGATCTTGTAGTGCTGGTAGTATTCAAACGGGATCGGATAGAGGTAGATGTCCGGTGCCATCGTCTGGTGGAACGCGGTGTCGAAGACCATGGCATGGCGGGCATGCGGCAAGGACTTCGCGAAGGCGCGGTATCCGATCAGGTTGGCGGGGTTGTGTAAAGGTGCCAAATCGGCGAGGTCTTCGATGTCTTTTTCGACTTTTTCATCGGCGAAGACGGAGTTCGCATAGAGTTCTCCGCCATGGACGACCCGGTGCCCGACCCCTTTGATTTCATCGAGGTTTTCGACGATATGATGGGCGACCAAGGCGTCCAGAACCATCTGTACCGCTTCCTTGTGGTCGTGGATCGGTTGGACTTTCTTCACCTTTTCATCGTTGAACTTGATGGAAAAAATCGCGTCGTCGAAGCCGATGCGTTCGACGATGCCGCTGGTCAATACCGTTTCCTGCGGCATTTCAAACAACTGGAATTTGAGGGACGAGCTCCCTGCGTTAACTGAAATCACTTTTGTCATTGTGGTTCTCCTTCATTCGTTTTCGATCAACTGATCTAGTATTTCATCGACCGCGTCGATCTTCAGATCGCGCAGTGTTTGATAAAGTCGGGTGCGTGCGTCGTATTTCGCCACGCAATGCAATTTGGCTTCCGTATCTTCCAGGATCTTCTGTACCCTTTGGATTGTATCATAGACGGCGCTGCGGCTGCTGCCGGTTTGCTCCGCGATTTCCGAGAGCGAGAAATCCTCCCTGAAATGCATGTCCGCGATCGCCTTCTGGTTGGCTGTCAACAAGCTTTCATACCAATCCAGCAGACTATTCATGCGTTGCGTCTTATCCAACATCGTGGAACGCCTCCGTGATGCTGTAGAGGTAACTCTCCGCATCGAAGGGTTTCATATCTTCCGCATTCTCGCCCAACCCGACGAATTTGACCGGGATTTTCAAGAGGTCTGCGATCGCAAGGAGGATGCCGCCTTTGGCCGTCCCGTCCATCTTCGTGCAGATGATCCCCGTGACTTTGACCGCGTTGGTGAAGGCTTCGGCCTGGACCAGGGCGTTCTGCCCGGTCGTCGCATCCAACACCAGCCAGACATGGTCGGGGGTGTTCCCCGTCTCCTTGACGACGACCCGGTTCATTTTCGCGAGTTCGTTCATCAAATTGACTTTGTTCTGTAGTCTCCCCGCCGTATCGACGATCAGGATGTCCGCTTCGACTTCCTTGGCTTTACGCAGAGCGTCGATCACGACGCTGGCGGGGTCGGCATGGTCCGACCCGCTGATGCATTCGATCGCAAGCCGGGCAGCCCACTCTTCAAGCTGGGTGACCGCCCCTGCACGGAACGTATCCGCCGCCGCCAACACCACTTTCTTCCCTTGGTCCTGGTAGTGCTTCGCCAATTTGGCGACACTGGTGGTTTTCCCGCTCCCGTTGACCCCGACGACCAGGATGACGTTCATGTGATCCTGTGTCAGGACGACTTCGGTATCCATCCCGATGAAAAGGTCGGACATGGCTTCGCTGACGCAATCCAAGGCGTCGTCGATCGAGGTGTAACCCTTTTGCTTCACTTTCTTCTTGGTGGCGTTGAGGATCTTGGTGGAGGTCTTCAACCCGATGTCGCTCTCCAGCAGGATGATCATCAGGTCTTCATAGAAGAGGTCGTCGATCGTCGATTTGCCCAGAAAGAACGTGCGAAGTTTCTTTGAGAAACCTTCGCTGGTTTTCTTAAACCCGCTTAAATAGAGATCCTTGTCTTTTTTACCGGTGAATTTTTCTTTGAGGTTCTGGAAGAAACTCATGCTTTCGCCTCCGTTTCCTCGGCCAAGGTGACCGCTTCGGACAACTTCACCCGCAGCATCTGCGATACGCCGCTCTGGGGCATCGTGACGCCGTAGAGGACATCGCATTGCGCCATGGTTCCGGGTCGGTGGGTGACGACGATGAACTGCGTCTCTTCGCTGAATTGCTTGAGATAACGCGCGAAGCGGTCGACGTTGGCTTGGTCGAGCGCGGCTTCGATTTCATCGAAGATGCACATCGGGACATGGCGGGCTTTCAGGATCGCGAACAACACGCTGATCGCGATCAGACTCTTTTCGCCCCCGGAAAACAAACGGATGTTTTGGACCGATTTCCCCGGTGGCTGGACATCGATGTCGATGCCCGAATTCAGAAGGTCGTCGGGGTCTTCCAACACCAGGCGCGCCTTTCCTCCCCCGAACATCGCGGAGAAGACTTGCGGAAGCTCGGTGTTGATCTTGTTCATCATGTCGGAGAATTGGGTGACCATCAGTTCGTCGAGTTCCTTGATGAGATCCAGGATCTTCTCTTTGGACGAGGTCAGTTCTTCGTATTGTTTCTTGAGGAACTCGTAGCGTTCATTGACTTCTTCGAATTCCTGCGGGGCGTTCATGTTGATGTTGCCCAGGCTCTCGATCTCCTGGCGCAGACGGTTGACTTCCTCGGCTGCGTTGGTGATCTTCAAGGTCTCGCTGTGCAGTTTCGCGAATTCCACGGTCATTTTATATTCGGAAGCCAAACGGTTCATCTGGTCTTCCAGTTTGGTTTCGGTCCGGGTCTTGTCCAGTTCGATGTCGCGCTTCAACAGTTGCAAGGCGTTGAGATCGCGGCGTTGCTGGCGGATCTGCTGGTCGCGCCGTTCGCTGTCCTGCCCCGTTTTCAAGCGCGCATCGCGTTTGGTGCGCAAGAACAGATTCAGTTCGTCGCGCCGTGAATACGCTTTGTTGAGAAGCTGGATCAAGTCGTCGGAGAAGGAATTGCCCTCGGTTTCGGCTTGCGGGTTTAGTCGATCGAGATCGTTTTGCAGGCGTTCGTATTTGGCGCGTTTCGCATCGGCGACCGGCTCCAACTGGGCGACCGCGATCCGTTTTTCCAAGAGGTCGGAATCCAACGCGGTCTTCCGGTTGCGCAGATCCGTGATTTCATCCCCGTATTGGCGGACTTGCTGCAGAAGGACGGTTTCCTGTCCCTGCAGATCCAATATTTCTTTCCCCATCGATAAAGGCGACGCGTTGTCACGCTGTTTCCCACCGGTCATGGAACCACCGCGGTGGATGACATCGCCGTCCAGGGTGACGATCTTGTAGCTATAGCGAAGGAGGTTGGCCAAGGTGTTGCCGTGTTCCAGCGTATCGCAGACCAGGACGTTGCCAAGCAAGGAGGAGCGGACGATGTTGAACTTCTCATCGCAACGGACGAAATCCGAGACGACGCCTAAATATCCATCCGTGCCTTTACAAACGATTTCCTGTTCCTTGTTGACCCAGTGTTCCTGAAGGACGGTTAACGGCAGGAATGTCGCCCGGCCCGATTCGTTGCGTTTCAGGAAGGTAATCGCGCTGCGTGCGCTGGCTTCGTCGGCCGTGACGATGTTATAGAGGGCTCCACCCAACGCCACGCTGACGGCTTCTTCGAAGTTCTCGTGCGGTGTCAGCAGTTTCGCGATGACCCCGTGCACGCCGACCAGGCTCTGTTGGGCGTTGAGGATCGATTGAACCCCCGCCTGGCTTAGAAAAGGTCTCGCCTGGATGTTCTTGACGACTTCCAAACGGTTCTGTATCCGTTGCAGACGCATCTTCGTTTCTTCGTATTTTTGGTTGCGCTCCGCCATCAACCGGTTGGATTCGATGCTTTTCTGATTCAACAGTTCCACATCGGCGATCAAACGTTCTAGGCGTTGCTTGCGGTCTTCATATTCGATCTTGGCTTCGTTGACCAGTTGCCTGAGCTGGTTGCCCTGCTCCTGGGTCGACCCGGTCTCGATCGCATATTTCCGTTTTTCATCGATTTCGATCTTGCGCGTTTCAAGGGTCTGGATCTCGGAAACCAAACGAAGAAGTTCTTCCTGGTCGCGATGGATCTCCGCGTCTAAGCGATGCAGTTCCGTCTTCGCCAACAGGTTGGCGTTTTCATTGACCTGGATCCCCGCTTCCGACACCGCTTCCTTGGATAACAGTTCGAACAGTTGGCGCGAGATGTCTTCCAGTTTGTCTTGATACCCTTCGATCGTCTGCGTCAAGACCGCGATTTCGATCTCTTGTAATTGCTGTTTCTTTTCGGCGTAGATTTCCGCCTTCTTCGCCGCCTTCTTCAGCGGCACGACTTGTTTCTGCAGTTCCTGGTAGATGTCGAAAACACGCTCCAGATTGGTCTGTGTCCGTTCGAGCTTGGTCAGCGCGTCGTTCTTGCGTTTCTTGTATTTGGCGACCCCCGCCGCCTCTTCGAAAATCGCCCTGCGATCGGCCGGCTTCGCCTCGGCGAAATTACTGATGCTGCCCTGTGAGATCAGACTGAGCGAATCCCGGCCGATCCCGCTGTCCATCGTCAAGTCCAGGATATCCTTCAGACGGCACGGGGTCTTGTTGATGAAATATTCCCCTTCGCTGGTCTGACGATGCAAACGACGCGTGATTTCGATTTCGTCGAAAGAGACCGCGAAACTACGGTCTGAATTGTCAAATACCAAGGTGACTTCGGCCAGATTCACTTTACGCCGGTTTTCCGATCCGGTGAAAATGACATCGCTCATCGCCGAGCCGCGCAAGGACTTCACGGATTGTTCGCCCAACACCCAGCGTACCGCGTCGGTGATGTTGCTTTTCCCGCATCCGTTGGGACCGACGATCCCGGTGACCGAGGAGTCGAACGTGATGACGACTTTGTCGGCGAAGGACTTAAATCCCTGCATTTCGATTCGTTTGAGAAACATGGAGTACCCCCGTTCTTCAACGTACTATTATACCGTAGTCCAAGTCAAAAATGAAGAGTCCCGGCAGGCAGACTTCACATATCGGACCGATTCGTCGTTTCTATCTTCATTGTAACGTTTTATCGCGCAAAGGGCACGAAAAAAGAAAGACTTCGCACCGCGAAGCCCTTTATCCCATTCTTACCGTCGCAAACTCGATGCCGACTTCCCTAAACGAATCCACGAGATCTTTGCGCAGCGCGGTCGAGGTGTTGAACGCATCCCCTGCGTCTTTCGCCCAGAACGCCAAGCGGAGCTGGATTCCGTTGAGCCCCAGGTCCATGATGATGGCATTGGTCTCTTCCTTACGCAGGACCAGCGGGAACCGATTGGCCTTCTCGACCATGATCTTGACCGCGGTCTCGATGTCGCTTTCATATTTGATCGTCACGAACAGATACGAATAGACGGACCGGTCGATGCTGTCCTTATTCTCGACGATCGCCGTGTTCATGACCCCGTTGGGGATCATCACGCGGTTATTGTTGAAATTACGGACGGTGGTATGTCTCAGATTGATGTCTTCCACGATCCCGGCGATGTTGCGGTCGGGGAGGTTGATCGAATCGCCGACCGAAAAGGGTCTGAAGACGGAAATGAAGACCCCGGCGATCAGGTTTGAAAACGTCTCCTGCGCCGCGAATCCCAGCACCAACACCGCGATCCCTGATCCCGCAAGGATCGAAACCGTATATTCCCGAAACGGGACGATCTGCATCAAGATCGACATGATGGAGACCGTATAAAGCAAGGCCAATAGGATGTGGCTGATGAACTTGATCATCGATTCCGACACCTTTTGCCGCTTGATCAACAGGCGCACGGTATAGCGCGCCAGAAAACGGACGACATAGGCGATCACAAGCACCGCCAAGGAGGTGACTAAAAAGGAAACCAGTCCGTTTTCAAAGTAAACATCCGTTTTTTCGATCCATCCTGTGATTGTCATGTCCGCTCCCTTTAGAATTTGATTTTATTGTGGAGGACCCTTCCCAGGATCCTTACCGGTCTCTCATCGATTTCTTCCTTACTGAAGATCATCGGCGCATACGCCTCGTTCTCCGCTCTTAGGATTATCCGATCCCCTTCGAAGTACACGCGTTTCAACGTCGCCTCGTCGCCGACCAAGACAACGCCGATCTGACCGTTCTCGATCTGGTTCTGCCGTTTGACATAGACCAGGTCGCCCGGGAAGATCCGCGCCCCGATCATGGAATTGCCGGTCACTTCAAGGTAGAAATGCTCGCCGCCCCGCGCTTCGGAGCGATCGACCCATTCCTGTCCGATCACTTCCTGTTCGGCCAGACGCAACGGTCCGCCGCGTACGATCCCCAGAATCGGAACCGAAACCGCGTCTTCCTGCGTTTCGCCCATCAACTGATCCATCGAAACACGGAAAAAGTCGGCCAACCGCCGAAGCGTTTCGGACGGCGGGAACGACGTCCCGTCTTCCCATTTCTGGATGGTCGTAAACGACTTGTAATCGAATTGGGCGGCCAAGTCCTGTTGACTCAGCCCTTTCTGCTTCCGCAGCGCCCGTAGGTTATCTTTGAAGGCCATTGTATCACCGTGTCCATTGTATCATCGGGTTGAAATAAATTCAAGCAAGCCTTGTAACTTGAATCAAATTCAAGTAAAATAAAAACAGGAGGTGACACTCATGGAAAGGACGATTTTCCATTGCGACCTCAACAACTTCTACGCTTCGGTGGAATGTCTGCACCATCCCGAGTATCGGAACATTCCGATCGCCGTGGGGGGCGACGTGGAGAAACGTCACGGGATCATCCTGGCGAAGAACATGTTGGCGAAGAAGGCCGGCGTGACGACCGGGGAGGCGCTGTGGCAGGCGAAACTGAAGTGCCCCGACTTGACCTTGGTCAAACCGAACTTCTCGCAGTACCTGAGGTTTTCGGGCTTGGTGAGGAAGATCTACGCGGAGTATTCGGACCGGATCGAATCGTTCGGGATCGACGAGGTGTGGATCGACGTGACGGAAATCGTGGGGCGGTATGCCAGCCCGAGGGCGTTGGCGGACGAGATCCGCAACCGGATCCGGGAGGAAGTCGGGATCACGGCGTCGATCGGGGTGAGTTTCAACAAGGTGTTCGCGAAGTTGGGGTCGGATTATAAGAAGCCGGATGCGACGACGGTCATCACGCGGGAGAACATGAAGGAAATCGTGTTCCCTTTGCCGGTGGAGGACCTGCTTTATGTAGGACGGAAGACGACGGTGAAGATGCATCAGTTGGGGATCTATACGATCGGGGATTGCGCACGCTACGACGTGGCGATTCTGCGGCGGAAGTTCGGGAAGTGGGGCGAGTACATCTGGACCTTCGCCAACGGGTTGGAGAACAGCCCGGTGTTGAAGGAAGGCCGGGAGCCGATGGTGAAGTCGGTGGGCAACAGCACGACGGCGCCGCGGGATCTGAAGAATCTGGACGATGTGCGGATCGTGTGCTATGTGCTTTCGGAAAGCGTCGCGGCGCGGTTGCGCGAGGCGGGGTTGCGGTGCATGACGGTGGCGGTTTCGATCCGCGACAACGACCTGGAGAGGTGCGTGCGTCAGATGAAACTCCCCTGCCCCAGCGATTTGAGCGATGAGATCGCGAAGGCCGCGATGACCTTGTTTCAAGCGAATGTGGACTTTCAGAAGCCGCTGCGGAGCATCGGGGTGAAGGCGGCGGACCTTTGCGTCGGGGAGGTGCCGCTGCAGTTGTCGATTTTCGAGGATCAGGAGAAACGCGAGGAGAATTTGGCATTGGAGAAGACGATCGACGGGATTCGAAGGCGCTTCGGCGCGCAAAGCATACAAAGGTTGAGGATGCTGGAGGATACGCTGCTGAGCGGGTTCAATCCGAAGCAGGAACATGTCATCTTTCCGGAATCCTACTTTAAAGGGTGAGCCACATGAGTTTGAAAGAGTATGTCGATGTCGTGATTTATCATCGTAAGGACGGACAAATCAAACCGTTGTACATTGTTTGGCACAACGGTGTAGAATATCCCATAGATAAAGTGATGCAGATTACACGGGCGGCTTCCCTTCGGGCGGGCGGCACGGGAATCCGCTATACCTGTTTGATCCAGGGCAGCCAACGGTATCTCTTTTTGGAGGAGGATCGTTGGTTCATCGAGAAAAAGGAGGAAAAGTGAATGTGCGGACGATATTTGTTCCGGGAGGACGAATCGGATGTCGAGGCCGAATCCTGGTTGCAGGAGGTGGCGAAGACGGAGGACGAGGCGGTTGTGCGAAGCATCGCGCTTGATGAGGTGAGGCCGTCCAACCTGGCGTTGGTGTTGGTGAAGGAAGGCGATCGCCTGGTTCCGAAAGTGATGCGCTGGGGCTTGCCGAAGTGGGACCAAAGCGGGATTTTGATCAATACGCGCAGCGAGACGGCATTGACCAGCCCGATGTTCAAGAAGCATATCAAGGAAAGAAGATGCGTCGTGAAGGCGGCGGGTTTCTATGAGTGGGACCAGCATAAGAATAAACTGCTGATCCGCAAGGGCGAACATGAAAAAATGTACATGGCGGCCTTGTATACGGATGAAGAGAGGGCTTCGTACAGTATCGTGACACGGAGCGCCGAGGGGGATTTCGCGGCCGTCCACGACCGTTCCCCCCTGCTGATTCCCGAAGAGTTGCTGGATCGCTACTTGGACGACGGGGATAAATACCTGGATGCGTTCCGGAAGATCCCGCTTCCTTGCTTCGAGATGGAAGCCAAGCAGATGCAGACATCGTTGTTCTAAAGAGAAAAGCGCGGAATCGCGCTTTTTATTGTTCAATCATGCTGAGGGAGACTTTATTGCGTTCATAGTCGATCCCGATGACCGTCACGGTGACGATGTCGCCGACCGATACCTTTTCATAGGGGGTGAAGATCCGCTCCTTGGAGAGCTTGGAAACATGCACCAGACCGTCGTTCTTCAGACCGATATCCACGAACGCCCCGAAGTCGGTGACGTTACGGACCGTCCCTTCCAGCGATAATCCGACCTTCAGATCCTCGATCTTCACGATGTCGCTATGAAGTAAGGGACCGTCGAACCTGTCGCGGTAATCCCGAAACGGGGTCGACAGAATCGACAGGATGTCCTTGACGGTATAGACGTCGGAATTCAAGCGTTCTGCGAGGGTTTTCGCATCCGCATTGGCCAAGGAAGGTCCGCGGTTTTCATCTTCAAGCGACAAGATGTTTAATTCACGCATGATGTGGCGGGTCAGATCGTAACTTTCAGGATGGATCGCCGTACGGTCAAGTTCGTCGATCCCCTTGGGGATGCGCAAAAACCCGGCGGCCTGGGTGTAGGCTTTCGCCCCCAGCCCCTTTACCGCCATCAATTGGTTGCGCGATGTGAAATGACCGTTTTCATTGCGATAGGAAACCAAGGACTTCGCCACGTTCTTATTCAAGCCCGCGATGTGACGTAAGAGTTCTTCGCTGGCGGTGTTGGCGTCGGCACCGACCCGGTTGACCGTCTTGACGACGGCGAAATCCAAGCGTTCCTGCAGCCTGGCTTCGGCCAGATCGTGCTGGTATTGTCCGACCCCGATGCTTTTAGGGTCGATCTTGATGAGTTCGGAGAGCGGATCAAGTAGTCTCCGCGCGATCGAGACCGCGGAGCGCTCTTCCACATGCAGTTGAGGGAATTCCTCGCGGGCGAGGTCGCCGGCGGAATAGACGGACGCCCCGGCTTCGGAAACCATCGCATAGCGGATGTTCGCGGACGTCGTACGGAGGATCTCGGCGATGAACGCCTCGGTTTCACGGCTCGCCGTCCCGTTTCCAATCGCGATCAGATTCACTTTGTATTTGTCGAGGATGTCGGTCGTTTTCTTGATGGCTTCGTTCTTCTTATTGACGGGCGGATGCGGGTAGATCACATCGATATGCAGAAGCTTGCCCGTTTCGTCGATGACCGCCAGTTTACATCCCGTCCGATAGGCGGGGTCGACCCCCAGGATGATGGAACCTTTGATCGGAGCCTGTGAAAGCAGACGCTCCAAGTTCGAAGAGAAAACATCGATCGATTTCTCTTGTGCTTTATCCGTCAGTTGCGAGCGGACTTCACGTTCGATCGCCGGGAAAACCAAGCGTTTCAACCCATCGCGGATCGCCTGGTCCAAGATATCTTTGACGATCGTTTCTTTTCCTTGGGTCATGATTTGGAGTTGATAGGTGGCGAAGCGTTCGCGGTTGTATTCCAACCCGACATCCAGGATTTTCTCCCGTTCCCCGCGGTCGATCGCCATGACGCGATGGGCTGCCAAAGTCGAAACACGTTCACTATAAGCATAATAGACCCGATAGGTCTTCTCCTCATCCACGGCGTTCTTCTTCAATTTGACGACGATTTTCGCCTCCGAGAAGACATATTCGCGGATACGGCGACGCAACTGCGCCTCGTCGCTGACGATCTCGGCCAGGATATCCTTCGCCCCTTGGATCGCTTCTTCAACCGTTGATACATTCTCATTGACATACTTCGCCGCTTCTTCATCCAAACTTCCCGTCTTCGGACAAGCCAGGATCCAATCCGCCAAGGGTTTCAACCCTTTGGCGATCGCATCGGTCGCCCTAGTCTTCCGCTTCTGCATGTAGGGCCGATAGATGTCCTCGACCCCCGCCAATGTTACGCAGGCATCGATCTGGGCAATCAGTTCAGGCGTGATCTTCCCTTGCGTCTCGATCAGACGTTTGACGTCTTCTTTCCGTTTCGCGAGGTTCTTTTGGTATTGGTATTGTTCGTCGATGTAGCGGATCTGCTCCTCGTCGAGGCCTTTGGTGACTTCTTTACGATAACGCGCGATGAAAGGGATCGTATTCCCTTCCGCCAATAATTCCAACGTGTTCTTGACCTGGGCATAATTGACACCCAAGGTGGATGCGATCGGAGAAATGAGTTTTTCCATGATGTCGCCTTTCTAAAAGGTAAATAAAGCGAAGTCCGCGGACTTCGCTCGTTTCGTCCCACTGAATCGTAACCGATTTTTAAAGGACGGTCAAGTTGGCTTGTTTACGTTTTCTTCTCAATACAAGCAGGATAAGTAGCGCCAGGATAACCCCCGCTTCAGCGACGGCGACCACGAAGAAAGTGGAGTAGATACCCATGTCCTTGATCTCGGATTGGGTCAGATAGTATTCGGAAGCATGGCTCATCTCTAGTTCCACGAATCCGTTCTTCACTTCCAACGCTTCCGAATCTAGCCCGAGTTTATCCTTCTGCGCATCGAACAAGTACAATTTCAGGGTTGTCCCGTCGGTGAACCTATCTCCGACATAAATCCTGACGGACGTCCCTTCCGGGATCGGTCCTTCATGCGCGAAATTCAAGACATAGCCTGACGCATAGTTCGACAATTCATGGATTTTCTCTTCATTGACCGACGTAAAGCGGATATTGGTATCGACCTTGCTTTGTTCCTGCGTCGATACGCCTTTGAAAATCCAGTAATAGAGCACTCTTCCGAAATCATCCTTCTTTTCGACCTGGAGTTCGATCCCCTGTTTCGCGGCTTCTCCCAAGATCTCTTTCGAAATGATTCCGCTGATTCCAGGAATCAGGATGACCATCGAAGATTCGGTCGTCGCCAACTGTTCAAGGATATCGTCGACACCCACATAAGGCGCATCGTTCTTGCGATAGACAAACAACTTGTAATTCCGTTTCTCACCGTTCTCCGCCGTGACGTTCACACTGACAACGTTCTGTCCGAAAGCCAACGGGATGTTTTCTAGGAACTCCACCGTCGACTTCGAGTCGGTGGCGACGGCGTTCACCTTGATCGATGTCACTTCTTTCTCAACGTTGATGAAATAGTCCTGGATCTCAGGATTGAAACCGATGTCCAACCCTTCGATGCTTAGCTCGGACAAATGGTTTTCTTTCGATAACTCCCTTGAAAAACCGAGTTCATCCTTACGCAGGATATTCAGTTTATAGGTTCGGGTCGTCGTATTCTCCGCCGTCACGACCAGTTCGAAAAGATTGTCATAGACGGATAAATCATACGTGCCAGTGCCGACCAAGGTCGACTTCGCGTCCTCGAGTGCCGCATCGATCGTAATCGATGTCACGTTGTTCTCGACGGTGACGATGTATTCCCCGGTATCTTTGTTGAAAGTCAGTTCACCCGAACTCAACGTGATTCCGGAAAGATAATTGTTGGAAGAGCGCGGGTCGTTACGGTTGATGCTTAACGCATAGGTCTTGGTCGACCCGTTCTCGGCGGTAACTACCACGTTGAACGAGTTTAGTCCGTAGACCAGGTTCTTCGCCCCCGTACCGCTCACACTGGCTTTCGAATCGGCAGGTGTCGCGCTGATGCTGATCGAAGCGTTGTCGGTCGACCCTAGATCATAGGATGTATCCGATTGACTGAACCCGGATACCGACGTGCCGTCCACTTTGAGTGAAGATAGATTATTGTTGGTGGATTTCGGGACGGACACTGTAATTTTTCTCGAACTACCCGTACCGTCAATATCTGCCGTTCCAGTCGAAGCGGATACACCTGAAATTGAAATCGTTGAGCTTTGACCCGCAGTGAATGCGGAAAGTCCCTGGAATGTTAGATTGATGACAGCGAAACTTCCGCTTTTGCTTGTCGGAAAGTCCAGAACGATCCTTGTTCCGACTTCCGCGCTGCAACCGCTGATTAAGCAACTTGCACCGATGTATTTGAGTTTCGTTTTGTCATAGGATAGACTCGCCAAAAGCGAGTAAATCTTCGTCGTCGTACTAACATTCACAGTAACCGTGAATTTAGCACTTTGGTTAATCGAAGATGCACCTGAAATCGATGTCGAAAAACTGGCGGCGTTCACTTTAGGGGCGAAAACCAACATTTGTAAAAGCAATATCCCTACCAAAAGTATCTTTTTCATAGTTAAATCACTCCTGCGATTCTACGTCGCAACAATACGATGTCCGTACTGGAAATTTTGCCATCTTGATTAAAATCGCCGGATACTTGCATTAATGCATCCAGAGTCGATATGCCGGCCAAATGTCTCCTTAACATTACGATATCCGTAGTCGTCAGTTTCCCGTCATTATTCACATCCCCGAACATCGTGAATCGAACTGTCACCGTCGTTGAAGCCGTGATGTTCGCTATCGTCAAGGTATTGGTCACGTTGTTCGCTACGGCGACTCCGTCGATCGTCCATTGCGTTAGGAGATAACCGGTGTTGGGCGTCGCTGTGAAGACCACCGTGCTGCCGTTGGTAAGATAGGTACCGGTCGGGATTGAAACATCGTTCATTTTCCCGCTCAAGACTCCGGCACCGGAAGAAATCGAATAATCGACGACGAACCTCGGGGCGATGTTGGTGATCGTCACGGTTTGGGTCGTGATGTTCCCTGCCGCGTCGGTTGCGACGAAATCGAAACTGCCGTTGTTTTGGAAAGTATGCGAACTTGCGTTCAACGTACCTTCATCGGTCGTTGCGTTCACGGTCAGACTGGTATCGATGTTTTCCGTCGTATACGGTTCGATCGTAATGACCGGGGCGACTTTGTCGATATGGGTGATCGTGACGGTCCGCGATGCATATCCGCCGTTCCCGTCGGTTGCCACAAACGTGAACGATCCGTTCTCGGTGAAGGTATGGCTGGTTTCGTTGAGCGTCCAGCTCGAAACGGTTGCTGTGACGGTCACATCCTGATTGGTCGGCGTGGTCGGATACGGATCGATCAAGATCGCATAGTTGACGATCAAGGTGATGACGCCGTCGGTGTTTCGTTCGAATTCATAGAATTTACCATCGATCACATGGTCTGCCGGAAGGTCACCGGTATAATTGAACGGGAGAGTCGTAGAGATTCCGTAGCGGTCTTCTTTCAGGTCGATCGCGAATCGATACTCCCCGACGTCCAGAGTCGAAAGGTCGATGTTCGTGTTGCTATATCCGGCTCCGTCATAACTGACAAGGCCGTTTCCGATTTCCGTCGTCAACTGTTCACGGATGGGACCGTCGGCGAGCGGATAGAGCGAGTCCGAAATATCGCTGATTTTCAAGGTGTGGGATGCGGTGGCGCTCGTGTAGGCATTGTATCCGTTGAAGAAGCCATAACCGGATAAGGATAGAAGATCCCCGTTCCAAGCTAACGTCTCGACCTGTCCGATGGCTTTCCCATCGACCAGACGCGGTACCATGTAGCTTAGGTTGGATGAAACGACATATCCCTTACTCAAGTCACGGTTGTATTCGACCAATTGGCTGGCGGTATCCGCATAGGCGATCATGTTGCCCGACGCATCGGCCGGCATCGTCGTGGGTGTTGTCGACCAGTATTTTGAGTTGATTTTGGTGAACGGAAGCAGAATCAGACTTTCTTCTTTCAGTGAACTACTTAACGTATAGAGATCGGTGGCTTCCACACCCTCCGTCTTTTCAACGTTGACGGTAGTATTACCGTTAAGGATGGCATAGTCGACGGCTTGATAATCCTTGCTTCCCAGCCAACGGTCGATCTTATATGCCCTTCCTGCGATTTTCTCGCCCCAGAAGTGGTCGGATGCATATTTAACGTTCATTCCGCTGTTCTTGGTACCGAAAACCGACCCGAAGAAACGCCAGTTCTCCGGACTGATATAACCGCGCAGATGGATCCCCATCATTTCATTGATGCTTTGCGCGATGGAAACAAACTCGGTCGCATTGGTGATCGGATTACTGTCGACCGCGCCCCAACCGAATAGATTGTATTTGGTAATGGCTAAGGTGCTGGTACCCGCCGCCGATTCATGATAAGCCAGAGAGAAAACAAGCAAGGCGTTCATACCGTAGGTCGTCTGTGCCGAAATGAAGTTCGCCCCTTGGTCGAACAGCATACTTCCCGTATCGCGGTTCGGGTCTTCCAACGAAGTGATCGTGTTGGTATAACCCAACGCGATTTCCACATAGGCATCCAGCTCGTCGCCGGTGTATTTCGTATCCGAACGCAGAGGGAGATATTGATAGTACTGGTAGTAGCGTCCGACGACCTGGTCGTCGTAAACCGGGTTGCGGCAATCCCGATCGGTATAGAACGTGATTCCATCCCAACTATAATAGGTTCCCGGAGCCAGCCAATCCGGTGCCGGGCCGTAGGTGAACGCCCCGTACGAGCGGGAATTCCACATCGAATAATATTCATGCAGCAAATCCTTCACCGCATGCGTCTGCCCGTTGATGTCCCCGTAGGTCGTGGAGATCACGGTGTATTTATTCATTTTCGGAACCGTCGTGAACGGCTCTTCCACATAGAGTGCACCCGCAGGCGTCCCGCCCAAGGTAAACGACCACCCGTTATCCAGATAGATCATGGGGATTAAGTCGGTGTTCTTCAGGTTGATATACCCGGTGAACCCCGAAATCCGGATCTTGACGATCCCGATCCCATTGGTCTGGCTGTATCCCATCGTACCTAAATATTGCATATCGCGATGGTTGACCGCGTAGGTCGTCGTCCCACCGAGCGATAAGGTGGAAGGATTGTAGCTGGAATAAAGATAGACGGTCGACGTGTTGTCGGTACGGTAGTCGTAGGTAACGGCGATCCCGCGGCTCATCGCGATGATTTTCGACGGGCTAAACGACATCGGGTGGCGGACAACCACGTCCGGGATGGTGGTACTCAGAGTATCCATCGCGGTCTTCGCTTCATTGAAGCTTGCATAACACGCACTCAAGGTATAGATGTTTTGTCCTGTGATGGTTGATACTTCAAACGGCAACTCGGCGCTGCAACTCTCCCCTTCGGCGAAGAGGTCGATCGGGGTGAACACGCTTGAAAAGACGATTCCGGTAAATGCCAGAATCATCGAAATCGTGATCGCGATGAGTTGCCTGAATTTTCGCATTACGCCTCCTTGTCGAGATAAAACACAATGATCCATTCCTGACTCCCCGTCAGTTTCAGTTTCAACGTTCCGTTCTTATCGAGGATCGACTCGTCGATGTCGTTGATCTGCAAGTAGAGATATCCTTCTTTCGCCTCGGTCACCGCCATGTCGATCACGTTCAGATACCCGTCGCTGGTGTAGCTCTTGGTCAGCGCATAGGCGCTAACGGTACTTCCATCCGCGATGAACTGGGCGTCGTCGATTCCGATTGAAGAAGCATTCAAACCTTCGATGGTGATCTCAAGGGCCACAAGGTTCGATGTTTCGGAAAAATCATAAAGATCCTTCTCCCCGCTGGGTGTCGAGTGGAACACGGGCTCGTTGTTTAGCGAAACCATTTTCCCTAGTGTGATTTTATACGAAGTTCCATCCGTTATCAAGTCCGCGTTGGTCAAGCCGATTTCATATTTGGTCCCCGTCGCGATGCTTAGGTCGATCGGCAGATCGATTTTCTTCTCGAGATTCACACTCAGCGTCAACGATTGGGCGGCTTTATCCAGGATCGGAATGAACACTTTCGCCGTGATCGACTTCTCGTCCGATTGTAAAGTATCGGCTAACCCCAGCTTCTCCAAGGTCAATCCGTTTTCCTTAATCTTGTCGGTATAGAAGGCGACGTTATTGAGGGAAATCCCCTCCGACGTCGAGAACATCTCCAAGCCCAGGTCGATCTTCTTGTTCGATGTCACGGTGATTTCGGCAATGACGAATTGGAAATCCAATTCTTTCAAACGGAAAACCGTCGCGTCTTTCAACGCGACATCGATGACTGTTTCCACGATGATCGGATCTTCATCATCCGGCTTAGGTTCGCCGGCAAAGAAGGTATTCCAGATAAACAAACCTCCGGAAACCATCAATACGAATGCCAGCGTCAACGCTACGATGCCTAGAATGTCGCGATCTTTTTTCATGATGACCTCCCGCCTATTGTATCACAGGTTGCAGGTTCATCTGCACAAACGGCTCAAATTTCATCCAAGGCTGGAGGATCGTTTTCACCTTAAGTTCGACGTGAAGAATCGAAGCGTACGCCATCAAACGATCGATATCCTTATTCGGATCCATGATATAAGCGCGGATCGCACTCCCGTATTCCTCGAAACTCAGCAGGTCTTTGCGGCGGATACAGTCGATCAGCGTGCGTTCGCGATCGGTGACTTTGATCTGTTTCCCATGGTAGTTGACCCGGGTGATCCCCAGATCCGCATACTTGTCATCGCGATATAAAACTTTCATCGGGATGTATGAACTATGGTATTTCATCCGGTTTTCGCTCTTCTTCGCCGCGATCACCACACCCGGTGTACGGTAAAGATAGCCGTGCAGATAAAGCGCGCTTTGCAGAATGAAGGTCCCGTCGGGAAAGGTTTCGTTGACCAACGAAATCGTATCCAATTGATGGTCGCAGCGAACGTAATAGCCGCGTTTGATCGCAGCCAGCTTACGCATTTGCGTCAATTTCCGACAATCATAGGCATTGAATCCGAAATCACGGAGTTCTTGGGTCGTATAGACCCGTTTGCGTTCTAAAATTTCAATCATACGTTCACACTTTCTTGTTTTTGTGTATGTCTTTATGATAAACCTTCGGATGATGATTTGTCAAGCGGGTCTGAAACGGGTTTTTATGTTAGAATCATGAAGAGGTAATTTTCATGTCAAAAGAAAAATCGATGCAGAATCTGATTAAACTGTCGTTTGGCGAAGAAGTCGGGAATTCGATCACCCACGGGGTCATGAGCCTGCTTCTCCTTTTCTTTCTACCCTACGGGGCAATCCTTTCCTATGAAAAAGGTGGCGTATTGCTGGCCGCCGGAACGAGCATCTTCATCATCAGCATCTTCCTGATGTTCCTCGCCTCTTGCCTCTACCATGCGATGGCCTACGATACGCCGCATAAATATGTCTTCCGCATCCTTGACCACATCTTCATCTACTTCGCGATCGCCGGAAGTTACACCCCGATCGCCTTGTATGCCATCGGCGGATGGCGCGGTTGGGTGATCTTGATCGTGCAGTGGTCGATGGTGTTGTTCGGGATCCTCTACAAATCGATCGCACAGAAATCGATCCCCAAGCTGAGCGTCCTGATCTACCTCAGCATGGGCTGGGCGGCCTTGTTCTTCATCCCGCAACTGATCCAGAACACATCGTTGTTGTTCATGGGTCTGATTGTTTTGGGCGGTGTGCTTTATTCGATGGGATCCTGGTTCTATATGCAGAAGACGCGTCCTTATTTCCATCTGATCTGGCACATCTTTATTAATCTTGCCGCCCTGTCGCATTTCATCGCCATCGTGTTCTATTTATAAAGGAGAAACCATGAAACTGGAAAAGAAAGATCTTGATGTCATCCGTCGATGGATTTACCGAAATGCCCGTCCGATCGATCTGGCACAGTGGAAGTACCATTTCGATTACAAAAGCAACGATGATGTCGAGATTGCATTAGCGGCTTATCAAAACGAAGACGGCGGTTTCGGGCATGCGTTGGAAGCGGATGCCTGGAATCCCGCATCCTCCCCCCTTCAAACCTCGACAGCGATCGAGAAGATCGAAGCGATCGGAGGATTGGACCGCAATCATCCGATGATCCAAGGGATTCTGACGTATCTCGCATCGGGAAAAGACTTTCAAGGGAATCGTTGGGAGAATGTCGTCAAGGAAAACGACGGATTCCCGCATGCCCCTTGGTGGCATAGCGCGACGGACGCCGCAGAGCGCCGTGAGTTCAACCCGACGCCGATTATGGCTGGATTTATCCTGAAGTATGCGGATACGAAAAGCCCGCTCCATGCCTTGGGATTGACGCTGGCGAAGGAACTCGTCCTGCTTCATCGCTCACGTGAGACGATGGAAATGCATCCCCTACTCAACCTTGTGTTTCTTTATACCATCGTGGAAGAAGTCGGACTAGACAAAGAAGATTGGTTCAAAGGTGCGAAGCAGAAGCTGATCCAGGATGAGTTCGACCTCATCCAACGCGATCTGAAGTCGTGGGACGGCTATGCCTGTCTTCCGACAACCTTCATCCAGTCTCCCCGCCATCCTCTCTACGAAACATTGAAAGACGCCGTCGAAGCCGATCTCAAACGAAAAATCGCCGGACGCAACGCCGACGGGATCTGGAATCTGACATGGAATTGGGGTGCCTACCCCGAAGCGTTCGCCATCAGCGAGAATTGGTGGAAAGCGGAGATCGCGATCAGAAATCTGATTCTGATGCGTGCCTTCGTTGTCATAGATGATTGAAAAAAAGTAGGGACGATGTTGTTGTCCCTACTTTTTCAGTTCGTGTTTCTTTCTGAATTCGATGTCCGTACGGATGATGTCGGCCAGGCTTCTTCTGGGGATCCACCCCAGGATTTCCTTGGCTTTCGTCGACGAGGCGATCAACTTCGCGGGATCGCCGGCACGCCGGGGACCGAAGGTATACTTGACCGGATGGTACTTCTCGACTTCCTTGATGACATCCAAGACGGAAAAACCGTTATTGGAACCCAGGTTCAAAGTCAAGGAGACATGGTTGTCGCAAATGTATTTCGCGCCGAGGACATGCGCGTAGGCCAGATCCGCCACATGGATGTAGTCGCGGATGCAGGTTCCGTCTTCGGTCGGATAGTCGTTGCCGAAGACGATCATCGAAGGACGGATGCCCAGGGCGGTTTGGACCGTGATGGGGATGATGTGGGTCAGGTTATCGCGTTTCAATCCGATTTCCAGGGATTCATCCGCACCCGCCACGTTGAAATAGCGGAAGATGCAATAATTCATGTCATAGGCCTTGCATACCCACTGGATCATTTTCTCCGAAGCCAGCTTGGTTTCGCCATACGGATTGATGGGGGCGCAGGGATCTTCTTCCAGACACAGGTCTTTCTTTACGTCGCCGTAGACGGCGGCGGTCGAAGAGAAGACGACGTTTTTGATCTTGAAGTCGCGCATCGTTTCCAGCATCACCCGTACGCCCTCGACGTTGTTGTGGTAGTACTCCAAGGGTCTCTCGACGCTTTCGGGAACGACGATCTTGGCGGCGAAATGCATCACCGCGTCGAAGGGTTTCTTGGCGCATTCGAGTGCGAAGATTTCGTGCAGTTCCTCTTTCTTGGTGATGTCGCCGAGATAGAGTCTCGCTTTTTCATGGACGGCATCCTTGGTCCCGGTCGAGAGGTTGTCGATGACGACGACCTCGTGTTTCGCACGGATCAATTCATAGACGGCATGGGAACCGATATACCCGGCTCCTCCGATGACACAGACTTTCATGGTGTTTCCCCCTTTTACAGTAATCGAAGCAGATCTTGCCATGTCACAAACAGAAGCAAGAGGACCATCAGCGCAGCGCTGGCGGTCAACAGGATTTGCTCGAGCTTGGCGTTGAGCGGTTTACGCAGGATCATCTCGACCCCCGTCAAGAGCACGCGCCCCCCGTCCAACAACGGAATGGGAAGCAGGTTGAAGATCCCGACGTTCAGCGACAACACGCCGATCAAAAGGATCAAAGAACCGATGCCCTGTTCGGCTTGCTGGGACGTGACGTTGAAGATGCCGACCGGACCGGAGATGGCTTTCAATCCGATACCGCGCACAAGGCGGCTAAGCGTCGAGAAGATGCTTTCGACCCCGGTGACCAAGGTTTTCGTCCCATAACCGAAGGCTTGGAAGAAATTGATTTCGACGACTTCGGCAGGCGGCAACTTCAATCCGACGAAATAACGCTGTTCGTCTTCGATGTATTGCGGGGTGACGCGGAGTTCCACGGTTTCCCCTTCGCGCTTGACCAAGAATACCGTCTCGTCGTTGTAGAGTTGGATGTATTGGACGACTTCATAGAAATCCATCGGTTGGATCGACGTCCCATCGGAGAAGGTCAGCTTGATGATCTCGTCCCCGTAAAGGAAACCGGCTTGCGATGCCGGTGAATTCTCGACCACGCCGTCGACGACCGGTTTCGGTGCGACGGTCGCTTGACCGGAAATCGCGTACATCCCGACGAAAATGACCCAGGCAAGCAGGATGTTCATGAAAATCCCCGCCAACATGACGATCATGCGTTGATAACGTTTGATGCCTTTGATGGTTCGCTCGAACGGGATTTCGGCGGTATCCACCCCTTCTTCCCCGGCCATCGAAACAAAACCGCCCAAAGGAAGCATTCGGATGCTGTAGACCGTTTCTTTCCCTTTGATCGAAAAGAGACGCGGTCCCATCCCGACGGCGAATTCTTTACAGTAAACGCCGAACATCTTGGCGGTCAATAGATGGCCGAGTTCGTGGATGAAGACGATCACCCCCAGAACAAGCGCGAAATAAATGAAATCCATGTTATCCTCCGATCTTTCCGTTGGCGACTTCACGGCTTTCGCGGTCGCAGCGGATGTAGTCTTCAAGGTTCTCTAATGTACAATAAGGCATGGCATCCAAGGTGGAAAGCACGATTTCCTCGATGTCGAGGAAGAGGATCTTTCCTTCAAGAAACGCACCGACCGCGACTTCGTTGGCAGCGTTGACGACGGTCGAACGGTTGCCTCCGCGTTTCGCTTCTTCGATGATCCGATAAAACAAAGGATATTGGATCGGGCATAATCCACCGAAATGAAGTTTTGCGATTTCCTTCAGATCCAAGCGTTTATGGTTCTCGATCGGATAACGACGCGAGGCGATCAAGGCATACTGTATGGGGAGCCTCATATCCGGCGTTCCCAGTTGCGCCATGATCGATCCGTCCACGTATTCGACCATCGAATGGATGACGCTTTCCGGATGGATCAGCGCTTCGATTTTCTCATAAGGCAGATCAAGCAACCAATGCGCTTCGATCACTTCGAAGGCCTTGTTGACCATGGTTGCGCTGTCGATCGTGATTTTCGCGCCCATCGACCAATTGGGGTGGATCAGCGCCTGGTCGACCGTGACGTGTTTCAACTCTTCCCTGCTTTTATCCCTGAAACTGCCTCCGGAGGCCGTGATCCACAATTTCTCCACGTCTTCGATGCGGTTTCCCTGCAGACATTGGAAGAT
This sequence comes from Erysipelotrichaceae bacterium, assembly GCA_041736705.1. GTDB lineage: Bacteria > Bacillota_I > Bacilli_A > Erysipelotrichales > Erysipelotrichaceae > GWE2-51-13. Next base: position 81,527 of record JBGSTC010000019.1, read on the forward strand.
GGCGGAATGTTCGCTGTCGATCGGATGGATCGAAACGCCGTATTCCTTCGCGGCTTTGGTGATCAATTCGCCGGCGACAACCAAGGTTTCCTTGTTGGCCAGCGCGATGTCCTTCCTCGCCTTGATGGCGCTTAGGGTCGGCGCGAGACCTGCGAATCCGACCAAGCCATTGACGACGGTGTCGATTTCATCCAAGGTACTCAGAAAGATCAAGCCTTCTTCGCCGAATACGAACGCGGGTTCATCGAATTCCTCTTGAAGCTGGATTGCGTCTTCTTGCCGTTGGACACAGACATACGCAAAAGACTGACGGGAAAGAATCTCCCTCAGCCACGAGATATTGCGTCCGACGGAAATGCCGACGCAGTTGAGTTCCTCAGGGTGTTGACGTACGATATCGAGCGTTTGCGTCCCGATCGAACCGCTGGCACCTAAGATGACGATGTTTTTCATGCAAGCTCCTTAAATGAAGAAAATCAGTAATACGTAAAAGAAGATCAGATTGAAAATCAGACTGTCGATGCGGTCGAGCACCCCGCCGTGGGCCGGGAAAAGACTACCGAAATCCTTGATGTTGTAATGACGCTTGATCGCGCTGAAGGCCAAATCGCCGATCTGACCGATCACCGGCAAGACGAAGGAAGAAAGCAGGATCAGTTCAAAGGGAAGGTTCTTGATGAAGAGGAACCCGAACAACATCCCGATCAAGAATCCGCTGATCCAACCCCCGATCGACCCCTCGATGGTTTTCTTGGGGGAAATGCGGGGATTCAGTTTATGCTTCCCGAAGTAATACCCGGCGAAATACGCGGCCGTGTCGGTCGCATACGTGATCGAAGCGATGTAGACGACCAACCGTGTCCCCAAGGCTTGGATCTCGGCGAAGGAGCGAAGCGTAAGCGCCATGATCAGGGTCATCAGAAAGAGATAGGCGATGTCTTCCAGGGTGAAATGCTCGTCGACGATGACCATCAGGAAGAGGAAGATGATCAACGTGATCGTCAGCGGCAGGATATAGGTCAGATCGATCAAACCCAACGCGAGGACGCATCCCAGCAGGATGAACATCAGCCACTTGGGGAGTTTCTTCCCCATCGCGTTGATCGTTTCATAGGCACTGAACGACAAGAAAAAAACCACCACCGCACGTAAAGGCCATCCTCCGACATAGAGGGCCGGGAATAAGATGGCGAAGAGGATGAAGCCGGTGATGATTCTTTGTTTCATGTTAGATTCCTCCGAAACGACGCTCCCGATCGGCGGTCTGCGTCAATACCTCTTTGAAGCGTTCAGGCGTGAACTCCGGCCAGGCTTCGGGAACGAAGACCAGTTCGGCGTAGGCGAGTTGCCAAAGCAGGAAATTGGACAATCGTTGCTCCCCGCTGGTACGGATACACACATCCACGGGAGGATAGTCTTTGGTCATTAAGTAGCGTTCGAAGATTTCTTCGTCCGCCGATATACTTATTTTACCATGATTCAAGTCTTCCGCAAATTGTTTCGCCGCCAAAAGGATTTCCCTTTTCCCGCCGTAGTTCATGGCGAAACAAAGGATCATCCCGGTATTGTGCTTGGTCGTTTCGATGGCGCGCAAGAGTACTTTCTGGGTGTCGCTTGGAAAAGCGTTAAGTTCCCCGATCGTTTGGATGCGGATGTTCTTCTCCATCAACTCCTGCAGGAACTTGGCGAAGAAGATTTCCGGTAGTTTCATCAGAAACTTCACTTCATCCATCGGACGTTTCCAGTTTTCGGTGGAAAAGGCGTAGAGCGTCAAAACCTCGATGCCGAGTTCGTTCGCGGCGATCGCGATTTCGCGTACGTTCTCGCTTCCCGAGCTGTGACCGAAGGTCCGTTCCTGATTCTGTTTCTTCGCCCATCGCCCGTTGCCGTCCATGATCAGGGCGACGTGTTTGAATTGTGCTGACATTTCCATCCTCCAGGGTAAATAAGCCCACAATCGTGGGCTTATGGTTATACCGTCATGATGTCTTTGTTTTTGGCTTCCGTGATTCCGTCGATGCGCTTGATGTTCTCGTCGGTCAGTTTCTGCACTTTATCCAGTGCTTCCTTTTCCAAGTCTTCCGTCAGTTCATCGTCTTTCTTGATCAAATCGTTGATATCGCGGCGTACGTTGCGTACGACGACTTTGCATTCTTCCGCATGCTTGTTGACGAGTTTCGTCAAGTCCTTGCGGGTTTGTTCGTTGAGCGGCGGAACGTTGACGCGTACGACGGAACCGTCGTTTTGCGGGGTATATCCCAGGTTCGCTTCAAAGATCGCCTTTTCGATGTTTTTCAGGAAATGCGTATCATAAGGCTTGATGACCAACTGTTTCCCTTCGAAAACCGAGATGCTGGCGATTTGGTTGAGCGGGGTCGCCGTTCCGTAATAGTCCAAGTGGACTTCGGAAAGGATGTTGGGGTTGGCGCGGCCGGTACGGATGTTGGTGAGATGATGTTCGTACTGGGCGATGGCGGCATTCATTTTTTCTTTGGCACTGTCGAGATGTTTCTTCATGCGGGCAATCCCTCCTTTGTAATCCTGGTTCCGATCTCTTCGCCCAGGACGGCGCGTTTGATGTTGCCTTCCTCGTTCATGTTGAAGACGATCAGATCGATATCGTTGTCCATGCACATCGACGTCGCGGTGGTATCCATGACGCCGAGACCTTGCTGAATCAAATCCATGAAAGTGAGTAAATCATATTTCTGCGCCTCGGGGAAGAACTTCGGGTCGGCGCTGTACACACCGTCGACTCCGTTCTTCGCCATGAGGATGACGTCGGCTTTAATTTCGGAGGCTCTGAGCGCGGCCGTGGTGTCGGTTGAGAAATAAGGCGATCCTGTACCCGCCCCGAAGATGACGACCCTTCCTTTTTCAAGGTGGCGTACGGCTCTGCGGACGATGAAGGGTTCGGCGACCTTGCTCATCTCGATCGCGGTTTGAACACGCGTTTCAACCCCGATCTTTTCTAGCGCGGCTTGGATCGCGATGGCGTTGATGACGGTCGCAAGCATGCCCATATAGTCGGCCTGGACACGGTCGATGCCCATCTGTTCGGATAGTTTGCCGCGGATGAAGTTGCCTCCCCCGACGACGATGGCCAACTCGACACCCATTTCCTGGATTTCTTTGACTTCTTTGGCGATCTGCGCAAGGACGAGGGGATCGAACCCGTTTCCGGTTTTACCCATCAGGGCTTCCCCGCTGAGTTTCAAAAGAACGCGTTTATACATGTTTTGCCTCCGTGTTTTAGTAAAAAGGACACGTACCGTGTCCTTCAACGGTAAAACTAGTTACCGAACGTATTGTAGACTTCTTCAGCGAAGTTGTCTTCTTTCTTCTCGATGCCTTCGCCGACGGCGTAGCGTACAAAACTGAAAACTTCGGCTTTTTCTTGTTTAAGGACTTCCGCGACTTTCATGTCTTGGTTTTTGAAGTAGATTTGGTCAACCAGGCTGGTTTCCTGCAAGGACTTGCTTAAACGGCCTTCCATGATGCCTTCGCGTACTTTTTCCGGCTTGCCGGCAAGCGCTTCATCGTTCTTGATGATTTCGCGTTGGATATTGCGTTCATGTTCGATGAATTCCTGCGACATATGGGCACGGGAGATGAAGCTCGGGTTCATGGATGCGACTTGCATCGCCATGTCCTTGGCGACTTCGGCGGAAGATCCGGCGCTTAACTTCACGACGACGGAAATTTTCCCGCCCATGTGGATGTAGCTGCCGAAGACTTCGTCTTCAGTCTTTTCAACGACTTCGAAACGGCGCAAGGTGATTTTTTCACCGATGGTCGCGGTCGCGTCGGTGACGAAGTCCCCGACCGTACGTCCGTTGACCGGCGCCGACAATGCTTCTTCCAAGGTCTTCACGGAATTGCCCAGCAACGCTTCCCCGGTCAGGTCGAGCAGTTGCAGGAATTGGTCGTTCTTGGCGACGAAGTCGGTTTCCGAGTTGATTTCGAAGATAACGGCTTTGTTGCCGGATACTTTAACACGGGTCAAACCTTCCGCAGCGATGCGTCCGGCTTTCTTCGCGGCTTTCGCGATTCCCTTTTCACGGAGCCAATCGACGGCTTTGTTAAGATCGCCTTGGGTTTCTTCCAACGCTTTCTTGCAATCCATCATACCGGCGCCTGTTTTTTCGCGTAATTCTTTGACTTGGGATGCTGTGATCATGATCATTCCTCCTCTTGATTATTCAGCGGGCTTGACTTCGGCCGGGGCTTTTACTTCTTCAACGACTTTTTTCGGAGCTTCGGCATAGTTGCGCGGTTCACGCGGCGGGTAACGGCGTTCTCCGCCATCACGGTTGCCATAGGAAGGACGCGTTCCGTAACGGCCGCCTTTTTCTTCTCTTGCGCGACGTTCTTCGATACGCGCTCTGCGGCGACGTTCGTTTTCTTCGTTTTGTTGTTCGACGTTGATGATGACATCGGTCATGGTGACATCTTTTTCCAGATCCTTGTCGGCATACGCGAAACTCAACAATCCGCCTTTGGATTCGATGATCGCATCGGCCATCAAACCACAGATGAGTTTGATCGAACGGATGGCGTCATCGTTGGCGGGGATGCCGAAATCGATGAGGTCGGGGTCGCAGTTGGTATCGACGATACCGAAGACGGGGATCCCCAGTTTACGTGCTTCGGCGACGGCGTTGTGGTCTTCCGTGGGGTCGACAACGAATACCGCATCCGGCAGCTTGATCATGGTTTTGATACCGCCGAGGAAGTTTTCCAAACGAGCGGCTTCTTTGCGCAGTTGCGCGACTTCTTTCTTCGGATAGACGTTGATCGTTCCGCTGGCTTCCATCTCTTCGATTTCAAGCAAACGGCGGATACGCTTCTGGATGGTCTTGAAGTTGGTCAAGGTCCCGCCCAACCAACGTTGGTTGATGTAGAAGGCGCCGCTTCTGAGGGCTTCGTCCAATACGACCGGTTGGGATTGTTTCTTCGTTCCTACGAAGAGAACTTTACCGCCTTTTTCGGCGATGGCTTTCATCGCGTTGTACGCGACATCCAGCTTGTCTTGGGTGATCTCCAAGTTGATGATGTAAACACCATTCTTGGCGGTGTAGATGAACGGTTTTACTTTCGGATTCCACTTTCTTGTTTGGTGGCCGAAATGCGAACCATTCATGAGTAACTGCTTCATCGATACGACTGACATTTTATGTCCTCACTTTCCGTTAGTCCTCCACCGGTTCGAACACGGATAACCCCTTAGGGCACGGATCCATGAATTCCCGATGTGCGATGTGCATCCTTAGGATGCCACTGAATACTATACCATAGTTGTTTTTATCCTTCAACTGTTTGTTTGCTTCGAGTTAACATTCAAAGTGAATGCAATCAAGTTTTGCATTTACCCTGAGAACTTCATTTTCAATCTTCCAAGGAATATACTATGGCTAACCGCATCGATCGAGGAGAGATGAAAGGAGGTCTTCGTATGCATCGCCAATTGA
>JBGSTC010000022.1:0-101762 GCA_041736705.1 Erysipelotrichaceae bacterium
TCAATTGGCGATGCATACGAAGACCTCCTTTCATCTCTCCTCGATCGATGCGGTTAGCCATAGTATATTCCTTGGAAGATTGAAAATGAAGTTCTCAGGGTAAATGCAAAACTTGATTGCATTCACTTTGAATGTTAACTCAACAGGCAAAAAAGATTGACATGTCGCCCGTGTTTTCGTATGATATCAATGCACGTGCCGACATAGCTCAATCGGTAGAGCAACTGAATCGTAATCAGTAGGTTGCGGGTTCAATTCCTGTTGTCGGCACCATGAGTTAACAAAGCCTTTAAACAAAGGCTTTTTTCTATGTCCAATTGCTCAAGTGTAACACTTTTAGAAAAAACACAGAATTTCCAGAGTGCAATTTTAGAAAACTAGTTGCTTTATTGCTTCTGAAAAGCATATGATTTCTGTAGTAAAGCCGGGGGGCGCGTTGAATTGAAAAACTACAAATTCATTAGATATCTACCAATATTTCCGGTTATGATTCCAGTTATTTTCATTATGTTATTTGCTGTCGTTTATCCAAAGGAAATCGATGCGCAAAACGTGATGAGTTCCCTTACAATCACAGAAAAGGAAATAAATATCAGACTTGACTATATATACTCGTTTGAAAAAATCTATGACTATCGTGTTGAATATGAAAACAATATTCTTAAAATCTATGTTCGAAAAAGTGCTTTTATTGGAGAAAAATGGCCTTTAGTTATCGAAATCGAAAACAACTATCCAGACCTGAAGGAAGTTAGGTTGATAGGTGAAAATGAGCATCAAACTATCTACAATAAGTAAATTAAAGGCATTGCAACGATGATCGAAAGAATAAGCCCTTTGTCTCCATACGTCGACAAGATCGCACGGAATTGTGATGTGAAGACAGACATACATGCAATATGAAGTAATAAAGCGATCACGGCTGCATACAGAGACCGAATAAGTTTCTATTTCGAACTAGATGAAAATTATGAAAGGGGGCATTTATTATGATGCATATTAGTGGGGAAAAGCGGAATGGAAAAACTAACCGGAATGTAATTCAAACTATTCTTTTAGTCATCCTTTTAGTTGGATGTTCATCAAGAATCAATAGGGTATCGAAAGTTGAAATCTATACCATTGATCTGAGTACCTCCCCTAATACGAGTGTACTTGAAAGTTCCTCTGTTGATAAGTCGCTTATAGAGATCGTTACAAATTTAGTCAATAATGCTAAAAAGATGGATATCAAACTTGATGAGAGTATTTTCAATAAATACTTCATATTGGAGCAGGATGGAGTTGATAGGAAAATACACTTTGTTATTTATAAAGATAGTTTTGATGGATATTTTCATTTTGAAAACGAGGGAATTTATTATCAGTTTAAATCGAATGATCTTAACGACTTGTTTGATAGTGGATTTGATTTTTAGTATAAAACTTGCAATGGGTCGAATATTATAAAGTAACAGTGCTAAACCAAGTGTCTCCATACTTCGACAAGTTCGCGCGAAATTGTGATGTGAAGACTGACATACATGCAATATGAAGAGATAAAGCGATCACGGCTGAATATAGAAGTCATTGTAAACTTGGAGGTGGTTTGATGGCAAATAGTCACTATATACCCCAACTAATACTTCGACATTTCTGCGCAAACAATTCGATCACTTATTGTGATATCCAGAAACGAAAAGTTGAAACGAGGAATACTCGGTCCGTTTTTACAGAGAAGGGATATTATCCTGATGAGCTAGAGAAGAGTTTATGTGAGAAAATCGAGGTGCAGTTTGCTGATCTCCTAAATAAGAAAATATTGAACAATCGAATAGAACTGATCTTAACGGCAGATGAAGTGCTTACCTTGAAAAAATTCCTTTTGATTACCATATTTAGATATAAAATAATGGAACCAAATGAGCTCGAGTTATACAACTACTTTAGTAAGGAAGAAATAGAAGATTTCAAGGGAGACTTCTTCGAGAATCTCAATAAAATCCTAGAATGTAGAACAAAAGAAGAAATGTTTCAATACACCGATTTTAAAAATGAATCATCAAATTTAACACTTAACGCCTATATTCGAGATGTCTTGTATTCATATATAGTTTTTGTTTCCTCAAAACGTTGTGAAGAGGATTTTGTGATTCCTGATAAAGGATATGCAAGTTACGAAGGATCGGCAACGATAAAGAAATTTAACGCAATTCTGGAACTTGCAAAGAAGACAAACGATCCTTTACTGTTTCAGATTGCATCCATGTCAACGCCTCATGACTACTCGGTATTCCCATTGACTAGCAATGTCGCTGTGTTAACAATGAGCCCTTTTTATAAACTTTGTTTGAAAAATTCGCCTTACAATATAAAGTATCCAACCGAAACTCCGACTCTTTCGAAAACTCTAGGATTTGGAAATCGGGAAATTATTGAAGCTCCAAAATTAAAAGCTAAGAGTGAAAATGAGAATGAATACACTTATGAGATTAAGCAACTCAAGGTCGAAGATGTGACGTTTCTAAATTCACTGCTTCTCACAAATGTTGACCACTGTTTTGCCTATGCAGACATAAGCCGAATCCAAGAAACAGTGAATCGCGTTAATGAAAATATGGATTTATCATTTATGGATTGTATTGATAAGTAAATACAATGATTGGTTCAACTGAAATTTCTCATTCTCTTCAGCTTTTAAAAAGGGAAACATATTTTCCTCAAAATCTATTCGGATATGATTTCCAACTAGTTATATGCGCCTGATATTGTGATAGCAGTACTTTAGGTGCATTAATCGTCGATTCGATAACACGTGCATATTGAGGGTTTGGTAGTGAGACTCTGGCTTTTCATGTGGTAATCGGTCAAAGAATAGACAAAGAAACAGACTTTACACGTTAAACCATGAAAACGAGGTATGATAAAGATGTGGGAAACTTTGAGAAAAGTCACCAAAGGAGAATTATGAATAAAGCAATTAAAAATAACGTGGTTTGGGTAGGGAAACTCGATTGGGAGTTGGAATCCTTTCATGGCTCTGATTATTCCGTCAACCATGGATCCAGTCAAAATGCCTATCTGATCAAGGAAGAAAAGAAAGTGCTCATCGATACGGTGTGGAAACCGCATTCTTCCGAATTCATCGATAATCTTGAGAAAGAAATCGATCTTAAGACCATTGATTTTATTGTCATGAATCATGGTGAAGTGGATCATAGCGGATCATTGCCTGCACTTTTAGAGAAGATACCCAACATACCGATTTATTGTACGGCTAATGCGGTAAAGTCGTTGGCCGGACAATATAAACATCCGGAGTGGAATTTTCAGGTTGTGAAGACAGGCGATTCCGTCGAGATTGGGAACGGAAAGAAATTGGTTTTCGTGGAAATGCGTATGTTGCACTGGCCGGATAGCATGGCGACCTATCTTACCGGCGACAATATTCTTTTTTCAAACGATGTGTTTGGGCAACATTTATGCGTCGAGGAATTATTCAACGATTTGGCAGATCCCTGCCTTCTTTGGGAAGAAGCGATGAAGTATTATGCCAACATCATTAATCCGTTTTCAATGTTGGTTAAGAAGAAGGTCGAAGAAATCCAAGCGATGAATCTAACGATCGACATCATCGCCACAAGTCACGGTGCGATTTGGAGAGACAATCCGATGCAGATCGTCGAGAAGTATTATGCATGGTCGCAGAGTTATCAAGAAGATCAAATCACGATCGTCTATGATTCGATGTGGGATGGAACAAAGCAACTCGCACATCGGATCGGTTCGGAAATCTCTGCGCTTTCGCCCCAGACAAGAGTAAAGATGTATAATGTCTCGATTCATGATAAGAATGATATCATGAGCGAAGTGTTCAAATCAAAGGCGATCGTCGTTGGATCTCCGACTGTCGGACAGAGCTTTATGTCATCGGTCGGAGGTTGGTTGGATTTCCTAAGAGAACTGAAATTCAAGAATAAGAAAGCAGCCGTCTTTGGATGTTATGGCTGGAGTTCGGGGGCGACGAAGGCATTGCGCGAACGCTTGACGGAAGCCGGTTTCGAGGTTGTGGAACCTGAAATCCAATGCAATTGGAATCCGGGAGAAGAGGATTTTAGTAAGGCGGCTGATATCGCAAAGGCATTGTGTCATCCGTCAGTGACTTGATTGATGCATCGTGGATTTTTCGTTGAAGTGATTCAGTTATAGGAGTGGAATCAATACATGAGCTGGTTTTGAAACAAAGCCGGCTCTTTTTGTTTGGTAACGTAGAAAAAGAGGGTAGTGCACAAGAATGAATCATCAAGATCTAGAGACAAAGAATGGCGAAACGTTTCGACGAAAATTGCGATCGATCCTTGATGGAATATTGCAGAGATTATGCATTAATCGATAAATACTGGATGAAATCATCGATATGTTGGAGTTATAATGAAAAAAAGAAGGACGATAAACAGGTAAACCTATGAAAAGCAAGAAGACAGTGATGATCCTTTCATTCGTTGTTCTACTTCTGATCAGCAGTATTCTGATTTATGTCTCACGTCCAAAAAATCAACCCGAAAAAGAAGAGGAAGAAGAGCTGATCGTCGCGAATGAATTGGCTTATGACATCGTCAACAATGCCCTGCAATCGATGATCGTGGACCCGACGAAAGATCCGCTCCTTTTGGCGACGCCGGAAGAGCGTTTCGATCAGATCGATTTCGAAAAACGGTTCTTTCGGCCTGTGTTCGATACCAAGGTCTCGCTCTATGTGGCGACGATGGCTCAACGACCGTCGACTCCGGCGAACGATCGCGTCTCATCCAAACCGCTGATCTTTTCTCCCAACGCCTCGCTTTATCAGGAAACGGCGTTCATCGACAGTTCGACATCGCCGAGCCGATGGTTTTCGATCGTCAAGGATCCCTCCATCACCCCGGCGAAATACGTTTGGCAAGTCGGCGTGGCTCCTTTCGCAGGGGCGGGTAAAGATCTGTTGAACCCCGGAGGACTCTTGAGTTCAGGCGATGTCGACGCCACGGCTACTGAATTCTCCATCGACATCTCCAAGGCCTTAAACGTAACGAAACTCTCAGGTCGGCTCAATATCAGCCAAGACCGGTTGAAGTCGTTCTACTTGATCCCTACCCTCAAGATGGGGGCGATGCCGGTTCAGAAAACCTACTATGTCCGGGTATTGCCGGTCGATGCGGAGGGGAAGGTCATCGGAGACGGTGGGACGGGGATGGCCATCAAGTATGGGGATCCCTACACCCTACCGACCAACAACATCATCATCGGGATCAACCAGCGCTTCGACATGCTTACGCCAAGGTTCCAAGGGGAACCGGATGGGAGTGGGGAATTCCCGAACAGTTTCAACGAGGTGTATCAGAAGTCGATCAACTCTTCCTATGAGAGCCTCTATTATTGCTTTGTGCCAAAGAACTACCCGGTCACGGCAACCAGTCTGGTTCTGCAAGTCACCAAGACACCCTTCTCGGGATCGCTGTGGAACACGGTTCCCGGATTGGTGTATCAAAAGAGAATCAATGCGGGCGAGGCTGCGTTTGATACCTTGGATGAAGACCATTGGCTGCAAGTCGATTTCAAGTCCTTCGCACCAGCCAATGAAACGCTCGATGATAATCAATTCATCACCTACTATGTCCGTACCGTCGCGCTGACGCCGACCGCCCAAGCGGGGGTCATGAGCGCGAAGTACTCGAAGACCGTGACGATTCAATATGGTCGCGATACCACGACCCCCGTCATCTACGAAACCGTCAAAGTCGATCCGCATATCCCGGAAATCGTAAGTTTCTCGTACACTCCGATTCAATGGGAAGTAGCCAACTGGCAGTACCATTATGAAGTGATCCGACAACCGTTGGAATCCGAGATCTTCTTGGGATTCGGATCCAAGAAACCCTACGAACCCTATAAAGTCGGGACGAAGTTGGATTTCACGCCCAAACCAGAGGATGATTCATGGTGGGACGAAGTTAAGAACGCAATCTCTGATTTCTTCAGCGACCTTACGGATTATCTCGCCAAGATCACCAACTGGGTCTCCTCGACCTATGCGAATCTCAAGACCGGCTTAGTCAAGTTGGTCGCAGATCACCTCCCGCTAATTCCTGATAAGTGGCGCGATGAGTTGGCCGTCGTCTTGGAAGGCTTGGTCGATTATGGATTGGCATCGATCGGCATTCCACCGACTCTACCCAACTTCGATGAACTGACCGAACTGGGGACGGATTATCTGGCGACCATGGCGATGGAAGCCGCAGGCATCCCGGCAACCGACCTCATGAAAGACGGGATGGTCGAACTGGGGAACGGTATCTCCGAAAATATCGGTAGCGCATCCAACCACTCGACCCCCAATCCGATGAATTGGGATTTTGTCAAACTCGATTCGGATTATCTCTATCGTCCCGCATACGTCTTGATCACCCTGCATAACCCCTATAATCACCCGACACCGGTCGGAACCCTTTCGGGATATAACGAGTACATCATCGACAGTGGTAATCAGTCCCAGTCGGAACAATACCTCTATGCCCGTTTCGGGGGGAACGTCTACTATTCGACCTTCAAAGTCGTTTCCGGCCAAAAGGTACCTTCTCTGGCACCGGGACAAACCCTGGTTATCCCGGTCTTCCTGGAAGAGATGATAGGTAAATCGTATTGGACCAACGGACCGAAAGTCGACTATCAATCCTTCAGAATGAGTTATTTCAATCTGGGTGACTATGAATTCAACTTCACGATCAACTACGAACTTCCCAATGCCTATGAGAGCGCCAAGGCGCAAAACCCCAACGCAACAAAAGAAGCCATCTATAGTTATTCGACGACCGGAAATTCGGTCGGGTTTAAAGGGTATCCAAACAATCCCTATGAGTGGCATAAATAGTTGTCTTGACTTGGTCGATGAAGTGATCGAAAGAAAACAAAACGACTCTGGAAAAGAGTCGTTTACTCGAGGTCGATGCCAACTAAAGGATGAAGCGCCAGATGAAGCGCATCTAGATTCGCGCTTAACATTTTATACTGCCATTGTTGCGGATCCATGTTTCGGCGTGCTTTCTCGCTCTTGCTGATCAAGGAGCGAAGCGGTGCGAGTGCCATCCGCAAGTCATCTTTTGAATGCATCGTCAGAATATCGTTGCCGGACATTTCGCACGAGAGGATGTCGGCTGCGATCCTCAGTGCTCTGATTCGGTTGTTAAGAAGCGAATACTGCGAGTTACCGGGACTGAACTTCATCCGGGCGTTCATACTTCGCTCCAACATCCCCTCGAGAGTCCGAATCGCATCCATCCGTACGTTGGCTTCGTTTTCGTTCATATGACCTCCGATCATCCCTTAACCATATCTCACAAAAAGGAGTTATCTCGAATGGATTATAGCAGAAAACGATCGTCAACGTGAAAGCGAAAGGTTGAAGGACGCAGGGATTGTCAAAACAACCACCTTTGTACATGGTATGATATGAAAGTATGAATTAAACGGAGGGGAAACAATGATCCCGTTTTGGCGCAAGGCGGAAGTGTTTACAGGGTACTCGATTCAACGATTCAATGAAGTGAGGGATGTACTCGAAGCTGCGAAAATCAAACATGAGTATAAGATCGTGAATCACGAAGGGTCGCAAAGCGCTTCGACATCGAGGTCAAGAATGGGAAGCGGGCACATCAAGAGTGAATACTCGAACTTGTATTCCATCTATGTTCATGTGAAAGATTTCGACGAAGCCCAAAGATTGTTAGAAGGTCGTCGGTCGATTTGAGTCGAGAGGTCGTGCAGAATACGGATCGAAGATGAAACGAGGATGATGAGATGAGTGAACAAGAACGATTCGAGGCGGCCATCCAGGCGATTCTGAATCAAGTCGACAAGAGCAACGGGATAGGAACCTTGGGGGAGAAGGCGCTGCATGCGATCGTCAAACTCTACAAATCTGAGGATGTTTCATCGCATGAACAGAAACTCGGCACGTTTGTCGCGGATATCTTCAACGGTGATTCCGTAATCGAAATCCAGACACGGCAGTTTGCGAAATTACGATTAAAGCTTGCCCGATTCTTGGCTGAATACCCGGTAACGGTGGTTTATCCGATCCCTGCCCGGAAATGGCTGGTCTGGATCGATCCGAAAACCGGTGAAGCCACTAAGGAAAGACTCTCGCCCAAGCGTGGTGATGTCTATGATAGTTTGAAAGAACTCTATGCGATCAAGCCTTATCTGGATCACCCGAATCTCACGATCGAGTTGCTTTTTGTGGACCTAAAGGAATATCGCCTACTGAATGGCTGGAGCGAAGATCGCAAAAAGGGCTCCCGACGACATGATCGTATCCCGACCGCCTTGGTCGATTCCATCATGTTGGGAGGAAGGAATGGCTACGGAATCCTATTGCCCCCGACGCTCACGCAACCGTTCACGTCGGCCGACTACGCGAAACATGCGCGCATCCATCCCAAGAGAGCGCAAATTGCGATAACCGTTCTGAAATCTTTATCCCTGATCCAGCCTTGCGGGAAAAACGGAAGGTTCATTTTGTATGAGAGGACGGATCAGACGAAGGATTGAAGCCACAAAGAGTCGATATTCCCCCAATAAGTGTTTCGAAACAGGTGAATTCGACGAATTTCGACGATTTTACAAAGAAATGGATTAAATGAGTTGTATTCTGACAGGATGCACGTATAATACAAGGGTAGCATAGGCTACCATAGGAAAGGTATAGGATTGAAATGCAAGGCAAAGTAAAAAAGTTTAACAAGGAAAAAGGTTTTGGATTCATCAAATTGGCTGACGATCGTGACGTATTCTTCCACTATTCGGAATTGGTAATGGACGGATTCAAGAACATCGAAGAAGGCGCAGAAGTTGAATTCGATTTGGTCGATGGCGACCGCGGCTTACAAGCTCGTAAAATCATCAAACTTTAATTCTCGAAGGGTTGGTCCACACCAACCCTTTTTGTTTGCTTTTTTTGCTTTCACGATTTTCCAAGAAGCAGTGCCGAGATGACTTTGATTGTTGACGGGAGAGGAAAAGAGTAAGATGTAGCCAGGAGGTGGTTCGATGAACAGACTTGAATTTGCGATCCAAATGGAAAAAGACGGACAAGCGTATTACTTGGAACTGGCGGAAGCAAACAAAGAGAATCGTTTGGCGTCTTTGTTTCACAAACTCGCCAACGACGAGAGGATCCATGCGGAAATCTTGTCGAAGAGACTCAAGGATTTGCCCTATGAATTATCTGACAACGAAGAACTGTTGGATTTTGAGAATGCATTCGCATCCAATCGGGAAATGAAGAATGACATCCGTTCCACATTGACGCAACTGGATGTCTACCAGGCGGTACTCGACCGTGAGTTGAAAAGCGTCGAATTGTATCGAGACATGAGGCAAACCGCCAATCAAGGGAAAGATAAAATCCTACTGGATTTTTTGGTCTTCCAGGAAACCGCGCATGCGAAGATCTTCCAGGGATTGGTTGATCTTCTGACGCGGCCGGAAGAATGGGTCGAAGACGCCGAGTTCGGAATCAGGGAAGAATATTGATTCGATTAAGGGAAGGCATGTTTTCGCATCCCATCGATCCGATTTATAGCGAAAAATCGACGATACTCATCCTCGGATCCTTCCCATCGGTCAAATCCAGGGCAGAGAAGTTTTACTATGCGAATCCTCAGAATCGGTTCTGGAAAGTACTCAGCGCGATTTTGGATGAAGAGTTACCGAAGACCGACGATGCAAGGCGAAAGATGCTTTTAAAACACCGGATCGCTTTATGGGACGTGGTGCATTCCTGCGAAATCCTCGGGTCAAGCGACAGTTCGATCCAGAACGTGACGCCCAACGATATCCGCGGTTTGATCGAGATCTCGAAAATCAGGGGCATCTACGCCAACGGGGCGAAAGCGATGGAATTGTATCGGAAACATTGCGAAAACGAAATCGGTTTGCCCATAACCCTCTTGCCCTCGACCAGTGCGGCCAATGCCGCATTCAGTCTTGAACGGCTCATCGAACGCTGGGAAGGTGCCTTGAAGATCGAAAAGAAGCAAGAGTGACACAAAACGACACGTGGCGGATTCATGTTGATTGACAAGGAGGGTTAAGTGTACTACAGTAATAGTACAGAGAGTACAGTTAACTCATGCAATCATGCAAAAGGAGCGTCCTATGACACTACTCGACAGTCCGTTCTTCACCTATCTGATGCTTGTTTTGGCAGGTGCTGTCTACTTTTTCATCTATCGTCTGTTCTTTCACCGGGTCCTCAAGTGGAAAATGATCCACGCGATTTGGATCCCGCTGATTTTCACCACCGCAATGACGATCTATGCGGTCAGTCTGTTGTCCACGCCTTGGTTCGGTGCCAACCGATCGTTTCTATCCCAGGTCGGGGTCGTCGCCGAAATGAACCTTCCTTCCATTGCCTTCTTTATCCTCTTCTTCCTCTTCGGTAATCGAAAATAGATGCATCCTCATCCCGCAATCGCGGGATTTTTCTTAAGCTTTCCTTAAACAACTAAAAAAGCATTGTATCTTCGCCCCGCCTTCGCTATGATTTCAATGTTAAATCATCGAGGAGGGAATCATGGAACTAAAAGAGGTTTTTCAGGCGAGACGGTCGATCCGAAAGTTCAAAGACCAACCGGTTCCGCAAGAAGTGTTGGACGAGATGCTCGAATCGGTACGATTGGCTCCTTCCGCAGGGAATGCGCAAGGACACGTCTTCGGTATCCTTCAGGATAAGGAACTGAAGGAACAAGTGGCGCACGCCGCCGGGAATCAAGACTGGATCGCAAGCGCACCGATCGTTTTCGCCTGTTGCGCGGACTTGAGTTGGGACATCGCTGATCAGCCAGAAGATGATTTCGGTTTGATCGTCAACAAGCTCCGCTTCGACAATGATTTCCTGGACTATCTTTGTCGCTATCCAAACAAAAAGGCACGAACCACGATCTTCGAGAACGCTACCCCCTTGATTCCCGCGGAACACATCTTCCTGACCGCGGTTTCGCATGGCTTGTCCGCATGTTTCGTCGGATATCTGGACATCCCTAAAATCAACGAAATCCTGCGCTTACCCGATCATATGACCGTACTTTATTTGCTTCCGGTCGGTTATCCGGATGAGACGCCGAAGGTTAAGAAAAGAAAAGAAATATCCGATTTTGTCTTCTATGATACGTGGAAGAAATAACCCAAAGGAGATGCCATGGAATCCAATCAATCGATCATCGAAACGATGAAACTCAGGACGTCGGTCCGGACCTATGACGGGCAAGCGATCGCCGTCGAAACACTTGAAAAACTAAGCGAAAGGCTACGTACCCTCAATGCCGCCACGACCATCAAGGCTCGCTTCGTCCTTTGCGAAATGAAGGATACGGATGGAAACGCGGTCAAGAAACTCGGGACATACGGCGTCATCACCGGAGCGAAAACCTATCTCGTCGGAATCATCGACCAAAGCGAAACCGACGCCGTAGAATTCGGTTCCTTGTTTGAAAGCATCGTTCTTTTCGCGACGCAACTCGGGTTGGGGACATGTTGGCTTGGCGGGACGTTCAATCAAGAGGACTTCAAGAAAACCGTCAGGTTGGGCGTATCCGAGAAGATCGTCATCGTTTCCCCCGTGGGATATCGTAAAGACCGTGCGACCTTGTTGGAAGGGATCATGCGGACCATGGTGAAGGCGAACAACCGGAAACCTTGGAACGAACTGTTCTTCAATCAGGACCCAACCCAAGCCCTCGATGAAGAAGGGGCAAAGGAATACGCACTTCCGTTGGAAATGATCCGTATTGCGCCATCCGCTTCAAACAAACAACCGTGGCGGATCGTTTTATACCAAGGGAATTTCCATTTCTACCTCAGCCGTACCAAAGGCTATGGATTGGCTTCCTATGACATTCAGATGAACGATCTCGGAATCGCCAAGTACCATTTCGAGTCGGCCGCAAACGAATTGGGACTTTCGGGGAGATGGGGCAACATCGACTATCCGCTTGTTGAAGAGTGGGAATATGTCACAAGCTGGCAAGGACGTTAAGCCGGGAATTCTTTGTAGAACCACTTTATCTCCTCGTTTTTCACTGAAAAGCGCATCCGTTAAGTCATCCCTCTCCCAAACCTATTGAATCCGAACACATAAATCGTTATGATTTTACTATTGAGCGGTACATTTACGCAGAGTGCGTTTTAAAGGAGTCCTATGGATACCAAGAAACTGAGAACATATTTAGTCATCGCTTTTGGATGGACATGGATATGCTGGATTTCGGCGTATCTTTTGAGTTTGAGTTCTGGTATCCCTCTGGTGACGGATACGACGATCTTCAACCTCATCGAGATCATCCTCAACGGGAAAGAAACCGTTCCGCAAGTCCTGTTCTTCCTTGCGGTCTACGGACCGTTGGTCGGCTACATCGTGGTGAACCATGGGAAGGGACCTTCGGAAACCATCGAGAAGAATTACGAATTCATCCTTTTGGCGTTCATCCTCCCGGTGCTGATCATCGTCCCGTCGTTCTTGCTTTGTCTGTTTTTCGGCGATCGTGTCCAATCCTTGCCTTCCATCTTGATCATCATTTCGACCATCGGATTGTATTTCGTCTCAAACATCGCCACCAGCGGTACGGAAGAGTTCGGCTGGCGCGGTTTCCTTTACCCTTATCTTAAACAAACACAAAAAACCTTCTGGGAAGTCTCTTGGAAGGGTGGATTGATCTGGGCGATTTGGCATTATCCGCTCTTAGTCATCCTTTATATCGGACAAGGCTTCGCGGTTCTGCTTCCATCCCTAGTCGGTTTCACCGCAGGGATCGTCGCCATGAACTACATCTCCAATTTCATCTACGAAAAGACCAAATCGATTCCCTTACTCATGGTGATGCATGCCCTAAACAACACCGTCAGTTTCGCTCTTTTGCTTTTCTATCCGCAGACTCCGTTTTTGATCATCGTGCATGCCATGACCTGGCTAGCCGTGGCTTACCTAGAGAAAAAATACAAGATCGTCTAGTTCGACTTACGAAGGGGGAATCCGTGTGGGAGATAGAGTCCTCGTCTTTCTGTTCGCCATCGCCGTTTCGATCCTGCCTGAGATTTTAGTGATCCAATTCGATCCATCGATCCTGTCTTGGGTACTACCTCTAAAAACATTCATTGTTCTTTTGCTTTTAATCCTATCACGAAAGAAAAACCGGTCCGTCATCGACTTCGGACTGGTTTGTTTTGTTCTTCTATTATTTCAACTTTTCAGCGATAAAATCCAAACGTTGAATCTATGGAAGGATCTGTTCTCAAACGATACCTTCGTCGATGTGATCGGAGCCAGTTTGGTGCTCAAGTCCTTATCGGTGATCCTAATCCTTTCAATACTCTTCATCCGTCTCAAAGATCGTCGCACCTTCTTCTTAACAAAGGGGAATCTCGATGTCTTTGCTTCCGAGATCAAGTGGCTGGGGATCCCTGCGAACTGGGTGACGTGGAAGAAGTTGGCTCTGGTTTCCGGGATACTGATTTCACTGGGTACCTTCATGGGGACGATCTTCACCGTGACCGGATTCAACATGCCGAAGAACGCAGTTGAACTCCTGACGTTCTTTCCGTACATTTTATGGTTTGCCCTCCTCAACTCGCTTTTCGAGGGCATCGTGTACCGTAATGGCATCCTGGCGACCCTTTCTAGAATCCTACCTCAAGAGAAGGCCATCCTGATCGGAGCCTTGATCTTCGGAATTGCCCACTACTTCGGTGCGCCGGGAGGGATCATCGGAGCCATCATGGCGAGCTTCCTGGGATGGTTCATGGGTCGAAGCGTACTTGAAACCAAAGGCATCGTCGCCGCATGGCTGATCCACTTCATGCAAGACACGGTGATCTTCAGCGCACTTTATCTCTTCACTTTCCTGTAAAGTTTGAAGTTTCTATTTCCCCTCGAGAAAGCCGATGACTCTCGCTTCGTACTCATCGGGGAATGTTTTTAAGGCTTCGGTATGCCCTCCTTCAGGAACGATCCACCAATGGGATCGATCTTGAGCGGAAGTGTAATAAACTTCATTATAGTCGGTTTCATCTTGGATCGATTTCGCGGAAATGAAGTAGAAGCGAGTCGCTTTAGCTTCCTCGATCGAAGTAAGAATCTGTTTCGGGGCTTTCGTTTGACCCCAAAGCGAGGCACTCAGATACATCAAGCGTGTGGTGAAACTTACGAAAAGGTTCTTTCGGTTTGAAAGGATAAGGTAATCTTGGATCGATCGATGCGTCGCGCCTTCGCTGACGATCGATTCGATCTGTGGAAAACGAGACGCGGCGGAGAGCAACGCTTCCGCCCCCATCGATAACCCGATGGCATGAAGATGCAGGTTCGGGTCTTGTCGGGTCAAGAAGGAGAGGGAAGCTTCGATATCCAGTTCGCTCTTCCATCCAAAGCCGTTCACCCCGTCGCCGCCACTCTCCCCGTGACCGCGCAGGTCGATCGCAAGGACACCGTACCCATGGGATGAAAGCAACAGTGCATGTCTGCGTATTCCTTCACGTGAAGAGGTCGCCCCATGGAGAATCAGCACGGCCGAACCGTTCTGGGCGGGGGTGTACCAAGCTTTTAGTTCGATGTCGTCGCTTGTGGTCAAAGTGATCTCTTCGAATCCGGGAGGGGCGTCATCCACCGTTTCCGGATAGCGGAACGTCGCAAACAGTCCGACGCCGGCCGGGAGTAACAGATAAACGATAAGCAGTGCACCAACGACGAGTAAACCGAGTAACTTCCAATGTTTCTTCTTCATAAATGGATCCACTCCTCTGCCAAAATCATAGCATACCCCGACCGGATTGAGAATCATCCCTCCGTGTCGGATTCAAAAGGCGACCACAGGTTCCCTGTTCGCATAGATCGCAATAACCAACGATTGCAAGGAGGCAGTATGTTTCTCGTCACGATTACAGGCATTCTCTTCATCGCCGCATTCATCGCCCTTGGCTTCGGGAAATCCTATGTTCCCGACAAGTCCAGGAAAGACACCGCGGATACCCGCAACGGCAGCGTCAAAGTCGTATTCCGCCTGCGGAGCCAACAATTGCTTTCGCTCTTTACCTTACTTCTTCTTCTGATGGGGACCGTCAAGTTCATCCCGGTCAACTCCGTCGGGATCAAGTTCAACCAGTTCACCGGCGTCAGCGAAGAAGTCTTGTCGGAAGGGATGAAATTCAAATCGCCTTTCGACACCGTCTACATCATCCCGACCGAAGTCCGTACAAAGACGGTCGCGGATGTGGCCGGTCAAACCAAAGACGCCCAATGGATCAAAATCACGATGGACATCAAGTATCGTGTTTCCGAATCCAATGCATTCAAGGTCTTCAAACAGTTCAAGACCTTGGACAAGGTCGATGAAACATTATTGACGCCTTTGGTCCAACGTTCGATCGAAGAAGTCACCACCAAATACAATGTCATCGACATTCTTGGTGAAAAGAGAAACCAGGTGTATACCGAGATCGAACAGGTCGTCAAAACGAAATTGGCGGAGAGCGGGATCGAATTCTTCAGTCTTGTCCTGATGGATACGGATGCCGGCGAAGCCATCGAGTCGGCCATCGAAAAGGAAGCGGTCGCGAAGAAGGAAGTCGAAACCGCACTGCAGACCCAAGAAAAAGCACGCATCGAAGCAGAAACGAAAGTCATCGAAGCCGAGAGCGCCGCGAAAGTCAAACTCATCGAAGCGCAAGCCGCTTCCGATGCCAACCGTCTGGTGTCCAATTCCATCACACCGGAGATTTTGAAGAAGATGGAGATGGAAGCCCGTCTGAAGTTCGGTTGGGTCGAAATCACCGGTGCACAGCTGATCATCGGTCAATAGTCGCCAAGCCCCGATCAGGGGCTTTTCCTTGTTCATCCCTTCGCATTTTTTATGCATTTCGTCCGCAGCCTTGATTCACACTGCACGAAAGGGTATCATAAACACAGAGAGTTTCGATCCGATTGAATCCTCGATCCAGGAGAAACATGAAAAAAATCGACCTAAGTCAACTATGCTTCTTCGATGGCGCCATGGGTACGCGCCTGTTTGAAATGGGGTATCCGTTTGGGCCAGGTTTCGAAGAAATCAACATCACCCATCCTGAAGCCGTCCAAGAAGTCCATCGATCCTATGTGGAAGCCGGGGCGGATTTCATCACCACCAATACGTTCGCGATCAACCCCATGAAAATGTCGGGAAGTCGATATACGCTCCGTGAACTGGTAGAGGCCGCGATTCGTAACGCGAAAGAAGCGTGTCAAGAACAGAACTACATCGTTTTGGATATCGGTCCGAGCGGGAAGATGCTGGAACCGTATGGGGATCTGACGGTTGAAGAAGCCTATGCATCGTTTAGGGAAATCATCGCGATCGCAAAAGACGACGTCGATGCGATCCTGTTTGAAACCTTCATGGATCTGGACGAAATCAAGGCGGGGATCAAGGCGGCGAAAGACACGTGCGACCTACCGATCTTCGCCACGATGACCTTCGAGTCCAGAGGACGAACCTTGATGGGCGTGGATGTGGAAACGATGGTCGAACAACTGGAAACCTTGGGTGTCAGCGCCTTGGGTGTGAATTGTTCTTTGGGACCGATCGAACTGCTTTCGGTGGTCAAGGAACTGACGGAAAGATCGAAACTGCCGATCTTGGTTCAACCCAACGCGGGGTTGCCTCATGTGGATCCCGACGGGAGCCTGCACTACGACATCTCTCCACACGCCTTTGCGGATGCGGTTCAACCCTTCATCCAGATGGGGGTCCGTTTGATCGGAGGGTGTTGCGGGACGGATGCCGAAACGATATCGGAGTTGAAGAAAAGATTCAAGAATGGAAAATAAACAGGAGATCGCCATGGAAAAAATCAAGAGTTTCACCGTCAATCATCTACACCTTGAACCTGGCATCTATGAATCACGCCGGGATTTGATCAACGATTGCGTCATTCTGACCTATGACCTGAGGATTACCCGCCCGAATGCGGAACCGGTGCTGAATACCGCCGAAGTGCACACCATCGAACATCTCGGCGCGACCTTTTTGCGTAATCATCCGAAATACAAGGATCGGGTCATCTATTTCGGACCGATGGGATGCCGGACAGGCTTCTATCTGGTCATGGCCGGGGAACTCCCCAACAAGACGATTTTCGAGATCATTCAAGCGATGTTCGAATTCATCGCCCTGTTCGAAGGCAAACTCTCGGGGGGCGAGGCTGCGGATTGCGGGAACTACCTCGACCATAACCTGCCGATGGCGCGATGGGTCGCACGGAAGTATCTTGCCAGTCTCTCGTTGATCCGCGATCTATCGTTTACCTACCCGGCATAGATTCAATCACAACCTAAGGAGGAAGAGGCAATGATCGCACGAAGCATCGTCATCGAAGGGATTCAGAAGGTCAATATCATCGAAGAAGAAATCAATCCGGGGGTCATGAAAAGCAAGGAATGCTTGATCGAAAGCATCGCTTCGTTCATCAGCCCGGGTACGGAACTGTCACGAGCCTATGGACTGAAGAAAAGGGCGACCTATCCGGTTCGCCCGGGATATTGCTCGGTCGGTAAAATCATCGAGAAAGGCGCCGACCTTAAAACAGTCGAGATCGGAGACACCGTCTTGTTTTCCGGCCCGCATGCCAGCCATCAGATCTACGACATGGCCAAGAGCGACGGGGGTGTCTTATACAAACTCGATCCCCGGTTATCTCCGAATGAAGGCGCGATGATGATGATGTGCTGGATCGCGATGAACGGGATCCTTACGGTCGACGTGAAACTAGGGGACACCGTCGTGATCTTCGGGATGGGCAACCTCGGGATGATCCTATCCCTTCTCTATACCGAAATGGGTGTGAAGGTGATCGGGATCGATCCGGTCGCCCATCGGTGCGAAGTCGCACGATCCATGGGGTTGAAGAACGTCATCCACTGCGCACCGGAAGAGCAGGTCAAGACCATCCTGGAACTCACCCACCAAAAAGGCGCGGACATCGTCGTCGATGCGACCGGGATGAGTGCGGCGGTTGAGAACGCGGTGTTGTCGACGGGCAGAAACGGGCATGTGGTGCTCTTAGGGACGCCTCGCACGGACTATGTCACCAACATCACACCGATCCTGAACGCCATCCACATGAAAATGCTGACGGTGCACGGGGCGCTGAACCGACGCTTCCCCTTTGAAGAGAAGGAAGGGTCGCGTCTCAGTGTCAGACGAAGCATGGATTACTTGACGGAATTGATGCTGAAAAAGACGATCGACGTCGAGAAATTCATCAGCCACGTCATCAAACCGGAAGAGATCATGAGTGCCTATGAAGGGCTCATGTATCATAAAGACCAATACACCAGCGTCATCATCCGCTGGGAATAAGGGGGAAACCATGGATCAATTCGACCGACTCCCACCGGAGTTCGACGCCGTCAAGGACAATGACGAAACCATCTACTGGACCGGACAACCGAAGTTCGTCCCGTTCTTAGCGAAGGGCATCCCTTTCTTAATCATCGGCTTACTCTGGGGCGCCTTCGATCTTTTCTTCCTTATGAACATGATGTCGATCGGAGGGGGACAACCCTTCATCTGGATCTTCATGCTGCTTCATCTCTTTCCGTTCTACGGAAGCATCCTCAACATGTTCCGTTTGGCCTTGGTCCACCAAAACACCTTCTATGCAATCACAAGCAAACGCTTGATGCTGCGTACCGGCTTCTTCGGGATCGACTTCAAGGCCGTGGATTACGACAAGATCCAGAACCTGGAAGTGAATGTCGGACCTTTGGAGAAACTATTCAATGTCGGGACGATCCGGGCGTTCACCGGAGAGTATGCCCATACCAAGAACGGGACGCGACCGCTCTTCAACGAGTTCATTGCGATCGACGAACCTTATGAAGTGTTCAAGAAAATCAAACAGGTTTCGGTCGACATCAAAACCGATTGGAACTACCCCAATAAACTACGTCCTGAGGAAAATCCGGGATACAACTCGAAATACACACCGAAAGAATAAGATGAAAAGCCCGAAGGGGCTTTTTAGCACAAGGAGGCAAGCATGAAAACAGGATTGACATCCGTGACATTCAGAGAGAAAAGCGTACAGGAAATCATCGCGTTGGCGAAAGAGGCGCAATTGGATGGCGTCGAATGGGGAGGGGACGTTCATTGTCCGGCAGGGAAGATCGATACCGCGAAGGAAATCAAACGACTCTGCGATGAAGCACGTCTTGAAATCTTTTCTTATGGATCCTACTATAAAGGACAAGACGGGGAAGACTTTCTCCCCGTACTTCATACCGCCGTCGCATTGAACGCCCCGGTCATCCGGATTTGGGCAGGACGCATGTCCCCTGAAACCATCACTGAAGAGTACTTCGATATGCTTGTTAATAACATCCAAGACGCCTGCGATGCGGCTCTCAAAGAGAATATCATATTGGGCTTGGAGTATCATCGCCGATCGATGACGCAAACCAAGGAAGGGGCGAGAAGATTGATCCAAGCGGTCGATCGTAAGAACCTCAAGACCTATTGGCAACCCAATCCCGAAGTGACCCTCGACGAGCAACTTCATGAAATCAAGGTGATTTCCGATCATTTGATCGCGATGCATGTGTTCAACTGGGATGAGATGAACACCCGATACTTGTTGGAAGAGGGGGAGGGAATCAAGAAGTGGAAGAAATACGTGGCTTGCGCACGCCGATCCGGCATTGACTTTCCTCTGATTCTGGAATTCGTCAAAGAGGATAAAGCCGAATCGTTCATGCGCGATGCGGTTTCCCTGCGAACCATCCTTCGAAAACCGGTTGCCGTATTTCTTGGGGATCCCTCTGAAATCAAGCGTGTCTACTCACCCGACACGATCCGACGCCTCCAATCCCAACTCGATCTATCAAACGAAGTCATTACGAGAGACAAGATCGAACATCATCTTGATCGTCTCAATGCTTGCGAATACCTCTTCTCGACCTGGGGTTTCCCTGCGTTGGACAAGGAAACGATAGAGCGGATCTTCATGAACCTCGAAGCCGTCTTCTATGCGGCAGGATCCGTGCGTAAGTTCGCCACGCCCTATCTGGATCTTGGCATCCAGGTTTTCAGCGCATGGACGGACAATGCGATCCCTGTCGCCCAAAGCGCCGTGGCGCAGATCCTCCTTTCAAACAAAGGGTTCTTTCAACTGAACCGGATCGATTCGAAAGCGGAGTATGCCCTTCGTAAAAACCAAGTCGAGGATTTTCCGGGAAATAAGGATGTGATGGTCGGGCTCCTCGGGGCAGGAAGCATCGGACGTCTCGTTCTTCAAGCGCTCAAGGAACAAGGAATCACGACGTTAGTCTATGACCCCTATGTATCCGACGACGTCCTAAGTTCCTTCGATGCGAAACGCGCCGGTCTGCAGGAGATCTTCGCGACCTGTCAGACGATCTCGAACCATCTCCCCGATCTCCCGTCGACGGTAGGCATACTGAACTATGCTTTGTTTCAAACGATGAAACCCAACGCCACCTTCATCAACACAGGACGGGGGGCGCAAGTGGTCGAAGAAGAGTTGGTTCGCGCACTTCAAGAGGAACAGGGTCGCATCGCGATCTTGGATGTCACCCATCCCGAACCCCCGAGAGAAGATAGTCCGTTCTACACGATGAAAAACGTGATTCTGACCCCTCACAGTGCCGGAAGTTCAGGCCACGAGGTTCGCCGCATGGGTGAGACGATGTGTTTACAATTCGAACATCGAATCTTGGGCGAGAAGACATCCAACGAAGTGACGATGACGATGCTTGAGACGATGGCCTAAGATCGAACTTTCTTTTCTTGCGCTTCCTATACGAAATGGGACTACTCGATTCACAGGAAATATGATAGTCTTTACTCAACGATTTATGAAGGAGGAAGTTTTGTGAGCGATGTGCAGATTCTGCTGAGCGGTACCTTGTTTACGATCACCTTGATCGCCCTGGCGATCGCTTTTCACGCCTTCACTTCGATGAAAACGCCGGGAGCCCGAATGTTTGGGATCCTATGTGTCGCAAGTGCGATCTACACGGTCGGATATGCGATGGAACTTATGAACACTTCAATGCAAGCCATCGATTTCTGGGGGAAGTTCCAGTATGTCGGCCTTTCGTTCATCCCCGCCCTTTGGGTCTTGCTTTCCATCGACTATGGAAACAACCGTACCCGATACAATAACGTGTTTTACTTTTTCCTATTGATGGTTCCGATGATCACCGTCTTCATGCGGTTCACCAATGAAGTCCATCATCTCTACTACACGGAGATGTCCTTAGTATCCAACGATCATTTCACCTTGCTTCAATTCACCAAAGGACCTTGGTATTACGTCCATGTGGTCTACTTTATCGCATGCGGGATCTATTCTACCCGTAACTACATCGTATTGAGTCAAAGGACGAAAGCGTTGATGCGGATCCAATCGCTGATCATGGCGAGCGCAAGCATCGTCCCGATGATCGCGATCCTGATGAATGTGGTCGGGACATTTCCCTATGGTGTGGATGCCGGACCGTTCGCGGTGTTTTTCGTCTTCATGTTGCTGATGTTCGGGATGTACCGCTACAACATCCTGAGTTTGATTCCCAAAGCCAGGGATAAGGCGTTCGATTGGATTCAAGATGGAGTGCTGGTGCTGGATATGGACTTTCGCCTGATCGACATGAACACGGCGGCGAAAAAGTATTTCCGACCCCTCTCCCTCCTAAAAAACGGGGCGGAACTGGAAGATGTCTTCGCACAACAGAAAACGATCGCCAAGCGCATCCGGTCGTGGTCGACGGACCCTCAGTTGGTCGAAGAAGATCTGAATTTTGAGATCGAAGATGAATTGAACGGATCGCTGCGCCATTTCAACGTACGCTTATCGAAACTCTACGAGAACGCCATCCAAATCGGAACGATCATCATTCTCAGCGATGTCACCGTTGCGAAGAACATGATGGAACAGTTGGCGAATCTGGCACGCGTCGACGAGATGACCGGGTTGATGAACCGACGGTATTTCTTTGAACGGATCCATTATGAAGTGGATCGCGCCAACCGCAACGGTTCGTCGTTGTCGCTCATCCTTTTCGATCTTGACCACTTCAAAAACGTCAACGACCGATACGGCCATGCGGCCGGGGATCTCATTTTGCGTAATGTGGCGGATTGCTGCAGGCAAGCCCTGCGCAACGTCGACTTGTTCGCCCGTTTCGGCGGCGAAGAGTTCATCGTCTATCTACCGGACTGTTCATTGTCGGACGCTATCGATGTGGCTGATCGTTTACGCAGTTCGATCGAAAAGGAAATCACGTTCTATATGGGGAACGAAATCCGCATCACCGCGAGTTTCGGCGTTTCCAATCATGACTGTGCGGTCCAAGGGGAGTGTCTTGACATCAACGAACTCATCCGTGCCGCCGATGAATCCAGTTATATTGCCAAACGTGAAGGCCGCAACCGGGTTCAGATGTATATTCGCCCCATTGAATCATCATCGGGGTTATGATAAATACAGGTGGGAGAAAGAAGGTTCCATGGAGCGTCGAAGACGCTGGCGGAATGTGCAACTTTTCTATCTTGCGATCAGCGGGATCGGCTTGATCCCATGGGTCGTCGCGATGATCGGATCACGTTTCGAACTCACTGAATTCACGACGAACACCCTCGTCTTCTTCGGGATGTCCGTCTCGATCCATGCGTTGATCTCATTTATTTTGAGTTGGATCGGATATCTAACCCATCGTGAATCCTTCATCATCGTCGCGATCCTTCTTAATCTGTCGCTCTTCTTCTACTTCGCTTTCGGCGAATTCGACTCGATCCTTTCTGCGATGCCGGGCTATCTCTTCGCCGTCGGGAACTTCATCCTCCATTCGGTGTTAACCAAATCAACGTGAGCGCAACGCTCACTTTTTTACGAAACTACGAAACTCATCGTGAAACACAAAATGTTCACTAATTTTCGATATAATGGATACGCAAGGAGGATTCTCTATGAGCCATGGACTAAAACAAGATTTCTTGTGGGGCGGAGCGGTCGCTGCGCACCAGATCGAAGGCGGATGGAATAAAGGAAACAAGGGGACAAGCATCGCGGACGTCATGAGCGCCGGGGCGCACGGGATTAAACGGGTCATCACGGAAGGCGTCAAAGAAGGGGTGTTCTATCCCAATCACAGCGCCATCGAATTCTATGACCACTATAAAGAGGATGTCGCTCTTTTTGCGGAAATGGGATTCAAATGTTTCCGTACATCGATCGCCTGGAGCCGGATTTTTCCAAGAGGCGATGAAACGACTCCCAATGAAGAAGGCTTGAAATACTACGACGATTTATTTGACACGCTGTTGGCGAAAGGCATCGAGCCGGTCATCACCCTGAGCCATTTCGAAATGCCCTATGTGTTGGCGAAAGAATACGGCGGGTTCCGCAACCGGAAACTGATCGAATTCTTTGTACGCTACGCCGAAGTCGTGATGAATCGCTATAAGAACAAGGTGAAGTATTGGATGACCTTCAATGAGATCAACAACCAGGCGAGTTTCGAAGAGGATCTGTTCACCTGGACCTGCTCGGGCTTGTTGTTTGAGGAAGAGGATCATCGTGAACAGATCGTGCTTCAAGCCGTCCACCACGAATTGCTCGCAAGCGCACTGGTCGTTAAAAAAGGTCACGAAATCAATCCGGAGTTCAAGATCGGATGCATGCTTGCGTTCGTGCCGATCTATCCCTATTCCTGTGCCCCCAACGACATGATGAAGAGTGTCGAAGAGATGCGCAGTCGTTGGTACTATGGGGATGTCCATGCCCGCGGGGCGTACGGATCCTATGCGAAAGCAATGTGGAAGCAAAAGAACATTACCATCGAGATGTTGCCGGGGGATGAAGACATCCTGAAAGAAGGGGTCGTCGACTACATCGGCTTGAGCTACTATATGTCCCATGCGGTGAAAGCCGTGGAAAGCAAGGACGAGAACGCCAATGTCAAAAATCCCTACATCACCGCTTCCGATTGGGGATGGCAGATCGATCCGGTCGGACTGCGCTATAGTCTAAGCGTATTGTATGAACGTTATCAGAAACCTCTGTTCATCGTCGAGAACGGGTTGGGTGCCATCGACCAAGCCGGACCGGACGGGAAGATCCACGATGTCTACCGCATCGAGTATCTTCGCAACCACATCCGCGAGATGAAGAAAGCGGTCGAACTTGACGGAGTGGATTTGATGGGCTATACGGTTTGGGGATGCATCGATATCGTTTCCTTCGGGACGGGGGAAATGAAGAAACGCTACGGATTCATCCATGTGGATAAGGACAATGAAGGAAACGGGACACTGAAGCGTACGAAAAAAGAAAGCTTCGATTGGTATCGTCGCGTGATCGAGACCAACGGGGAAGAACTCTAAGCACACAAGCACACGACTTGTGTGCTTTTTTCTGAACCGAAAAGATTCGGATTCCCGTTGACATTCCCCTAGAGCCTACGTATAGTATTGATATTAGGACACTTGTCCGAATTTCAAGAGGTGAGAACATGCCGACGACGGTAGATAAAAAAGGGCAATCGCAACGGATTTTATTGTCCGCGGTCAATTTCATTTCCCAACACGGGTATGCGAACGTCTCCTTGCGCGATATCGCCCAGGATGCCGGCGTGGTGTTGAGCCAACTGAACTACTACTTCAAGAATAAAGAGGGGTTGTTCGTGGAAGTGGTCAAAACGGTGATGAAGAAATATCTTGTGGAAATCGAGGAACTGCTTCAGCGCGGATCGACCGCAAAAGAACGGGTCAATAACTTGATTTCCTATTTCTCAAGTACGCTGAAAGACAATCCCAAAACCTTCCGATTACTGTTCGATCTCTCGAACATGGCGATGTGGTCCACCACGTTCCGCGATCTTCTCAACAGTCTCTTCGATGATCTGGCGCGGTTGATCGAGAAACATGTCTTGCCTTTATGCGACAAAGACAGCCGTCTTCAAAGCTACTCCCCCAACGCGATCGCCCGCATGCTTTTCGGTGCGATGTTCGGAGTGAGCATCCAAACGTTATTGAATAATGAGGAAGAACAACTTCCAGAAGCCATGGCTGCGATCGGAGCGATACTTTAATGGAAAGAACTCAACAGGATGTCATGGGGAAACGATGCATCTACATCATGCTTAGCGATACCGGCACGCTTTTAACACGGGCGATCCGTGTCTATACCCATCAGCGATATAACCACATCTCGATGGTCCTCGACGGGGACTTCGACCAAATCTATAGTTTCGGACGGGTGAAGGCAAGCAATCCCTTCATCGGAGGGTTCATCAACGAGTCGGAGACCAAGATCTTCGATATCTTCGATGAAACCACATGCACGATCTTGAAATTGGATGTCGACGATCTGACCTACGAGAACATCACACAAAGCATCAAGACCTTCAAAGAAGACCGGGATCTTTATCGCTACAACCTGATCGGATACATCGGATTCATCATCAACCATCCGATCAAACGTCAGAACGCCTATTTCTGTTCCCAATTCGTCAGTGAAACTTTGGAACGCAACGGAGTGAAACTCTTCAATAAGCCCCCTGAACTTGTCTTGCCGTCCGACTTTCTGGAATGCGGTGCGATGACGCAGATCTACTCGGGGAAATTCAGCCAGTTCGCTGAAATCGTCTAGTCGATCGGAGGATGAACATGCGAATCGGAATCTTTTCGGATACCTATGCACCGGATGTCAACGGGGTTGTCACATCGGTCATGTTGCTTCAGAAAACTTTGGAAGAACACGGACACGAGGTTTTCGTGATCACCAACCACCCCAAACTCATCGACATTCAATTTGACGGTCATGTCCTTCGCTTACCCGGCATCAAGCTGAAATCGCTCTACGGTTATGTCATGACCAGTCCGATCCAGTTGCGTGCCTTTCGGATGATCCGCAAGATGAAGCTGGACTTGATCCATGTGCATTCCGATTTCGGTGTCGGGATGTTTTCACGTTTCATCAGTTATCGCCTGAATCTGCCGATCGTCTTTACCTATCACACGGAAATCGAGAACTACACGCATTACATCAATCCGCTTGAACTTCGTTCGGTGGAGAAATTCTCGCGGTTTGCGGTGGCGAAACTCAGCAAGCAACTTGGCGACCACAGTACGGCGGTCATCGCGCCTTCGAAGAAAACGAAGGACATGCTGCTGCGATATGGTGTGAAAAAAGATATCTTCGTCGTTCCGACCGGCGTCGATCTGAAGCGGTTTTCATCGGATTCACTTGACGCAAAAAAGATCATGGAGATCCGCGAAGAGTACGGAGTTCTGCCTGAAGAATGCCTTTTTATCTATGTCGGCCGGATCGCCAAAGAGAAAAGCATCGACCTTGTCATCGAAGGATTCAGTAAAGTCGATTTCAATCGAGTCCGATGTAAATTATTGATCGTAGGAGACGGACCTCAACTTGAGGAACTCAGACAAAAAGTAAAAGATCTCGATCTTGACGATCATGTAAGGTTCGCGGGGAAGAAACCCGCCGAAGAGGTGCCCTATTATTACAATGCGGCTCAGGCGTTCATCTGTGCATCGCGTACCGAGACACAGGGGTTGACGTATCTTGAAGCCATGGCTTCCGGATTACCGATCCTCGCCCGCCCGGATAAAGTATTGGAAGGATTGATTCACCAAGGATCGACCGGGTACTACTTCGAGACTACGGAAGAGTTGGCGAGAACGATTGAAACCTTCACGAAACTGACGAAAGATGAAATGGATGAACTAAAGGTGAATATCCGAAGTACGATCGAAAAACTGGATAGCGAGGTGTTTTACCGTAATGTCATGGAAGTCTATGAATCCGCACTACAAAAACCATCGAACGAATAAAGGGCATTTCGAAATCGAAACGCCCTTTTTGAGTTTCTTAATGATTGAGACAATGTCTTGTTTGCGGTTCGAAATCGTAGTACATCGATTGACAATCATCTTGACAGATGAGGATGCGTAGCGATCGCTAGCGGCTCGTCCGTTACTTTTGCGAAGAGACGAAATCCGTAGGGAGTAGCAATTCAACCTTTTTTCTCTTTACGAAATCCAATACGGCGAGCTTGCTTTTCTCATCCAACGATTCGAGTTCTTCAAGAATATCGGAATACTTCTCATACTCGGAAATCGAGAATAACACGGCATCCAATTGATTGTTCTTAAATACGAAGATCCTACCCAGACCCTCAGTGCGATCACGCAGGGTCTTGTAGTTCTTTATGATGTCGGAATTCGATACAATCGCTGATTTTAGTATCTTCATTGAATAGACCTCCAGTCCATATGCACACTCATTATATACTCATTCGAACAATAGATAAAATTATATTTCAAATAAAGATAAAATTATCCTCGTTTCCATCATTTTTCATGCCATGCTCAAACTTCACAGATCGTTCCAGTTGCTAAGCCGAAGCAATTTCTTGATTTTGCATTAAAGATGACGGAATACCCGGGAATAACGTTGTTTACGTCGGATATGTCCGACAATCAGTGGTTTTCGCATTAATCAGGATAACAAACTTCCGAAATGAAACTCAGAAACTCGTTGTGTATTAGTATATTTTATGGTGTCATGGCGGGTGGGAAACAGTCAAGAACTCAAAATTAGAATAAAAATATAAATATAATATATAATATATATAAGTATTAAAATTTGACAAATTATATGAATAGGTATATGATGTGCTTGTCGAAAGAGATAAATGCTGAAAACGAATACTGGAATCAAGGCTTCAACAGAAGTCTCAACCAGGCTTCTTTCGAGAAGGGTTCTACCGATAGTCATCGACAGATCGGGCTCAGTACTCAAAAATACTGGGGAAAGGAGTACTCACATGTTAACAACCATCGCAATCATCCTCATCATTTTATGGCTTACCGGGGTCGTCACTGCGACTTCGATGGGTGGACTGATTCATATTCTACTTGTCATCGCGGTCATTATGATTTTGATCCGAATCATACAAGGACGCAGAATCTTCTAGTCGAAAAATCTGTGACTTGTCAAGCAAGTAGAGACTAATAGAGAAGGCAATAAAAGCAGATCGACAGTCAACAAACGACGACAGGTTCATCTGTTTGTCCCACCGGGGAATCCCGTTTCCTAGACCGTATTCGTTCTCCATACTCGACTTGAATAAAACATACCAACGGGTATAAATGAAAGGAGTAAAATGAAAGTTACAAAAAATCTTGGTTTCTTGTTATTGGGGATTTGGCTGGTCATTACCGGTCTGTCGCAGGTTATGAACATCCCGGTCGAATCGTTAGGTACGATTATGGCCATCCTTGGCATCGCTTCGGGTGCATTGATCATTCTTGGACGATAAAATAGACCGATCATACGACAATGCATACCGTCCTATGGACAGGGAGGTATAAGATGAACGACTTAAAAGATAAAGTGGTCGAAGCTTCGGCGAAGATCATGGATGCCGGGGATCAAATGAAAAAGGATCTCAAGGATAACCATAACGAAGCCAAAGACAAACTCGACGCGATGAATGATAAAACCAAAGGTAAATTCAATCAAGTGAAGGGGAATGTCAAAGAAGAGATCGGAAAGATGACCAACAACAATAAACTTCAAGCCGAAGGCGTTGTCGATCAAGTGATGGGCAAGGCGCAGGAAATCAGCGGAGAAATCAAAGAATCGATTCTGGACGCGAAGAAGAAGATCACGAAGTAACGAATCAAAAAAAGGGATACTCCGAATCGATGGAGTATCCCTTTCTACGTTCATTATTGGATTTCGATGATTTCGTAGTCATGGGTCAGAAGGTCGATCCGCAGCACTTTGTGTGTCAGCAGTTCACCTTTACCCAACATATACTTCACGGCTTCCGCGACTTGGATGGAAGCGACCACGCCGGGGGTGAAGGAA
This sequence comes from Erysipelotrichaceae bacterium, assembly GCA_041736705.1. GTDB lineage: Bacteria > Bacillota_I > Bacilli_A > Erysipelotrichales > Erysipelotrichaceae > GWE2-51-13. The sequence goes on from JBGSTC010000022.1 coordinate 28,957, forward strand.
GGATTCCCCAGATAGGTCTCGATGCCGCGCTGTGCTTCGCTAGGATAGAGGAAATCAAACAAACGGTCTTTCGGTTGGATGAAAGCGACTTGGCCATACCAACCGCTGATCGCTCCGTGGACCAGAGGGATATTCATGACTTCGCAGATGTCCTGCAGTAATCTTCGGACAGGGATCGTGTCCACCGCATCCATCACCAAATCGGCGCCATCCAACAGATCCGGGGCGTTATGCGTTGTCAAGCGTTGAACGATCACCTTGGTTTCAACCCATGGATTGATGGCTTGGATGCCATCACGAACCACTTCTGCCTTCGGATGTCCGATGGTTTTCTCATTGGAAAACAACTGGCGGTTAAGATTCGTCTCGTCGAAAACATCCCCGTCGATCAGAATCAGTTTCCCGACGCCGACGCGGGCTAATTGGTCGGCGATGTAGCCGCCCAACCCACCCAATCCGACCACGGCGACACAGAAAGTCTTCAGTCTCTCCTGGTCTTCATGGTTGATACTGCTTTTATTGCGGTCATATCGATCTGCCATTGCGATCCCTCCTTTTGGTTAAACCTATCACAGTCCAAGAAGATGCACAAGCATCAACCCTCTCTTGCGTGAATACGATGGAATGCTATAATACAGATAATAAGATTTTCCATTGAAAATCGATTGAAGCAAAGCTTCAAAGGGGAAACGCATGAGTGAAAATGTCGTCGTCAATAAGCCCAAAAAGAAGAAGCATACGTTGTTGTGGATCATCTTACTGACACCTCTACTCCTTGTCGGGATCGGTTTCGCCATGCTTTCCATCCCGAAACAAGCGAAAGTCGAATTCACACAAACCGATCTAGATTCCTATCTCGCCAAAGGCGGAATCATCCTGAATGAAAACAGCGCGTCCTTCGAAGAGATCTTCGCTGGGAAATTCCAGGTCGTCGGGAAGAAAGAAGTCGAGGCGACCGTGACCAGTGCGGAAGCGACCGCCATCCTCAATGAAACGTTGAAGGAAGGCAGTGTGTTAAAAAACATCCGCATCAAGTTCGTGGGTGAAAACAAAGTGCAAGCATCGGCGACGATCACCGACGATTTCTCCCAGATCTACACCTTGGTTCCGGAAGCGCAGAAATACGATGATTACCTCAGTACAATAAAGGGGAAATCCGTCTTTATCGGAGCGACACTGACCTTAGGGACCAATGCGTTGTTTGAAGCCGAAATCGAGTCGCTCTCCGTGGGAAGTCTGCCTTTACCGGTCGACCAAGCCAATGACTACGGGACGATGTTGGGAACGGCGTTGAACCAAAAACTATCCAGCATCCCGAATTTCGAAGTCGAGAGTTTCAAGATCGATGCCGAGGGTCTTCATTTCAAAGGGACCATTCCGCAAGAAGTCCGTTCGGTTGTGAATTGATCAGACGCTTCAAGGCACTGCGATCGGTTTTCTTCATTTCGTTCTTGGGGAGTTCATGAATCAAAAGAATTCTTTTCGGTCGATTCCACCGGTCCAGTGTTTCTAGCTGACCGGTGATTTCTTTTTTTATATCGGAACGATTCTTTTTGTGCGTCACACTCACGATCAGACACAATCGACCCTCTTCATCCTGAAGTGCGATGGCTTCCCGAAGATCGGGCAAGGCGAGCACCACGTCTTCGATCTCGCGGGGATCCACGAAATATCCGTTGATCTTTAGTAAATGATCCCGGCGATAAAGGACGACAAGATTCCCATCCGCATCGATTTTCCCGATATCCGCACTGCGATAGAATCGTTTACTATCGATCGATACAAATGGATCCTCCCCCGTTTCATTTACGTAACCTTCCATCAATACTGGCCCATGGATCAGAATTTCCCCGATTTGATCCGAAGCACAGCGGTTTCCCTGTTCATCCACCACGATGATTTCATTTCCTTCAAACGCCTTTCCGCATCCATCCGTCGTTCCATCCGACACGCAGACGGCGGTCAGCGTTTCCGTGCAGCCATAACCGACTTGGACGACGGCTTGGCTCTTTCCTTTTCGTAAAAGCGCATTGAATTCTTCGATGAGTTTCTTGGGGGTCGCTTCACCACCGCAGAATACATTCTTCACAAACGAGAGATCCGCCGCATGCATCCGCGGATCGTTTAGAAACAAGCGGAGGAGTTGGGGAACGGCGGCGATGTAGGTCGGCTTCTCCTTGAGGAACTCAGGTACGATCGTATGACGTGCGAGGCGTGGAATCAGGATGCAACGTCCCCCCAACGCAAGCACGGTATGCATTGAGATGCCTAAGCCGAACCCATGGAAAAAGGGGAGGATCGCGAACATCGAATCTTGGGTCGGGACGGGATCGATGATCGAGGACAGTTGGTCGCACAAGGCATCCAAGGTCTCATGACGCAAGCGTATCCCTTTATTGAGACCTTGCGTCCCGCTAGAAAACAGAATGAACTGCTGTGGATCATCCAACACTTCCAATGATCCGCTTGGGGGTTGATATCGATATCGAGTCACATTCGAAGCGAATCGAAACGGTAGGATGAAATGGAAGAATCGGATCGATTTCGGTAAAGCTTCTCTGCCATCCACAAGCGCAATGCGTTTTCCTCGGAGCGCCTTTTGATACTTCGGATAGAGGATGTCAGTCATGACAATCAGGTCGATATGGGATTGATCGCAAAGCAGTTTCATTTTCGATCCGACCGTCAAGGGATGAATCATCACCGCGATCGCCCCGATGCTTTCACAGGCATAGAAAAAAGCAGGGAATTGCGGAAGGTTCGGTAAGATCAGCGCGACCCTGTCATTTTGCTTGATGCCCGATTTTCGCAGAAAGAGGGCGGCGGAATGAATTTGCCTCCCCATTTCTTCATATGTGATGTGTCGGTCGTTGCAGGTCAACGCAACCGCCTTCGGATAGCGTTCGACCATCGTCAAGACACGTTTCACCGCAATCATCTTGGATTCTCCAACAGATCCTTAAAGAAAGCCAAGGCTTTGAAGAGTTGCTGACCCTCGGAAATCCGTTCATCGACCGTGAAGGTCACAGAAACTTTGCCTTGGTCGTCGAGCCGCCCCAAGGTGATGAAGAGGGAAGACGTACCCCATTCATAGAGATGATGGAACACACCGTCCCCTTCGACGCTCCCCAAATTGGCGATGACCAAGGAAGTATGCAAGGGATCCGCATGAATCAAAGAAGAGGGGAGGAACCCAAGGCGATCGATAAACGAAGCAAGCGACAGACCGATACGAAACAAGGGCATCGGAAGCAGATCCAAGGTATGGATCAGTTTCTTGAATCCCTTTTCTTTTTCATTGCGGACCGATGAAATTCGAGTATCCATCTTCGCTTGGATCTCGAACACGGTCTGATTCTTTTCAAGTTCGATCTTCACCAAGGAGATCGAACCTTCCTTGCTGACATCCTTCTTCATGACAGTGGAAACCGACATCGTCGTATGTCTGTATTTTCTCCCCCCCAACATGAAATCATTCAGGAAAGGATAGCGAAGTACGGTTTCTTTACACACATAGAGCACATACGAAAAGAAACGCACGTGATTCTCGCGCAGGTATCGGACCAACGTCTCGCTGCTAATTTCCAAGGTGTAATAGACACAGGCGCTCTGACGGGTCGGGAGGATCGCGGCTTCCACCTTTTGGTAGGCTTCTTGCTTTAAAGGGATACGGTCGGGGTTTCGCATGGGATTCTCCTTTGAGTCAAAGGTAACATAAAGAAACCGGAGCGACAAGTCAAAAAGAAATCCCCTTGCGGAGATTTCTAGGCGATCGCTATTCGACGGTAACCGACTTGGCAAGGTTGCGGGGTTTATCCACGTCGCATCCACGCAAGACGGAAGAGTAGTAGGCGAACAATTGCATCGGGACGATGCTTAGGAAGGGCATCAGCTCATTGCGTACATCGGGAAGGGGGAAGACCATGTCGGCCACATCCTGGATGTAGGGAGCGTTTTCCCTGCAGATCAACAGGACTTTCGCCCCTCTCGCTTTGACTTCCTTGATGTTGGAAATCATCTTTTCGTACAGGTCGTCCTGGGTCGCCAAGGCGATGACGGGGAAATCCTTCGTGATGAGGGAAATGGTTCCATGTTTCAGTTCACCGGCCGGATAGGCTTCCGAATGAACATAGCTGATCTCTTTCAACTTCAGTGAACTTTCAAGGGATAAGGAGTAATCCAAGCCCCGTCCTAGATAAAGAAGGTTGTGTGAGTTTTGAAGCTTGGAGGCGAAGAGTTTACAGTCGCCGTGATGTTCCAGGACATGTTGTACCAGATCGGGGATCTTCAAGAAATCCTCCAGTAATCCGTTACGATCTTCCTCGCTACGCGATTGACGCAATTCGGCGAGTTTCAGGGCAAGCAGGAAGAACACAGCCATTTGGACGAAGAACGCCTTCGTGGAAGCGACGGCGATTTCCAATCCCGCCCAGGTATAGAGGACATAGTCCGCTTCACGGGCGATCGAAGATCCGACGACATTGACGATCGCCAACGTCGGGACGTTGTTGCGTTTGGCTAAACGAAGCGCGGCCAGCGTATCCGCGGTCTCACCGGATTGGGAGACGATGACGACAAGGTCGCCGGGTAGGAAAACCGGGTCGCGGTATCTGAATTCGGAGGCGACATCCACATCCACGGGGACGCGCGCCATCTTTTCGATCAAGGACTTGCCGACCATCGCCGCATGCATCGCGGTACCGCAGGCGACCATCGTAATCCGTACGACCCCTTTAAGCATCTCATCGCTGATCCCTTCACCTGCGAAGGAGACTTTTTTGTCGATCAATCGCGGCGATACGGTTTGGGTGAAGGATTTGGGTTGTTCATGGATTTCCTTCAGCATGAAATGCGGGTATCCGCCTTTTTCAGCCGTCTGTTCATCCCAATGGGCATGTTGGATTTCCTTGGTAATCACTTCCAAGTCCAAATCCAGGATTTGGACGGAGTCTTTCTTCACGATCGCGATCTCGTTTTCTTCCAACAAGATATAGTCGCGGGTATACTTCAGGATCGCCGTCATATCCGAAGCGACGAAGTTCATGTCCTTGCCTAATCCTATGATCAAGGGGCTGTCTTTCCGTATGGCATACAGTTCGTCGGGGAACCCCGCGAACATCATTCCGACCGCGAACGAACCCCGGATCTTCTCCAAGACTTTCTTGATGGCTTCAAGGGGCGTCCCTTTCTGGACGAAGTAATAATCGACCAGTTTCGCCAAGGCTTCCGTATCCGTTTGGGTTTCGAAGGTATACCCCTTACGAATCATTCTCTCTTTGATCGGAATATAGTTCTCGATGATTCCGTTGTGGACGATGGAAATACGATGGTTTCCATGGGGATGCGAATTGACGTCCGAAGGTTCCCCGTGGGTCGCCCAACGGGTATGCCCGATCCCGACACTCGCCAAGGGCAAGGGATGTTCATCCAACTTCTTCTGTATTTCATCGATCCGACCTTTCGTCTTCACGGTTTGAATCTTGCCCTCCAAAAACACGGATAAACCGACCGAGTCATAACCTCGGTATTCGAGTTTGCGTAAACCCGTAATTAAAACTTCGGTCGCATTGGGAGACCCCACGACGCCGACAATTCCACACATAGTGATTATTTCCTTTCAAATGCGCGGTTCGATGAAGAATTTGTCTGCTTTGTCCTTCATCTCTCGACAACCGCTTGCCGAAGAGGCATCCGCCGAGTCTTTCGATACTCCTCTTTCCTCGTCACTGTCACCAGCCGGGCGCTTTAATTACTTCAATCACGATGTTTTGCCGTCTCACCTCCATGACGTGTACTATAATATCATACTCGATTCGCAATGAATACCACCCATCGGCGATAAAACGACGGGTTTTACCCAATATCGGCGAAGGTTGTGAAATAACGAGAAATCGTAACGCTTTTGTCACAAATAGCCGCTACAATGGACGACAAAGGGGAAAATCATGAAAAAAAGAAAAAGCAAGGTCAGGACATACATACAGATTCTATTCTTCATCGTGATCGCGATTCTCGCCGTCAACAACACACTCGCCGAAAGCGATACGGCGATCGCCTGGATACCGGTGTTATCTTTGCATGCGATCTGTCCTTTCGGCGGCGTCGTTACCTTGTATAACTTGGCGACCGTCGGCGACTACATCCAAAAGATCCATGCCTCTTCCGTCATCATTCTCACCATCAGCCTTGTCATGGCGATTCTCTTTGGACCGGTCCTATGCGGTTGGATCTGTCCTTTGGGATCGCTTCAGGAATGGATCGGGAAAATCGGGAAGCGGATCTTCAAGAAGAAATACAATTCTTTCGTACCCAAGAAAGCCGATCGCTACTTGCGCTATCTTCGTTATCTCGTCCTCATTTGGGTCGTCTACATCATCGCGAAATCGGGGACCCTCGTATTCAAGAACGTCGACCCCTACAATGCATTGTTTACCTTTTGGAGCGAAGAAGTTTCCTATAGCGCGGTTTTCGTTCTCCTTCTCACTTTGGTCGGCAGTCTATTCATCGAGCGTCCTTGGTGTAAGTATGCTTGCCCCTATGGCGCCTTGATGGGGATTTCGAATAAGTTCCGCATTTTCAAGATCCGTCGCAACGAACCGACCTGTATCCACTGTACGAAATGCGATCGGGCTTGTCCGATGAACATCGAAGTATCCAAAGGAAACGCGGTGATGAACGCGCAATGCATTTCATGTTACGAATGCACCTCCGAACAAGCCTGTCCCATTACAGATACGGTGACACTGAGCGCAACGTTCAAGAAAATCAAGGCGGGTGAAAACCTATGAAATTGACAAGTCGAGCCATGGCAATTGTCTTACCTATGATTCTATTTGGAGGAATCCTCCTCTCCCAAGTGACCGGAGTCTGGTCCAGCGATACGGAGAAGAGACCGAACCGATTCGAAGACGGGTTGTTTGAAGGCGAGTACGATCCGGCGGATATCCGGGGTTCCTATACCTTGATGGATGTATCCACTCTGTTTGAAATCGATTTGAATATCCTCATCCAAGCCTTTACCTTGAATCATGACATCGATGCGAAGAACTTCCAAACCAACGATCTGGAAGCGTACTTTACGGATTCAGGATACGAGATCGGAAACGAGTCGGTCCAAGTCTTCGTCGCCCTCTATAAAGGACTACCGATCGTATTGGATGATGCGATCTTACCCAAAGCCGCGGTCGACATCCTTCTTCAGAATCAACCAGACTTGACGGATGAGCAGCGTGCATATCTCGAGGAGTACGGGAAGGATGTCGTTGCTAGTGAAAACCCGAGCGAGGAAGAAGAGGAAGAAAGCGAAATCAAGATCAACGGGACGACGACATTCCAATATGTGATCGACCTGGGGGTTTCGCAAGAAGAAATCGAAGAAATCTTGGGGATGAAACTGGACTACACGAACCAGGCGATCAAGGATTTCTGCCTGGATCAAGGGATTTCGTTTTCCACGATCAAGACCCGTCTTACCGAAGCGATCGAAGCCTCGAAATAGGCTTTAACCGCTTTTTTTATTTTCTATACTTTTCGCTACCAAAACAAAAAGGTTTAGGGTATAATATAAAAGCAAATCGGGACGTAGCACAGCTTGGTAGTGCACTACCTTGGGGTGGTAGGGGTCGCGCGTTCAAATCGCGTCGTTCCGACCAATTTGCGGCCGTAGCTCAGTTGGATAGAGCGAGCGCCTCCTAAGCGCTAGGTCGACGGTTCAACTCCGTCCGGTCGCGCCAGAAGTACCCTCTTGTTTAAAGCCCCGTGCACCAGTGGCGGAATCGGCAGACGCGCACGTTTGAGGGGCGTGTGGTTATACCGTGTGGGTTCAAGTCCCATCTGGTGCACCAAATGATCAGAAAACCGTTGTCATCATCGGTTTTTTTTTATACTTTTTCATGAGTCGTGTTGAATCATGGATGGTCGTCATCGAATTTGAATGATTTTTTATTGAATTACTTTACAGAACGGAAAAAGAGGATATAATAAATATCAGATGATATATATCAAATGATATCAAAGGAGACAAGATGCCGCCGAAAATCAAAGTGACGCAAGAACAGATCATCCAAGCTTCGTTGGAGATCGTAAGGCAAGAAGGAATTGACTCGTTAAATGCACGCGCCATCGCAAGAAAACTGGATTGCTCGATCCAACCGATATTTAAGAATTTCGAGACGATGGGTAGTTTGAAGAAGCAATTGATCCTAAGTGCGCAAACGGTTTATGACGAGTACACCCAACATGGAATGACAAGCCCTGCGAATCCGTTTCTCGGCATGGGACTGGGCTACATTCGTTTCGCAAAGGAAGAAAAAAACCTGTTCAAGTTATTGTTTATGACGAACGAGTTCAAACAAAACGGATTGATCCAGATCATCAAGGATGATGAGAACCAGGAAGTCGTGAAACTCGTCTCCAAAATGAGCGGACTTGATTTCAAGAAATCCGAGATGTTGTTCATCGACATCTGGATTACGACACACGGGATCGCTTCCATGATCGCGACCAACGATTTGGTCTTGGACGAAGAAGAAGTTACGAGAATTCTAAGGGATGCTTTTGCCGGATTTAAACATCAACTCATGATCGGGGAGGAAGAAAGATGAAAAGTTTATTAAAGAGAAACGCGGTTTTACATGCGGTGGCTTGGATCGGGATTTATGTCGGGAGCGTCAATGTACTCGATGTGGTTTCCGCCTCGATCGGGGTTGAGAATCTCGCCACGAGTCTTGGGTTGTTCGGGGTATCGACCATCTTGTTCTTGTACTTGAAAAACCAAAAAATGACAAAGGTCATCGGTTTGGTGAAAGTGGATCCGTCAACGATCCAAAAGTGTCTCTATTTCATCCCGCTTGGAATCTTGGCGCTGAGCCAGTTTACAGGAACCTTTAACACAAGCTTGACCGTACCGCAGATCCTGATCTCCGGGTTGTTGATGCTGAATGTCGGGTTCATCGAGGAAGTGATTTTCAGAGGGTTGCTTTACAAAGCGATCAGAGACAAGTCCGGGCGCAACCGCGCGATTCTGATTTCGGGGCTTACCTTCGGACTGGGACACATCGTCAACCTCCTTCGGGGATTGTCGATCGAACATCAGTTCCAACAAATCGCCGCGGCCATCGTCCTGGGGATCATGTTGGCACTCATTGTCGAGATTACGAAGAGTATCCTTCCAGGTGTCATCTTCCATGTCTTGTTCAACTTCAGTTCGACGATCATGGTCGCCGATGCAACGACAGAGTTCTACTTGCTGATCTCCATCCTGACTTTGGCGAGTATCTACACAGTCTATCTCTATGTAATGCAAGCCAAACAAATCGGGAATGAAACCATGTTACGCAAGTTGGTTCACACAAAGAACCCAACACAACTTTAAGTGAATTCATATCGAATTTGTTAAATGGAAATCAGGGAAGATGAAGCTCATCTTCTTTTCTATATAAGTGTGACTTCTTCGTGCGAATCATAATTCTATTGACCTAAAGTACGCTTGACCACGTATAATGAAACCATAAGCGAGGGAATCCTATGACCAATGCATTTAGTCCGGTTACACTCGGACACCTAACTCTAAAGAATCGGCTTGTGCGTTCAGCGACACATGAATATTTCGGACAGGCGGATGGATCGCTAGGCGATCGTCAGTTTGCGATCTTCGAAGAACTGGCGCGCAATGAAGTCGGTCTGATCATCAGTGCCCATGTTTGTGTCACGAAATGGGGACGTTCCAGCCCTGAACAAAACCGGATCAGCGAAGATCGGTTCATCGAAGGGTTTGCGCGAGTCGCCGAAATCGTACATGCCCACGGCGGTAAGTTCGTGACGCAGATCTCCCATGCGGGAGGGAAGGCACCCTCTGTTGCCAATGAAGGCAGAATCGCAAGATCGCCTTCGGGTTTACCGTTGAAAGACCAAACGCCGACCTTGGCGTTTACACTGGATGAAATCAACGAAGTCAAAGAAGACTTCATCCGCGCAGCGCTGCGTATGAAGTCGGCCGGGGTCGACGGGATCCAAATCCACGGTGCGCATGGGTACATGTTGTCGGAATTCGTGAACTTCGTGGAGAACAAAAGAACGGACGAGTATGGCGGAAGTCCTGAGAATCGGGTTCGATTGATTCGGGAGATCCTAGAAGGGATCAAGGAAGCTTGCGGGAAGGAATTCCCCGTACTGTTGAAGATCAACTCGAACACCACCGAAGACAATGAAAGATATGTGGAAGAGCTGATCGAAATGCTGAAGATCTTGAAGGATTCGGGATTGGATGCGGTCGAACTCTCGGGGACGGGCTTTTCCAATTTAAAGGATGTCCCGACACCGTTCTTTTTGGAAGCCGCGACGAAAATACGTCGACAGGTCGATCTACCCATCATTCTGGTCGGGGGGACACGGCGGATCGAAGATGTTGAAAGGGCGCTTGACGCAGGGATCGAGGCGGTATCGATGAGTCGTCCCTTCATCAGCGATCCGGATCTGGTCGCCAAGTTCAAACGAAGGGAAGCGGCGCGATGCATCCATTGTAATAAGTGTTTCATTCTGCCTAAAACCACCGGGAAACGGTGCATCTTCGAAAAATAACCTGTCGTTAGGACAGGTTTTTAAATGGAATTGCGCTTTATGATTTCGTAAGGCAAGAGATTCTTTTGCTTCAGTTCTTCCTTACAGTGTCGGATTTTCTTAAGCAGGAAGGTCATCGCATCGCTTCCCATCTGGAAGCTGTTGAGCTCGATACTGGTGATCGACGGATGACTGAGATGGGCGAAAATCGTGTTGTCGAAACCGACGACGGCCTTGTCTTGAGGCACCTGATAACCATGGGCGTTCAACTCGTCGATGACCCCGCAGGCGATCAAGTCGGATGTGACGAAGAAAGCCTCGACATCCGGATGGTCGGATAGAATCTCGGCCGCGACTTGTTTTCCCGAAGCGAAACCGAAGACGACGTCCTGGGGTTTCGGTGTCAGGATCGGAAGGTTGTTTTCGATCATCGTGTCCCGGTATGCGCGGTATTTTTCGTTGGCCGAAATGATATCGACCGAACCGGCATGGACGAACGCGATTTTCTTGTGACCCGGGAGAATCAATTCCTTCAACATGGATCGGCTGGCTTCATAAAAGTCGACGCTGAAATACGCGGCTTTCGATTCTTCGGAATATTCGATGACCTGGACGATCGGATACTGAGCGTTGAGTTCGTCGATCTCCTCCACCGTCAAGGTGTTCGAGAGCAATAGCACACCGTCGACCAAATGGTTCTTCAGCATCTTCAGATAATGACTTTCCCGTTCACGGTCCCCGTAGGTATTGCAGATCAGGACGTTGTAGTTGTTTTCATGCGCGATCCGCTCGATCCCTTGGACGGTCGACGAGAAGAACGGATTATCGACGCTGTGAAGCAAAATCAAAACCAGTCCCGTCGTTTCACGACGCAACATGACACCCATGGCATTGGGTTGGTAATTCAGTTTCTTGATTGCGTTTTCAACGCGTAGCCGGGTGTCTTCGTTCACTTTCGCCGTGCTGTTGATGACACGCGAAACGGTCGCGACACTTACTTTCGCCAACAAGGCGACTTGCTCGATTGTGCTCATGGGACCTACCTTGATCTTTATCCCTATTTTAGCATAGTTTATTGCGATTGTCAGAGGAGGCTTGTAAACGATTACACAAGAAATGCTTTGACGGGTGCAATCGCTTACAATTAGAATGAAAGTACATAGGAAATATAAGGAGGAACTATGAAAAAACTTATAATCTTAATTTCCATGTTGTTGGTTGCGTTCTCGTTAACCGGATGCGCACCGAAGAAGACGGTTGAAATTACGTTTAAACAGAACAAACCTGAAATCGATGCCCAACTGCAAGCTTTCGCAGCCGCATACGAAGAGGAAACCGGAGTCAAGGTCAATATCGTTTCTTGCGGCGGCAGCAGCTGCTCGCTGGGCGACATGCTGAGATCCGATTATGCCGCGGATGAAATGCCTGAAATCTTCCCGATCGATGGAATCGAAGCCTACAACGAATGGGCGACCATCATCGACGATCTCTCGGGCGAAGAATGGGTTAAAGACACGGACGTCGCCTTCAAGGTCGACGGCAAAGTCGTCGGTTTCCCGGTCTCCATCGAAGGATGGGGCATGGCCTACAATGCCGACCTGCTTGAAGAAGCCGGCGTCGATCCTGCGACGTTGACGAATTATGATGCTTACATGGCTGCGTTTGCCAAGATCGATGGAATGAAAGCCGAACTCGGCATCGACTCCGTCGTATCCATGGCGGCCGGTCCGGGCATGTATTGGGTTACCGCCCACCACAACTTCAACAGCTTGCTTTCCAACGGTTTACCGTACGGGGATCGCAGCGTTGTCGATGCATTGTTGGATGGCGATGTCGATGATACCCGCTTGAATGAATATGCCGACTGGGTCAACCTACTGTTCACCTATGCCGACAACACCGTATTGACCACGGGGAACTACGACTCCCAAGTCGGCGCTTTCCTTAATCAAAAAGCAGTCTTCCTACACCAGGGCAACTGGGTTGATGGAAACTTGACCGCTGCGACCTTCGACATGGCGTTCGCCCCCCACGGTTCGTCCAAGACGGCGACCGACGGGATCTTCGTCAGCGCCCCGGCGTGGTATGTCGTAAACAAGGATTCCGAAAACGCACAAGCCGCGAAGGACTTCTTGGAATTCATGGTCTACAACGAAATCGGTCAGAACTACATGGTCAAAGAAGCCGGTATGATTCCTGCTTTCAAGAACGTCACGCTCGAACCGACAGGCAAACTGTCCAAATCCGTCATGGCTTGGGCGAAGGCCGGTAAGATCTTCGCTTGGCAACAATACAACTTCACCGGCGATTTCCGCGATAACACCTTAGGCCCGATCTACAACCAATTGGCCAGCAAGGAAGCGACGATCGACGAATTCAAAGCATTGCTGAAAAAAGCGTTAGAAGACAACGCGGACTAATACTCGAAACGAGTGTAAGGGTAGGGTCACACCTACCCTTACTTATATCAAAAACAGGAGGTTAAGGATGAATAAAGACAGACGCAATCAGAAAATCGCATTTTGGCTCTTCCTTGCTCCCGTATTGTTCTCATTCTTCATGGTCCAGATCATCCCGTTTGTCATCGGGGTGTATTACTCGTTTACCAACTGGTCCGCGACCGCGCAGCCTTCGATCGATTTCGTCGGCTTGACGAACTATATGGAAGCGTTCAAAGACGCCACCTTCCTTTATGCGACGATCATCACTTCGATTTATACGCTTGCCAACATCATTCTGGTTAACATCATCGCGTTCTCGCTGGCGATGCTGGTGACGACGCAAATCAAAGGACGCAATATCTATCGCGCCGGTTTCTTCTTGCCCAATGTCATCGGCGGAATCATCCTCGGGTACATCTGGCAATATATCTTCAATCAATTCATCCCGACCGTCGGAGGCATCATCGGCGTCAGGTTCCTTACGGACAACTTGATGTTGGCGGATTCGAAGACCGCGTTGGCCGCGTTGATCATCGTCAGCACCTGGCAGTATGCCGGTTACATCATGATGATCTATGTCGCCGCGCTTCAAAACGTCCCGCGTGATTTGATCGAAGCCGCGCAGATCGACGGGGCGACCCCGTGGCAGCGGTTCAGAGCCATCACGATCCCGATGGTACGCCCGGCTTTTACCGTCACCCTGTTTTTAACCTTAGTGAACTCATTCAAACAATTCGATGTGAACGCTTCTCTGACCGGGGTCGGTCCTTCCACCATGTTCATGGGGAAGGCGATCAACGGTACGACCTTGTTGGCGATGAACATCTCCAACACTTCCTTGGTACTGCGCAATACGGCGCTGGCCCAGGCGAAAGCGATCTTGTTCTTCATCGTCTTGGTTGTATTCTCACTTATTCAGGTTTACATTTCCAAAAAGAAGGAGGTTGAACTCTAATGAACCGCAAAATCACACGGAATTTACTGGAAGCTCTTGCGATCATGTTGGTGATCTTCTTCATGGTGCCGCTTGTCCTGGTGTTCATCAATGCGAATAAGACCAATGCTGAAATTCTCAACGCACCACTAAGTCTTCCTGAAAACTGGGGCACGATCTGGAAAAACATCGCCAACATCTGGACCAATCCGAACATCCGCTACAGTAAGGCGTTATATAGTTCGGTCATCGTCACGTTCTTCTCGCTCGCCGGCATCACGATTTTCTCCGCGATGGGGGCATGGGTCCTTGTCCGTACGAAAACGAAGACTTCCTTCGCGATCTTCATGATGTTCGTAGCCGCGATGGTCATCCCTTTCCAAGTCGTCATGTTTCCTTTGGTAAAGTGGTTCGGGACCTTCCAGCAATGGACGGGCATCCCGATGTTACGCAGTTATTTCGGGATCATCGTCGCCTATATCGGTTTCGGGAGTTCGCTGTCGATCTTCATGTTCCACGGGTTCATGAAATCGATCCCATTGGACATCGAAGAAGCCGCCTATATCGATGGGTGCGGAAAAGTGAAAACCTTCTTCCTCATCGTCCTGCCTATATTAAAGCCGATCTATGTCACCGTCTTGATCCTCAACGGGATTTGGATCTGGAACGACTTCCTGCTCCCCATGCTTGTCTTGGGTAAAGGGACGCCGGTTCAAACCATCCCGCTTGCGGTTAGTAATTTCGCCGGCGCGTTTGTCACGTCGTATGACTTGATGATGACCGCCATCTTCATGGCTTTGGTCCCTGTCGTCATTTTCTTCATCAGTGCACAGAAACATATCATCAAGGGCATGGTCGAAGGATCGGTCAAATAGGTGCATCATGAAACTATGCGCATTCGGTGAATTGCTGATCGATGTCACCCCTTACGGGATTTCCGACAAGGGATATGAATTGTGTGAGTTTAATCCGGGAGGGGCGCCGGCCAACGTGGCGGTCGCCCTGCGTAACCTCGAACAGGAAGCTTCGTTCATCGGACAGGTCGGAAACGACCACTACGGGAACTTCCTGAAATCGGTACTCCGTGAAAAATCCGTCGATGTCGACGGTTTGGTCTTGTCATCCGATTATTTGACCACCTTGGCCATGGTGAGTCTTGGCGAAGGCGGGGAGAGATCTTTCAGTTTCTATCGTCAAAACGGAGCGGATGTGATGATGAAGCCGCTTCCCGAATACTTTCAAAAAATCGAAGAAGCGGACATCTTTCATTTCGGCAGCGTAACGATGAGCGACGAATCCAGTCGTTCTACGACCTTTGAATTGCTTGAATATGCGAAAAAGATCGGGAAAATCATCAGTTTCGATCCGAACTTACGTGAATTGCTTTGGGATGATCTGCGCGAGGCGAAGCGGCAGATCAAGAAAGCCTTGCCGTTCACGGATATCTTGAAAGTCAGTGAAGAAGAGTTGTACTTTTTGACCGAAATCGAAGACGTGGCCTCAGCGTGTACGATTTTATCGCACGGGAATTCCATCCCGTTGATCCTGGTGACGTTCGGTGCGAAGGGTTCGGCGTTTTTCATCCGTAACCATTTGATCGAAGTCCCGGGATTCAGCGTCAAGGCGATCGATACCACCGGTGCCGGCGACGGGTTTCTCGGAGGGTTCCTTTCCTGCTTCATGGACCTCAAGAAACCGATCGAGATGTTGTCGTTGGAAGAACTGACCGGGTTCTTGCGGTTTGCGAATGCATGCGGAGCCTATGCGACGCTGAAAAAGGGTGCGATCGGCGCATTGGCGACGAAGCCGCGCCTGAAAGAGAAATTCGGGGATCAACCATGGATCGGATAGAATTGATCCGTCAACTCTACGCGAAAGTCTACGGGTCGGATGTTCGTTCCGTACAGGCTTTTGAACAATTGCTCGGGTTGATGGAAAGCGCGAAAAGCGGGCGCAAGGAAGACTTGCGCCGTTTGGATAAAACGAACACCAACGGATACTTCAGCCAGGACAGCATCGGAATGACCTTGTATGTCGATTTGTTTGCGGGTGATTTGAAGAAGATGATCAAGAAAATCGACTACTTCAAGGAACTCGGCGTCACCTATCTTCATCTGATGCCTCTGCTTAAACCTAGGGATGGGGAGAACGACGGGGGATATGCCGTCGAAGACTATCGTCGGATCGACCCGCGCTTGGGGACGATGGATGACTTCATCGCACTACTGGATGCATTAAGAAAAGAAAACATCGGGGTTTGTATCGATTACGTAGTCAATCATGTCGCCAAGGAACATGTCTGGGCGAAAGCCGCCTTGGACGGGGATCCGGAGATGCAAGATCGATTCATCCTATTCGATACGAAGGAGATGCCGGATCGATACAATCGTACCGTACCGGAAGTATTGCCGGATAAATGTCCGGGGAATTTCACCTATTATCCCGAGATCAAGAAATATGTATTTACCTCGTTCAGTGAGTTCCAATGGGACCTTAACTTCAAGAATCCATTGGTTTTCAACGGAATGATCGACAATCTACTCTATCTAGCCAACCTTGGCATCAGTATGATCCGTTTGGATGCGATTCCTTTCATGTGGAAAGAGGTCGACACGACCTGCCGGAATCTACCGATCATCCATGACTTGATGCGCCTTTATCATCTGATCAAGCAAGAGGTTTGTCCGTCGGTCGCCCTGCTTGGCGAGGCGATCGTCGAACCGCAGGAAATCGTCAAGTACTTCGGTACGGATGCGAAACCCGAATGCGAGATCATGTATAACGCCAATCTGATGGTGGACATCTACCATGCCTTTGCGACACGCGACACCCGCTTGTTGACGATCGATGCCAACCGTTTCCATCTTCCGCACCGAGCGACGTGGATGAACTATGCACGTTGCCACGACGATATCGGATGGGGCTTCAACGAAGATGCAATCCGCAAGTTCGGATGGGATCCCTACGACCACAAGCAATTCCTGATCCATTATTACGGCGGGGATTATCCAGGGACGTTCGCCATGGGCGAGCATTACCAATTCAACCCTGCGACCATGGATGCACGGACCAACGGCACCTTGGCGAGTCTATTGGGCTTGGAGAAAGCGTTGAAGAAGAAAGAACTCTATCGTCAGGAAGAAGCGATTCGCCGTATCCATCTTACCCATGCCTTCATCCTTGCGTATCGCGGCATCCCTCTGATCTATTCAGGCGATGAAATCGCAACACTGAACGATCAACGCTATCTTCTGGATCCTGCGAAGGCGCCTGAAGGTCGATGGGTCCATCGACCCTTCTTCGACTGGAAAAGGGCGCAAAAGCGTAATGACGTCGGGACCTTCGAATATCGGGTTTTCCAGCAATTGAAACAATTGATCAAACAAAGGAAAACCCTGCCTTACCTTCATGGCCAGTCCAGCCAGATCGCCGTCGATCTGGGCAACCCCCATGTCTTCGGGATCGTACGGACCCACAATGGGAAAACATTCTTCGCCCTCTTTAACTTTAGCGAGAACACACAGATCGTTTCGACTGAGCATCTGCATCCGCTGTTGGTCGGCACCCGCTTCGCGGATGTCTTCCAGGGACGGGAATTCGACGTCAACGAGAGCCATTTCGACCTTAGCCCCTACGAATTCGTATGGTGCATCGCGAAAAAAGAACAATAACCCGGGAAATTCCCGGGTTTTATAATTTTATATACATTTTGTAAATATATACCTTGACAGGCGAAGTAGTATGTATTATGATGTAACTGTAAAAAGGAGGGATGTCATGAATATCACATCCGATATCCTGCGCGGACACACCGAAACCATCATCCTGAGGCATCTCTTGGAAAAAGATAGTTACGGATATGAAATCAACAAGTCCATCCAGGAAAAAACGAACAACCAGTTCGAACTCAAAGAAGCGACTTTGTATTCGGCGTTCCGACGATTGGAAACCGCCGGTCTGATCTTGTCCTATTGGGGCGATGAAACCACCGGCGCAAGACGACGCTATTACGCCATCACACCGGAAGGCCGGGCGTATTATCAGCAAAACCGTAAAGATTGGGAAGAAGCGAAAATCCTGATCGACACACTCATTTAAGGAGGGAAAACCCATGATCGCAAAAATCAGAACCTACATCAACCGTGCATTCGAGGATGTACCGCGTACCAAGAAATCGATGGAAATGCAGGAAGAACTGATCAGTAACCTGATCGAGAAATTCAACGACCAACTCAGACTCGGAAAGAGCGAGGAAGAAGCCTACACTTCCGTCATCGCTTCGATCGGGGATTTGAGCGAATTGACCGAAGGGATGCGTGAACGCCATGTCCTCTCGGGTCCGACACCGCAAGAAAGAAAACGCAGCGCCATGTTCGTGACGATCGCCGTCATGCTTTATATCCTTAGCCCGATGGTTTTGATCGTGTTCGCCCAGAATTTCGGGGCGGAAATCACCGGTCTGGCCGGGATGTTCTCCTTGATCGCCATCGCGACCGGACTTCTTGTCTACAATCAAGCCAGTAAACCGAGATATCTGAAAGAGGATGAAACCTTGGTCGAAGAATTCAAGGAATGGAAATCGTCGCGTCAAAAGAACAAGTCGATCTATGACGCCTTGAGTTCCGCGTTCTGGCTGATCATCGTCGCCGTCTACCTGTATGTCAGTTTCACTTACATGAACTGGCATTATTCCTGGATCATCTTCATCATCGGCGCCGCGATCCAAAACATCGTGAAGGCGCTTTTGGAAATGAGGGGTGACCATGAGAAATAGACCGGTATTGAACCTCATCAAAGCGCTGTTCTGGTTGGTGGTCGCCGCCTTGGCGTCTCTGGTCTTCATCGCCTTCATGAACGGGGAGAACCCCTTCATGATCAAATACGAAGAAGGAGACCTGCGCGTCCTGCACCAGGAAACCCTCAGCGAAGACATCTCGTCGATCGAGATCGATTGGACTTCCGGCGGGGTCGACATCCTGAAATCCCCGGATGATAAGATCCACATCGTGGAACGCTCGACCGCCGAGTTGGATGAAAGCAAATGGTTGAAAACGACGATCAATGATGAAACATTGAGAATCACCAGCCGTAACCGGAACGTCTTCTTCTTCTTTTTCTGGCACACCCCCCAGACATTCCTTGAAATCCGTCTCCCCGCCAAACTCTACGACCAAGTCAAACTGGATCTGCCTTCCGGGTTGAATCGCATCTTCGAACTCAACGCCACCGTGGTGGACATCGATGCGACATCGGGTGCCCAGTACTTCAGCAACATCCATGCCGATTCGTTCAAATTGAACATGACCAGCGGCTTGGCGGTCCTGAAAGACTTCGACGTGGAGGATCTGACCTTGACGATGACTTCCGGCAACCTCACGTTCACCGGGATCGCTTCCGAAAGCTTCAAAGCGGAAATGACCAGCGGAATCTTCAATGCGACGTTGAAAGACAACGCGCCTTCTACCCTTGATTTCACGATGACCTCCGGTCAAGCCGAACTCTTCGTCAGCGCGGATGCGGACTTCAAACTGACTTTAGGGAAGACATCCGGCAGTTTCAACGCCGACTTCACCAACACTTCCAACGGGAACACCTATACCCATAAGAACGGTCGCGATGACTATGAACTATTGATGACCAGCGGATCGCTTGGATTCCATGTGAATGACTAAAAACGGTTCAAATGTTGAACCGTTTTTCCAAATTGCGATCATGCGGTTGACATCGTATTAGACCCATTGTACTGTTAACCTTTAGAAAGAGGGACATATGCAACGGGACATGAAAACACGTATCGTGACGTTTATCATCGGGATTCTCTTAACAGCCCTCGGATTGTCTATGATCGTCAAATCGGCGATCGGACAGAGCGCGGTTTCAGGATTGGCTGCGAACCTCGCTTTTCTTGGACAGATCAAGACCGGTACCGCGCTTCTAGCCCTCAACATCCTTTTCTTTACAGCTGAAGTCATAATCCTTCGCCGTCGGTTCAAAGCCCTTCAACTCCTTCAACTCCCCGCCACCCTGGGGTTCACCACATTGGTCAATTTCTTCCTTTACGATATCCCGCTGGTCGCGAACCTCGTTACGTCGAATTATCCGGTTCAATTCGTGATCCTGTTGGTCGGCGTAGTGATCATGGCGCTTGGCATCTCCTTGTTTATGGAAGCGAAGTTGGTCTATATGCCCTATGAGGGCTTGAATCATGTCTTGCATGAAGCGTTCGACGTTCCCTTTGGAACGGCTCGCCGTTATTTCGATCTCAGCCTCGCCTTCATATCGCTTCTTTTGATCTTCTTCTTCAAGATCCCCAACACCACCGTCCGTGAAGGGACATTGATCCTAGCCGTTCTGATGGGCACGCTGACCAACTTCTTCATGAAACGCCTAAACCCCGGGAGATGACGATTGTCATTTCCTTTTTTTCATCTGGTAGCGCGCGTGCTATAATGTGAAAAACGGAGGGATGTTCATGTTCTTCTCCTATGACGATGTCGGATCGGCATTTGAACTCTTCACCTTACCCCATGTTTTGGCAGTCCTCGGATTCGCCATCCTCCCCATCTTCCTGCTCATCCGGTATCAAGATCAAATCCGAACCTCGAAACATGAACGGACGATTCGGATTTCTCTCGCGATGGCAGGAATGCTTTGCGAATGGTCGCTCTATGCTTGGTATCTTTTCAACGGGATCACGGATTGGCGGCTCATCCTTCCGTCGACCCTTTGCCCGCTCACTCTCTATCTCAGCGCTTACTGTATGGTCACCTTGGACCGCAAGTACGCTTCGATCGTTTATTTCTACAGTTATGGCGCCTTCTTCTCGTTCTTGTTGGCGGACGTCGTCCATGGCTTCGACCGTTTCCGCTTCTATCTCTTCTTCTTGATCCACGCTTCCATCTTCGTGAACGTGGTTTATCTGCGGGTGGTAAACAAGGTCGTCCTCGACAAGCCGGCGAAACGTAACGCACAACGGTTTCTGTTTCCATTCATCCTTGGGTCCATGGCGCTCAACGAACTGACAGGACTGAACTTCTTCTACCTTAAGTGGCCTCCGTTTGAGGATTTCCCGGTCTTCCAGCAGGTCTACGATGTCCATTGGATCGCCTATGCCGTACTGTGCATCGTGTGCTACTACCTGCTGATTGAAATCATGGGGGGCTTGGCCGTTCTCCTGAAGATCGACCGAAGCATTTAGGAAACCTTGAAAAATCTCTTGGATGGGGTATAATACACCCTGAACCATGAAAAACACACATTTCGTCCACAATGTTTTCTTGGAATCGGATAAAATAAAGAAGGAGGATTCTTCATGAAAAAGTTGATCATCGTTGTCTTGGCACTCTTCCTGATCACGGGCTGCGGTGCGAATGTCACGAAAGAAGATTATGAACAGAAAATCACCGATCTGGAAACGAAGTTGGAGGCGCTGACCGAACAGATCGAAGCACTCAACGATACGGTGAAAGAGTTGACGGATAAACTCAGGGACGGGGATAGTTACCACGTACTCGACGTAAAAACCGTGAACGGCGTTTCCAGCGTCTTTGTGGAAATGATTCAGGCGACCCTCGGGTTCGACGGGGAATTACCGGACCGTTTGGAGTTCTTGGAGAACCTGACTAGGGACGAATTCGGAATCTACTACCATCATGAAGGATCGTTTGAAGAAGTGATCGTATTCAAAGCCTTGGGGAAAGCGGATCTCGATTTGACCGGCGAATATGCCGGGGCGACGATCCTCGCCGATCTGTCAACCGACCAGGTCCTCATCGCCTTGGTGAATCTGGAAAGCAAGTTGGATGATGAAGCCAAAACCTACCTCACCAACCAAGACGTGGCGATCCGCTTCGCCGCCGATCGATTCATCCTCAACCAAACCGCAGTCACCAAATAGCCCGTTTCGACGGGCTTTTTTATACCGATTTTATAGCGAAGTGACAACTTGCCTCCAGTGAGACTTGAAAGAGGTTATCAGAAGGAATACAATTCCCTTGGAGTCCTACATCCTTCAGGAGGTTATCATGGGCATCATTGAAACAAAGAAACTGACAAAGTATTATGGGAAGTCGCGCGGCATCGTGGAAGTCGACTTGTCCATCGAAGAAGGCGAGATTTTCGGGTTCATCGGTCCAAACGGAGCGGGGAAATCGACGACGATCCGCTTGCTTCTGGATCTGATCAAACCGACGCAAGGATCGGCATCGATCTTTGGGTTGGATTGTCAAAAAGAATATCGGAAGATCCATGAGGAAATCGGATACCTTCCTTCCGAAGTCTTCTACTACGATAATATGAAGGTGAAGGATCTGCTTTCTTATTCCGCATCCTTTTACAAGAAAGATTGTTCAGCGAAAATCAAGGAATTGGCGAAACGCTTGGATCTGGATCTCAACCGCAAGATCGACGATCTTTCCTATGGCAACAAGAAGAAAGTCGGGATCGTCCAAGGCTTGCTTCATTCCCCAAAAGTCATCATTTTGGATGAACCGACCGGGGGTTTGGATCCGTTGATGCAGCAAACGTTCTTCGAAATCCTGAAAGAGGAAAACAAACGCGGTGCGACCGTGTTGTTCTCTTCGCATATCCTAAGCGAAGTGCAGAAAATCTGCGACCGGGTCGCCATCATCAAAGACGGCAAGATCGTGCGCATCGATACCATGAGTTCACTCAAAGAAAACACTTATTTGAAAGTGGATATGGAGACGAAATCGCTGCTTCCCGAGCATTTCTTCAACGGGTCGATGAACAATGTGAAAGTCAACGGCAGCGAAGTATCCTTCCTGTATAACGGGGAAGCCAACGAACTGTTGAAGAAGTTGTCGTTGTTGGACGTATCCCGCATCAGCATGAGCGAACCCGATCTCGAAGAGATCTTCATGCACTACTACGAGAAGGAGTAAGCCATGAACATTTTTACTTTCGAGGTCAAAAGCAATCTGAAGGGCACGTTGATCTGGATGCTCGTCTTGTGCTTCGTGGCGTTCCTGTTTCTTCAGATCTTCCCGATCTTCTATGAAAGCTCGGCGTCGTTGATCGAGATGTTGCAGAATTATCCGAAGGAACTTTTGATCGCGTTGGATTTCGATCCCGACCAATTCTTTACGATCCTCGGCTTCTATTCCTTCATCGCCGTCTATATCCAATTGATGGCCGCGTTTCAAGGGATCATCGTCGGATTGGGGACGATGGGTCGCGAAACACGCACCCATACTTCCGAGTTCCTCATGACCAAGCCGGTGACGCGACCGATGATCTTCGCCATGAAGGTCGCAAGCATCTTCACGATCCTCGCCGTCACGAACCTTGTCTTATTGATTGCGACGATTCTCGGATTAAGCGTCATCAATGAACCCTATTCGATGAACGGACTGTTGCTTGTCAGCCTAAGCACGTTCATCCTTCAGTTGATCTTCGCTGCGATCGGCATCTTCTGCGGCGTGACTTTCCGTAAACTTCGCTCGATCGCCCCGGTTTCCCTCTCCGTCGTCTTCGGTTTCTTCGTTTTGAATATGCTGAAGGGGGTCTTCGACGATCCTTGGATCCGTTATGTCTCCCCGTTTCAGTTCTTCGATAAATTCGAAATCATTTCCACCCAGTCTTTCGAACCCGTGTTCTTGATGTGGTCGCTGGCCTTGATCGTCTTGCTTGTCGGATCCGGCTTCATCATCTTTGTTCGTAAAGACATCCATGCGCTCTAGGAGGTGCACGCTATGAACCTGTTTTTTCATGAGTTGAAAATGTATTGGAAATACCTGTTGTTCTGGTCGATCGGGATTCTTGCGATGGTCGGCGGCGGCATCGGGAAATTCACGGGGATGTATGCGGCGGGTGGCCAGGATATCACGGACTTGATGGACAAACTCCCCAAAGCCTTTTTAGCGATGTTCGGGATGTACAATATCGACGTGGCATCGATCGGCGGCTTCTACGCGATCATCCATTTCTATCTGATGATCATGGGGGCGGTCTATGCGATCATCCTGGGTGCCGGGATCTTGGCGAAAGAGGAAAGAGACAAAACCGCGGAGTTCCTGATGGTCAAACCGATCTACCGTGCGTCCGTCCTTGGCCAAAAGTTGTTGGCGGGACTGGTCTATGTCTTGGCGTTCGTCGCGGTCGACGCCGTGATCTCGTTTGCACTGGTGAAGAAAGTCGCACCGAACGAGGACATCACATCGGAAATCACACTTTTCATGATTGCGCTGATCCTCATCATGCTGATCTTCTACTGTCTGTCGTTTGGTTTATCGGGCGCGCTGAGAGACAACCGCAAGTCCTCCATGATCATGTTGAGTGTCATGGGATGCGTCTATCTCGGAACGGTCTTCATGGATATGTTGGAAAACTCCGGGTGGATGAGACCCTTCCTTCCCTTCAAATATTTCTCCTCCCCCGACATCCTGGACAAGTTGACGCTTGATCCACTCTATATCGGGTTGAGTCTACTCTTGATTTTGATCGGACTGGGAATGGCGTTCATCCGTTTCCCCCGTCGTGATTTACACCTCTAACCTTAGGTGGGAACATTCCCACCTTTTTCTTTAAAAAAGGATGGAAATGTTGAAGGAATTTGTTATAATTGTAAAGCAAGTCACGCACCAGTGGCGGAATAGGCATACGCGCACGTCTCAGAAGCGTGTGGGCAACCGTGCGGGTTCAAGTCCCGCCTGGTGCACCATGAGAAAAAACATCCACGAAAGTGGATTTTTTTGTCTTGAAATGAACTCTGTTCCATGATACGTTGAACAGGGTCGGATGGATCGATCCGTCGAGGTACCATGGCAAGTTTTCAGAGTAAGATGATCGAAGTTTTCCTAAAGGCAAGTCCGATCAAAAAAGTCTATGCCAAGGGACTATTGGCAAAGAAAGAAGTCTCAAGCAAGGCGGGATTACCGCCGGCTTTCGTATACAATGCTTCGAAGGTCAAGATGAAGAAAATCGCGGATCGAAACGTCTTTTTCCTTCAACCGAAAGATAACGGTTCCAATCTGAACGTGCTGTTTCTTCATGGCGGGGCATATCTTTTCGGGATGAGTTATCTCCATTGGAAGTTCATCGTTAAGTTGATGCATAAATCGAAGTGTTCGATGATGATCCCCGATTATCCCTTGGCGCCTTTTCACACTGCGGATGAAGCGTTCTCGATGTTGATCAATACCTATAAGGAACTTCTCGCGATGAGTGGTTCATCGCAAATCGTCCTTATGGGCGATTCTGCCGGAGGTGGGCTAGCGCTTGCGCTAGCGATGTTGCTGAAAAAAGAAAACCTACCCCAACCCCGACGGATCATATTACTGTCCCCTTGGCTTGACGACGACTTAAGTAACCCGGATATTCTGGCGTTAGCCAAGCTTGATCCGATCTTGGATGTGGAAGGGTTAAGGGAAGCCGGGAAGGTCTATGAACCCACCACGGATGGAAATATGAAACGGATCTCTCCGATCCATGGTGACCTCACCGGTCTGGCACGCATCAGTTGTTTTGCGGGAACGAAAGAAATCATGGTGGCGGATACGCGCAAACTCAAAGCAAAATTAGAGACGCTCGGAATTGATTCGGACAACTTCGAATATGAAAACATGCTTCATGACTGGGTCTTGCTTGGGATTCCCGAGTCTCAACGTGTGATAAAAAGGATTAGAGATTTACTGAGGTACGAGTGAATAAGTGTATCTTTTCGAACGAATTTTCATCTTGCTTCCGATGGTTTCGGATTGAATGAACGAATAACTTGTTTAACTTACCGATTCGTTATTTCCTTGAGCGATTTAGAGGATATAATGGAATCACGGAGGTCTACTATGAAACTACTCATCAAACAAAAAGTCTTCTCATGGGGCGACAAGTTTACGGTATACGATGAAGCTGGGAACGAACGCTACAAAGTCGAAGGGGAAGTGTTCTCGCTCGGCAAGAAACTGCATCTTCTCGATCTTAACGGTACCGAACTCGCCTATATTCACCAAAAACTGTTAAGTCTCTTACCGCGTTTCTTCGTTACGATCAACGGGGAAGAAGTCGCTGAAATCAAGGCGAAGTTTTCCATCTTGAAACCGAAATACGACATTCTGGGCTTGGATTGGAAGGTCGAAGGGAATTTCAGCGGACATGAATATGCCGTCTATGCGGAAGAAGGTCCGGTCGTCGAAATTAGTAAACAATGGTTCACCTGGGGGGACACCTATGTCTTGAACGTCCCCGACAGCAAGAACGAAGTACCTGCCTTGGCCGTCGTCTTGGCGATCGATGCGGTCATGTCCGCGCAACGAGCCAACTCCTCCACCAACAACCATTAATCCTTACGTGTTTTCGATGTAGTCCTCAAGGAGGTTCGTTATGAAATCATTGGTCATCTATGATTCCGTCTTCGGAAATACGGAGAAAATCGCCCAGGCGATTGTCGACGGATTGGGTGCAACATCCTCTCTGAAGCATGTTTCCAACGTAAAACCCGACGATTTGAACGTCGAACTACTGGTGGTCGGATCCCCGACCCGCGCGTTCAACGCCATGCCCACCTTAAATTCATTTTTGCGTTCTCTTCCATCCAATTCACTTCGCTCCGTTCGTGTCGCCTCCTTTGATACACGGGTCGATGTCGGGGTCGTCGACAGTAAAGTGTTATCGACGATGGTGAAGTTCTTCGGTTACGCCGGGGAGAAGATTTTGAAGATCCTGGTCTCGAAAGGCGGGGATTCCGTCGGGACGAATGCGTTTTTCGTTCTCGACAAGGAAGGACCGTTGAAAGACGGAGAAATTCCTCGTGCCCAAGAGTGGGCGAAACAACTGCACTAACATGAAAAACGGCTCCGTAAGGGGCCGTTAGTGTGTCAAGGAGACGATGGCTTGATTGGGATGGTCATCGAAGATTCCGCCATGATAGGAAACGATGCGTTGGATATCATAGTGGGATAAGCGCTTCAAGGTAATCGATGCTTCGTTAAGATCGTGGGTGAAGTCGGGATTGGCACCGATCAGCTTGCCATCCTGGATGTTCATGGCATCCCCGGCGATCAAGGTCTTGGATTTGCGATGATAAAGACAGAGATGACCCAAGGTATGGCCGGGCGTATGGATGACGTCGATGCCGCCATCGAAGTCCAACACATCGCCATCCTTCAAGCCGAAATCGACCGGAGCGGTGATCAACGGGAAGACTTTCTTCATCTGAGTGATGAAGAGTTGTTTCTTTTCTGGCAAGGTATCGAAGATCGGCTCGAGGTCCTGGATTTTCAGCGCGGGGACGCTACCGTCGATGAAGGGGATTTCATCCACATGAGCCCACACTTTCACTTGCGGAAGTCTGCGCCGCAGTTCCCTCAGACCTCCGATATGGTCGCGGTCGTGATGGGTGATCAAGATTCTCGTGATGTTTTCAAGTTGGAGTCCGGCTTCGCGAATCGCTTGGACTAATAGATCTTCCTGACCGAGATTCCCCGTGTCGACCAAGAGGGCTTCCGTTTCAGTGAACAAGATGGAAAGGTGATACGCCCCTCGTTCCTGGGGGATCACCAACACTTCAAAACCTTGGGAAATCTTCATATCCTTACCTCGCTTTTCCCCATTTTAGCATATTCTCTTCCCCCTTGGCTTGACCAAGAGACCGATTTCAGGACGGGATTTTGACGGTTCATGCGAAAATTCTTTCCAATCGTGAAAAATAGGGTAAAATAAGCAAGGTTGGGGGTGTTGCCACGACTAAATTGTCCTTGTTTATGTACTCTTGAGATAAAAATCGTGATAGAGTACAATAGAATGAGCGAGGATTGAACGATGACCACGACCGGGAACAGTAAACTTAAACTTTTGTATGTACTCAGGTTTTTGTTGGAGAAGACGGATGAAGAACATCCGGTGACCGTGCAGGAGATCATCGACGAATTACGGTCGATGGGCTTAAGCAGCGAGCGGAAAAGCATCTATGAGTACATCGAACTCTTGAAAGAGTACGGGGTGGACATCCTCTGTAACCGCGAGAAGCGTAACCGCTACTTCGTCGGGTCGCGCGAATTCGAATTGCCCGAATTGAAGCTTTTGGTCGACGCTGTCCAGTATTCGAAATTCATCACGCAGAAAAAGAGCGACGAGTTGATCCGCAAGATCAACGGGTTGGCCAGCGAGAACCAGGCGAAACAACTGAACCGGGTCTATGTCACCAACCGGTTGAAAACGACCAACGAGAAAATCTACTATAGCGTCGACATCCTCCACAACGCGATCGCCAACCGTTGTAAAGTGAGTTTCCGCTACTTCGACGTCGATGTCGATAAGCAAATCAAGTTCCGCAAGAACGGACAACACTACATCGCGACACCCTGTATCCTGGTGTGGGACGATGAGAATTACTATCTGGTGACCTACCATGAGAAATATGCCAAATTCGTCAATTACCGCGTCGATAAGATGGTCGATGTGACAATGTGCGAGGAACACTTCGAAGAACTTCCGGCGGACAAGGATGTCCGCGAGTATTGTCAGAAAATCTTCAATATGTTCGGCGGCGAGGAAATGTTGGTCGAACTCGAGTGTAGCCATGAGTTGATCGGTGTCATCTTCGACCGCTTCGGATCCGATGTGGTATTGACCCCTGCAGGGGACAAACGTTTCTTGGTCAATGTCCCGATCGTCTTCAGTCCGACGTTCATGGCTTGGATTTTCCAGTTCGAAGACAAGATGAAACTGGTCGGACCGCAGAGCGCCGTCGACCGGTTTAAGGAAATGATCCATAAAACAAGTGGAATCTACGACGTATAAACCAAGGAGAAACGTGTGAATCACTATCAACGGAATCGGGAAATCGCGATCAACTTCGAAATTCTGCGCAAACTGGTGCAGGATGATGCGAAGTTGAACCAAATGATTACTCGTGATAGGTTTCACGAACTTCTCCAAGTTTCCGAGTTCTATTTCAACTATTGTCCGGCATCCAAATTCATCCAGGATTATCCGAAAGTGTTCCAGATGATCCAGCGGGAAACCGTCGGGGCGTTTGCGAAACTTTTACCGAATACGAAAATCATCAGTAAGTTCGACGAGGAGTATCCCGCGATCCTGCTTCAGGACTTGAAAGAGGAAGCGCCGTTGTTTCTTTACGGGTGCGGAAACCTTTCCCTATTGAATCGCAAACATCCGAAGATCGCAATCGTCGGCAGTCGTAGCGCCAACGAGAAGGAAATGATCCATGCGAAGACCCTGAGTCAAACCTTAGGCAAGTCGGGATACATCGTGATGTCGGGATTCGACGATCCGCTTGACACCTGCGTCCAGGCGGCTTCCCAGGAGAACCGTTTCCCCAGCATCACGCTTCTGCATATGCCCTTGGTCAAATCCTTCGTGGAAGGAAGCCTGAGCGCTTCCATCAAACGTCAGCTTTTCTCATCGCCGTCGTTGACCCTTTCCCCGTTCCCTCCGACCCAGGCCGGCATGCTGAAAAGCGAATCGGAACTGATCGGACGGATGTTGGCGTCGATCGGAAAAGTGTCGGTCGTCATGAGCGCCAAAGAAGGGGGAAGCGCCCATCGCGAAGCCGGATATTGCGTCTCCCTGCATAAACCGGTCATCCTTCCCAAATACATCCTTCTCTCCCTGAAATTCATCGACAGCCGCTATATCTTCTCCGTCGATTCCGATGAGGAATTGATGACCATGATCCAACAGTTCGCCTGAGAAGTCCATTGACTTCTCTTTTTTTCACCTTTCTTTCGTCTCTGCGTCACATTTTCGTCATCTTGGTTTGCGATACTATGACTGTCCGATAAGAGTCTTCGACATCTTCTTCCATTCCCCGAGTCGACGACGATTCCACCCCTCCTGGATGAATTTCAATGAATCCCCGTCACTCGTTTGTTTCCTTTCAATCTTCACAAAGATTCGATGATTTGTTTCAAGAAAAGGTTCCGAGGCAGCGGAACTTTTTCTTTTCCCTCGATTAAGCATTGTTTACGTATTGACAAGTATATTAGAAAAATCTAATATACTAATGGACTAGGAGGTGCACCATGGAATTCGACGAGAAACTCTATACGCAAAAGAGCGAACTACTCAAAGTGTTGGCTCATCCGATCCGTCTGTGCATCGTTCGCGGGCTCTTAAACCATGGGTCATGCAACGTATCGCATATGGAAGAATGCTTGAATGTCTCGCAATCCGCGGTCTCCCAGCATCTCGCAAAACTCAAATCCGCCGGTGTGTTGTCTGTGAAACGCAGCGGAAATACCAATCATTATGAACTGGTGAACCCGGAAGTGGTCCGGGTCATCGTATGCCTCTTCACTGAGGAAGGAAAGGAAATCGCATGAAGAAAATTCTAATCGTAGGAGGGGTCGCGGGAGGCGCGACCGCAGCCGCACGTCTTCGTCGTTTGAACGAAGAAGACAAAATCATATTGTTCGAGCGGGATGAATACATCAGTTTCGCGAACTGCGGGCTCCCGTATTATCTTGGAGGCGTCATCAAGCAGCGCGATAAACTTTTCGTCCAGACCGTCGAAGGGATGAGCGAGCGCTTCAACCTCGACATCCGCAATTTCAACGAAGTCACCGAAATCAACAAGGCCGAGAAGTTCGTCACCGTCCGCAACACGCAAACCGGCGCGACCTACACCGAATCCTTCGATGTTTTGATTTTATCCCCCGGAGCCAAGCCGATCCAACCTCCGATCCCGGGCATCAAGGAAGCGACCAACCTGTTCGTCTTGCGCAACATCCCGGATACCGATGCGATCTACAACTTCATCAAAGACAAACAACCCAAGACGGCGGTCGTCGTCGGGGGCGGGTTCATCGGCGTCGAAATGGCCGAAAACTTGGTCGAACGCGGGATCAAAGTCACCTTGGTCGAAAAGATGCCGCAAGTTTTGGCACCGCTTGATTTCGAAATGGCTCAGATGGTCCATCAGGAACTCAACACCCACGGGGTCGAACTGGTCCTTGGAGACGGGGTTTCGCACTTCTCAAACAACGGCCATACGATCCATCTAGAATCCGGTAAAGAAGTCGACACCGACCTCTTGATCCTATCAATCGGGGTCGTCCCCGAAAACGGATTGGCGAAGAACGGCGGACTCCAACTCGGACCGCGCGGACACATCGCCACCAACCCCCAACTCAGAACCTTCGACGCCGCGACCGGTGAAGTCATCCACGATATCTATGCCATCGGGGATGCCATCCAAGTCAAGGATGTCGTGACGGGCGGGGATACCGCCATCGCCTTGGCCTGGCCTGCGAACCGTCAAGGACGCATCGTCGCCGACATCATCAACGGCTACGATGTCCAATACAACGGATCCTTGGGGACCAGCGTCTTGAAGGTCTTCAATCTGACCGTCGCCGCGACCGGCAACAACCAACGTCTGCTCGACATGAAGAAGATCCCGTACCAGGCGATCCATGCCCACCGCGGGAACCATGCTTCCTATTATCCCAACTCCACCAACATCGCTCTTAAACTCCTCTTCAATCCGGAAACGGGTGAAATCTTGGGAGCTCAGGCGGTCGGACAAGAAGGAACGGAAAAACGGATCGACGTCATCGCCACGGCCATCAAGCTGAAGGCGAAAGTCACCCAACTTTCCGACCTTGAACTTAGCTATGCCCCGCCCTTCAGCAGTGCGAAGGATCCGGTCAATATCCTAGGCTATATCGCCGAGAACGTGCTCCACAACGATTACAGCGTCACCTATGTCCAACAAGTCGAACAACTGGCGAAAGAAGGGGCGTACTTACTGGACGTCCGTACGCCGATCGAATTCTCGACCGGACATTTCCCGGGCGCCGTCAACATCGAAGTGGATGAACTGCGTCAACGCATCGGTGAAATCAAAGTGTCCAAAGACACCCCGATCTATGTCAATTGCCAAGTCGGTTTGCGCGCATACATCGCGATCCGCATCCTCAAAGCCAATGGATTCACCAAGCTCTTCAACGTATCCGGCGGATATTCCACCTACAAATCCTTCAAGTACGAACTCAGCACCATGAAGAAGTCCGTCGACACGAAAGTCGATGAAATCACGGGGAAGAGTTTGAATGAACTGAAAGTCGTCGACGTCGTCGGGCTGCAATGCCCGGGACCGCTGATGGCCACCTATAAAGCCATCACCGAAGCCAACGAAGGCGATCACATCAAGATCATCGCGACCGATCCGGGATTCGCGAAGGACGTGGAAACGTGGAGCGTCAGTAACGGACATACCTTGGTTTCCAACGTGACCGAAGGCAACAAGTACATCGCCGAGATCGTCAAGGGACACAAGGATGTCAATTGCACCTTGGGCGCATTGACCCCCAACACCCAGGAAAACGCCACGATCGTTCTGTTTAGCGGGGAATTGGATAAAGCGTTGGCGGCCATGATCATCGCTCAAGGCGCGGCTGCCCAAGGCAAGAAAGTCACCATCTTCTATACCTTCTGGGGCTTGAACGCATTGCGTAAACCGCAGGGTGTCGCCACCGAAAAGAACCTGATCGAAAAGATGTTCGGATTCATGATGCCAAGAGGCGCATCCAAACTTCCGCTCTCCAGCATGAACATGGGCGGGATGGGGAAAGCGATGATCGAAGGGATCATGAAAACCAAAGGCGTCGACCAGCTCGATGTCATGATGAAGAATTGTTTGGATCTGGGCGTGAAGTTCATCGCCTGCACGATGTCCATGGATCTGATGGGCATCAAGAAAGAAGAATTGCTGGACGGGATCGAATACGGTGGCGTCGCGACGTACATCGCATCCAACGAAAACGTCGGAACGACTTTATTCATCTAAACTAAAACGCGGAAATCGACTTTCCGCGTTTTTTATTCCAGTTTATTTAGGGATGGACTATAATGGAAATTGAAATCAGGGAGAGCCATCCATGAAAAAATCCATCCTTCTCCTCATTCTTATCCTCCTTTTGACCGGATGCATGCAAACCGAAGACAATAGCGCCGCATACCAAGAAGTCATCGCCCAACAAGAAGCGAAGATCGATGAATTAAGGAGCGAAGTGCAGACCTTGACGAAGGAGAAAGAGAACCTTCAGGCACTTCTGGATCAATTCGACCCCGATATCCTCAATCAAAACGCCATGGTCTTCACCTCCATTTCGCTCCTGTTCGCCGGCGAGTCGAATTGCATCGCCGAAGCGGGTGCGACACGATGCGAGCTTCTCTCAAGTAACGCTACTCTGGATGCCCCGATCCAATCCTGGCCTTCGTTCATGCATGTCCTTAATCCGAACCCTGATCGGATTTTCATCGTCTATTATGATGAAGAAGAACTTTGGATCTATGATTCCTACCAGATCACGTCGCAGGAAGAAGCGCAGGAAATCATCGAACAGGAAGGAGCCGCTTCCATCGTCAAAACCTTCGAGGACGGGAGGGTGTTGGTCCAGTTCGTTTCGATCGGAATCACCTTGAATAATCCGACCGCCGTCGAAGCATATGAAACGCAATTTAAGAACCAGTTGACGGGCACGATTGACCTAAACATCAACGGGCAGGAAGCGGGAACGAATCAATGACTCAAAAAAAACATGACATTCAACGCGAAGTTTGTCCGATTTGTTTGAAGGAGAAGTACTTATCACAGATGGTTTCGATGTCACATCTTCAAGACTCGCTTCGGAAAGCCATCCGTAAAGATCATCCTGAAATTAATACAGATGGATATGTTTGCCTTGTGGACCTCAATCATCTTCGTGCGAAATATGTTGATTCACTGATTCAGGATGAAATCGGGGAGTTGTCGAAATTGGATCGTGAAGTCGCCAAAAGCATCGTGACCCAGGAGACCATGGCACAGAACATCAATGATCAATTCACAGAGAAATTGACGGTCGGGGATAAAATCGCAGATCAAGTCGCGACATTCGGCGGGAGCTGGAGATTCATCATTTTCTTTGGTGTTTTCATCATCGTCTGGATCATCGTCAATTCGATTCTCCTGTTGACGACACACTTCGACCCCTACCCGTTCATTTTACTCAATCTTATCTTGTCATGTCTAGCTGCTCTTCAAGCACCGGTAATCATGATGAGCCAGAATCGACAAGAAGCCAAAGATCGTCTTCGATCCGAACACGATTACAAGACGAATTTGAAGGCTGAACTTGAAATCAGGATATTGAATGAGAAACTCGATCATTTGATGTCTCATCAAATCCAAAGTTTGATGGAGACCCAACAAATCTTGTTCGACATGATCGAAGAACGCGACGACAATAAGATTCATCCCAAAAATGTGCCTTGATGGACTAGAGATGTTTAGGTGTTTGAGTCTCGTTCGTTATGGGTTGACGTTCTTGACATAATTCCGCCATATTGTTTTGTTATCCTACACCCAGAGGTGAGTTTTATGAACATCTTGTGTTGCGACGATGATCCGATCGTCAAAGAAGCTCTACGGGTTTACATGAAGGAAGAAGGGTACACGACGACGTTTGCGTCCGACGGGGAAGAAGCCGTGTTGGCGTTTCGCAGCACCAACCCCGATTTCATCGTGTTGGACATCATGATGCCCAAAAAAAACGGACTGGAAGTCTGTAAAGAAATACGTAAAGAGTCGGATGTACCGATTTTATTACTGACGGCGAAAGGTGAAGAGATCGACCGGATTCTCGGGTTTGAACTGGGAGCCGATGACTACATCGTGAAACCGTTCAGCGCCAGGGAAGTCATCGCACGGATCAAGGCGATCCAGAGACGATTGAGCGAAAGCCGTGAAAAGAAGACGGTTCAGAAAATCGCCTACAAGAATCTCGAAGTCAACCAACAGAACTATACGATCCGCATTAACCAGGAAGCCATCGCCGCGACCCCGAAGGAAGTGGAAATCCTGTTCTTATTGATGTCCCATCCGTCACAGGTCTTTACCCGCGACCAGATCCTCAATCTAGTCTGGGGATACAGTTATTACGGGGATACCCGTTCGGTGGATACCCACATTAAACGGATCCGGGCCAAATTACCTCCACAACTTCACGATGCTATCCAGACCATCTACGGCGTCGGGTATAAGTTCGAGGAAATCTGATGAAATTCCGCCACACCCTCTTTTTCCGCTTACTTACCTTGTTTGTTTCCCTCTTTAGCGTTGGGTTGATCCTGACGCTTTTGGTTTTTCTTCCCATCGGAAGAAATCTGGTCACCGACATCAAATCACGGGAAATGGAACCGGTGTTGCGTTCGATGAACCGTTTGGTTCAAGACTATATTCTAGGAATCATCGATGAGAACGCGATGAACCGTGTCATCGTCTCCCAATCGGATGCCAACCGCAGCCAATTGATCATCGTGAACACCGAAGGGATCGTCATCTATGCGACCCGCCCGATCCGCAGCGAAAACTCGCACGACCAACCCGGAACGACCAATGAAATCGATTATACCAATCGAATCTCCACCATCACAACCGAACTCTTAGCCAACCGTTCCGTGAATACGATGTTTACCGCCACAGGACATGACTTCGAGAGTTTGGTCGTGGGCGAACCCATCATCATCAACCAAAAACTTGTCGGGGCGGTCGCCATGATCCTTCCTGCCTATGAAATCACATCCACGCTCAACGGATTGATCCGCGTGTTGGTGCTGACGATGTTGGCGGTGATCTTCCTGATGGTGATCCCCATCTATTTCTTCTCGAAAGTCTTCACCCGACCCATCAATAAGATGGTCGCCGTCGCCCAAGGGATGGGGATGGGGAACTTCGACCTACGGGCGGATGTGAAAGACCAAGGGGAACTGGGACAACTGGGGCGATCGCTCAATCAACTGAGCAGCGACCTGAGTCAAACGATCAACGACGTGGCGATCGAGCGCGACCGTCTCATGAAACTGGTCGAGTCGATGGGGGACGGGATCCTTTCCTTCGATGCGTCAGGGAGTGTCCAAACCGTCAACCCGGCGTTCTACCAGGTGGTCGGGAGCGATGAAGGCAACCAACACGCCCTGTCCATCCTCGACGACCCGAAAATCCAGGATGCGATCCGACAGTCGTTGGATCAGAAAAACATGGACTTCCTTTATACCCATCTTGATCGGATCTTGCGGATTACCTTACGTCCGATTCTGGATGAAAACAACGTCTTGGTCGGATCGGTCGGACTGTTCCGGGATGTCACCGAAAGCGAACGCCTGGACCAACTCCGTAAGGATTACGTCGCCAATGTGTCGCATGAACTGCGAACCCCGCTGACAGCGATCAAAGGCTTGATCGATCCTCTATATGACGGATTGATCCGCGATGAAGAGAAACGCAAGGAATACTATGCCTTGATTCTTAAGGAAACCGCGCGGTTGACGCGCTTGATCAACGATCTACTTGAACTTTCCCGCCTTCAATCCACGACCCAAGGATTCGAGCGGAGGGAATTTGACCTGAATCCGTTCTTGATCGATGTGAAAGAGAAATATCTCCATATCGCCCAAGAAAAAGGGATCAAGCTAAAGTTGACCCATTCCGATTCTCCCAACCTTTATCTCGGCAACGAAGACAGACTAGACCAAGTGCTTACCGTCCTTCTCGACAACGCCTTCAAGTTCACTCCAAGGAACGGCAACGTCGAGATCAAACTCCAATCTCAACCGACCCACTATGCCTTGATCGTCCAGGATGACGGAGAAGGGATCGAACCTGTCGATCTTCCGTATATCTTCGATCGTTTCTATACGTTCGACAAAGCCCGCTCCGCCAAGTCGACGGGATTGGGACTCTCGATCGCCAAGGAAATCCTGACACATCTAGGTGAAAGCATCCGGGTCGAAAGTACGCTCGAACAGGGGACTTCCTTTATCATCAA
Organism: Erysipelotrichaceae bacterium; assembly: GCA_041736705.1. Taxonomy (GTDB): domain Bacteria; phylum Bacillota_I; class Bacilli_A; order Erysipelotrichales; family Erysipelotrichaceae; genus GWE2-51-13. Next base: position 65,679 of record JBGSTC010000022.1, read on the forward strand.
ACTCAACAAACCCGGTGTCTGACCGGGTTTGTCTCTGTTTCCATGCATTTTACTTCCAATCTTGTACGGAAATCGATACGATGTGCTCAATCAAGGAGGACAGACCATGCCTGTTCAAGCCTATGTGAATTTTGATAAGCAATGCGAAGAAGCCGTGAATTTTTATTCCAAAGTTTTCGAAACCCCCGTCGTCGAGTTGATTCGATACGGCGATATGCCCAACCCGGATTACCCGATGGATGAAGCTGCGTCGAATCTCTTAATGCATGCGGAATTGGAGATCGAAGGGGACATCGTCATGTTTGGCGATTACTATCCGGGGATGGAGATCATCGTCGGAAACAACATCTCCCTGACCGTCGTAACGGACGATCCAAACAAAACCCGAAGATACTATGAACTCTTGAAAGAAGGCGGAACGGTCGAAATGGAACTCCAAGAAACGTTCTGGAGCCCCCTCTACGCAAGCATCATCGATCGATTCGGAATCTACTGGCAATTCAGTACCTCGAAACCTGCGTAAGCGGGTTTCATTTTTATTCCTTCCCTCGCCTCATTCCTGCCACAATCCTTCGCTACACTGAAATCAACCATCGATGGACACTCCCCCATGGTCCGTCGATGAATGAAAGCGAGGTGATCCAGGGAGGATGAATCCAGGGTGCGATCCCCCATCGCGTCTAAAGGGACCCTCGGTTCGACATCACCCGCATTTGCTGGTCTTTTCTTTGCATCCTCCATCCGCTTTCTCTATACTATGCTTAGAGGTACATTATGGAAAAGAAACTCGATCATCTCACCCCCCTGCAATTTGAAGTCACCCAACATAACGCGACCGAACGTCCCTTTCAAAACGAATACTTCGACCATTTCGAAAAAGGCATCTACGTGGATATCGTCTCCGGAGAAGTGTTGTTTTCCAGCTTGGATAAGTTTGAATCCCATTGCGGATGGCCAAGTTTCACCAAGCCGCTTGAACCCAAACAAGTCGTCTCGAAGACCGACATGTCCCACTTCATGATCCGCACCGAAGTCCGCTCGAAACTCGCCGACAGCCATCTGGGCCATGTGTTCAACGACGGTCCGAAAGAGAAGGGTGGACTGCGTTATTGTATCAACTCCGCATCCCTTCGATTCATTCCGTATGACAAGATGGAAAGCGAAGGGTACGCAGAGTATCTTTCGATTTTCGACGGGTCTTCCCGTTGAATCCATCCTAAGATAGGTATATACTGAAACGGAAGGGCATCGTGCAACCCGGGTGGGCTGACACCACGTAACATTCAGCAGCACACTAAAGAACTTCTTCGGGAGTTCTTTTCCATTTTCAGACCGATTTTATGGTAAAGTTAACATAGAAACGGAGAAACCTTATGCGTGAAATCGATGTACGGATCATCGCGGAGTTCGCCAAACAAGAATTAAGCAAACTCGCGTTTGAATATCCCAAGGACATAGCGAAGAGTCTGAAGGAAGCCTATCTGAGCGAACGGGATGCCGGGGCGAAGGATATCCTTGGCGTGCTGATCGAGAATGAAGGGATCGCTCGTAGCCGCTCGATCCCCTTGTGTCAGGATACGGGGATGGTGGTGTTCTTTTTAAAGGTTGGACAAGATGTCCATCTTGTCAACGGGGACATCAAGAGCATACTCGACCAGGCGGTCAAGGAGTCCTATCAAGAAAAATACCTGCGGAAGTCGGTGGTCGGCGATCCGTTGTTTGAACGTAAGAATACATTGGATAATACCCCCTCGGTTTTGCATGTGGAACTCGTATCGGGGGATGGTGTGGAACTGGAAATCATGACCAAGGGCTTCGGGTCGGAAAACATGTCGCGCGTCGTCATGCTGACACCGGCGGACGGAATCGAGGGAGTGAAGAAGGCCATCCTGGAGACCGTACGGATCGCGGCGCCCAACGCATGTCTGCCGATGATCCTGGGGATCGGGATCGGCGGGACCATGGAAAAAGCCGCCTTGATGGCGAAACACGCCTGTCTGCGTACCATCGGGGAGAACCATCCGGAAGAACGCTATGCGGATCTGGAGAAAGAATTGTTTGAAATCATCAATAAAAGCGGATATGGTCCGCAAGGGTTGGGCGGGGACACCACCTGCCTCAACGTCGCGATCGAAACCTATCCGACCCATATCGCCGGGTTACCGCTTGCCATCAATATCGGATGTCATGTCTCGCGTCATTCGAAGGGGGTGTTCTGATGCGTCGATTCACGTTACCATTGAGCGAAGAAGACCGTACATCCTTGGTCTGCGGAGAAAACATTCTATTAAGCGGTATCCTATATACAGCGCGCGATGCGGCGCATCAACGCCTTGTACGTGCGATCGACCGACAGGAAATCTTACCCATCGAACTCAAGGATGCGGCCATTTACTATGCGGGTCCTTCACCGACCGCTCCCGGGGAAGTGATCGGATCCATCGGACCGACCACCGCCGGCAGGATGGATTCGTTCATGCCCAAGATGGTGGAAGCCGGCTTACGTGTCACCATCGGAAAAGGCGCACGCAATCTCGCTGCCAAAGAAGCGATGAAGAAAGCTGGCGCCGTGTATCTCGGGGCGATCGGGGGTGCCGGTGCGCGGTATGCCACCTGTGTCAAATCGGTTTCGATCGTCGCTTATGAAGACCTGCAAAGCGAAGCGATCCGCCGGTTGGAAGTCGTGGACTTCCCGGTCACCGTCATCATCGACGCGACGGGGAAAGACCGTTATGGCGACTTCGTCATGGCGGGAGGTTGAGTATGCCCGTACGAGTCTGTGAGCGCTGCGTCGGTATTTCCTGCGTTACGCGCGTCCCGATCTTTCGTAGCCTCGACAACGAGCAACGTACCGAATTGCTTGGCTTGGTCGACCGTGTCCAACTGAAGAAAGGTGAAATCCTCCTGGTCGAGGGAACTACCTTGGATTTTCTCGGCATCGTCAACCGGGGTCGGTTGAAGGCATATACGATCGGTAACCAAGGCAAACAGCAAATCCTTTATCTCTTCGCCCAAGGCGACTTCTTCGGCGAACATACCCTCTTTTCACCGCTACCGATCCACTATACCCTGGAAGCCCAGGAAGATACGGGGATCTGTAAGATCGAAAGCAAGAAATTTCAACCCTTCCTTAAGAATCATCCGACTCTTGCCCTGGATATGATCCGCGAACTCGCGTTGCGTCTGGATGCTTTGGAACACAATGTCGTCTCCATGTCTTCCTTACCTGCCGAAGAAAGATTGTATGAACTTTTAAAGGAGTTCGGTCGGGATTACGGAACCAAGACGGAAGAAGGGACGATCGTGAAACTACCGATGACGCGGGAAGAGATCGGGAACCGGTTGGGGTTAACCCGCGAAACGGTCAGCCGACGTTTCGCCCAGTTGGTGCAAGAAGACAAACTCAAGATCCTACCCAATAAACGCATCCTCCTCAAAGAGTAGAAGAAGTGTGACGGAAGTCACATTTTCTTTTGAGGGAAAGGGATATACTATGCTTGCCTAAAGGAGGATTCATCATGAGTGAAATCATCGACAACCAACGTTTCCGTCAAGAGAAATTAAAAGAACTGATCCAACGTTTACACAACGGCGAGGACGCCGCAACCGTCAAGAAAGACTTCAAGGAACATTTCCAATATGTCACCGGCGCGGAAATCGCCGAGATGGAAAGAAATCTGATCCTGGAAGGGACGCAGGTCGAAGAGATCCAATACCTTTGCGATATCCACGCCTCCATCTTCGAGGGTTCCGTCCAGGAAATGCACGACAATGTCCTGACGGTCAATCCGTTGAAGGAATTCGAAGAACACAATAAAGAATTAAGGATCTATGTGGAAGAAAACATCGAACACATCCGTACCGCCAAGCCCAACGACTTAAACAAAGTCAAAGCGCATCTGGGGGAACGAGTCGAACGGTTGATGCAGATCGAAGAACACTATGCCAAGAAAGAGAACATCCTGTTTCCGTTTCTTGAGAAACACGGGATCAGCGCACCGCCGAAAGTCATGTGGGGCGTCGACAACAACATCCGCGCAGCTTTGCGTAAATGCCGGGTGATGATCGAATCCGACGATGCGACGATCGAAGGTCTGAAAGGACAATTCCTCGCCACCGTCGACAGCATCCTGGAAATGGCCGACAAGGAAGACAACATCCTGTTCCCGATGTTGCGCGATGTGATGCGGGAAGAGGACTGGAAGAAAGTCGCCCAAACGTTAACCGAAGAAGCAACCCATGAATACCAAGACCCCCAAGCCGATGAAGCCGAAATGGAATCCGGCGTCATCCCGATGAGCCTGGGTCAACTGACCTTCGCGGAAGCGGACGCCCTCTTCAACACCTTGCCGATGGATATCACCTTCGTCGATGCCGCCAACGTGGTCAAATATGTCTCGCAAGGGAAAGACCGGATCTTCCCCCGCCCCAAGACGGTCATCGGTCGCGAAGTCAAAAACTGCCATCCCCCGCAATCCGTCCACGTGGTCGAACAAGTCGTCGAACGTCTGCGTTCCGGCGTCAAGGACCATGAAGATTTCTGGATCCACATGGGTCCCAAATATGTCTTGATCCGCTATTATGCGGTTCGTAAACACGATGAGTTCCTAGGTGTTATGGAAGTGACAATGGACATCAGCGAAATCCAGGCAATACAGGGCGAAAAACGCCTGATCGGAGAATAACATGCAAAAACGAGTGTTCCAACTGAATCCTTTATCTTGTCCGACCTGCGCAAAGAAAATCGAAACCGTCCTCTTGAAAGTCGACGGGGTGGAAAGCGCGGAAGTCTCCTTCACTTCGAGTAAAGTGAACGTCGCCTTCGAAGACACGGTCGATGTAACGATCTTGATCGATCGCATCCACCGTTTGGGATATCGGGTTCTAGAGTCGAAGAAAGCCTAACCGCTTTCTTTTTTAAAGGAGAAAGAGATGAAAAAACAAGATCTACCGATGATTGTATCCGGTCTATTGCTTGGCTTAGCCTGGCTTATGGACGCGATGGGTATACCGTCTGTACGCGATGGTTCCCTTGCGTTGGCAGCGCTGATCGCCCTGCTTCCGATCGGAAGGAAAGCCCTGGGAGCCCTTCAGTTCCGTATGGCTTCGATCGAACTGTTGGTCACGATCGCCGTCGTCGGCGCATTGTTTCTGGGTGAATACTCGGAAGCCGCGATCGTATCGTTCCTCTTTCTTTTCGGGGCGTTCCTCGAATCGCGGACGATCCGTAAAACCCGTTCCGCGATGGAAAGTCTGATCAAACTTGCACCTTCCAGCGCCGTCGTCCTCCGTGACGGTCGACGTGAAACCGTCGACATCCTCGATCTCCTCGAAGGGGACATCGTGGAAGTCCGCACCGGGCAGCGTATCCCGGTCGATGGATCGATCGTGCATGGTTCAGCCACCATCGACCAGTCCCAAATCACAGGGGAATCGATGCCCTCGGAGAAAATCATCGGGGATAGCGTCTATGCCTCCACGATCCTTCAAAACGGCTATGTTGAAATCGCGACGAAGAAGGTCGGGGAAGCGACCGTTTTCGGAAACATCCTCAAACGATTGGAAGAAGCGCAGGACAAGAAGGCGCAAACCCAGCGCGTGATCGAAAAGTTCGCAAGCTGGTACACCCCTTCGGTGGTCGTCCTTTCGATCATTACCTATCTCATCTCAAAAGACATCCGTCTTGCGTTGACCTTATTGGTGATCGCCTGTCCCGGCGCCATGGTGATTTCCATCCCGGTCGCGATCGTGGCGGGGATCGGTACGATGGCCAAACACGGGATCCTTGTGAAGGGCGGGGAATCGATCGAAAAACTGGCGAAAATCAATGTGATCGCCTTCGATAAGACCGGTACGCTCACTCTAGGGAAACCGAAGGTTTCGATGATTCATCCCGTCGTCGGGGATGAATCATCCATCTTGGATTATGCGAGCATCGCCGAACACGGATCCAGTCATGCCCTTGCCAAGGCGATCCTCGCCAAGGCGGAAGAAATGGGAATCAAACCTTCATACATTGCATCGAATCTGGATGTGCTTGCGGGGTACGGTGTCGTTGCGACCGGCGATTTCGGTAAGATCACCGTCGGAAACCTCCGTTTGGCGAAACTTGCGGATACCGGATTTCCGATTGAACAACTGGAGTCCTATTCGACCTTGACCCAAACCTATCCCACCTGTGTCTTCGTCTTGCTGAACGGGAAATTGCTTGGGTATTTGATCCTCAGCGATACCTTGCGGGACGATGCCCAGGAAGCCTTGGTTTCATTACGTAAACTGGGGGTAGGGGAAATCCATGTCATCACAGGCGACAGTGCCGCGAGCGCCACGCAGACCTTGGGACCGCTGGGGATCGATAGGATCCATGCGGACATCCTTCCTCAGGAAAAAGCGGAAATTATCGAAAGACTGAAGAAAGAAAAGAAAGTCGCCATGGTCGGCGACGGGATCAACGATACGCTTGCGCTCAATGAAAGCGATGCGGGGATCGCCATGTCGAGCGATGCCAGCGAAGTCGCGATGAAAACCGCGGACATCGTCATTCTTGGCGAGAGAGTCGAAAGCGTGGCGACCGCGATGCGGATCGCCCGGTTCACATCGAGCGTGCTGAAGCAAAACATCGTGATTTCGATCGGAACCGTGTTTTTCCTGATCTTCGGCGTACTCTTAGGTAAAGTACACATGGATACGGGGATGCTTGTCCACGAAGCGAGTGTCCTTGCGGTCATCCTAAATGCGTTACGAATCCTGCGTAAGAAGTGAGTAAGAAAGAAAAAAGGATGGCTTGCGCAATCCTTGAGATGAAATAAAGTAGTGACTAAATTATGGATGAATGTTCAAACTAATCATCTAACCCCTGTTTCTCGGGGGTTATTTTATCGTTCCGTCGCGATGGAGGATATGGATCGTCAATGGGAGTTCCTTACCGCTGAGTTCGATCGCATCGGTGACCGCGGCGCTCATACCGCCGCAGCACGGGACATCCATACGGAGAACCGTCACATCGAGGATATCGTTCGCTTTCAAGATCGACCCAAGACGTGAGGCGTAGCTCACACGGTCCAGCTTCGGACATCCGATCAAGACAACGCGACCGGCGGAAAGACCGGTATAGATCGAAGGGGAGGCGAACGCCGTACAATCCGCAGCGATTAATAAATGCGCACGATCGTAGGCGGGGGAAGTCAGAGCGGACAACTGGATCTGAAGCGGCCAGTTGGTTTTTAGCGCAGGGGCATGCGGATCGACGAACGGCTGGGCTTCACGCATTTCAAAAGATATCGCATCGACGGGACAGACCGGCAGGCAGGCGCCCAATCCGTCGCAGTAATCTTCGCGTACTACTTTGGCCTTGTGGTCGACCATCGCGATCGCCCCTTCGGCACAGCTCTTGACGCATTTCCCGCATCCGTTGCATAAGGTGTCATCAATCTTGATCATTTGTCTTAACATGGTAATCCTCGCTTTTCCCGTATCATTTTAACACAAAAAGACCAAAAGGGTTCAACTCGTCTCGTGCCATCAATTCCGTGTATAATATGTGAGCAACAATTAGTTTTGTCACTAGTTCTTCAGCGACAAGCCTGTTTTTCAATTGATTGAATGCGTGAAAGCGCTAACCTATACTGAAATCAAGAAGTGCGGAGAAATCCGAAATTCTCGAGAAACCAAAGGGAGGTTTAAAATGAGAGAAAAGATTCAACGTTTTGGCCGATTCCTCAGCGGAATGGTCATGCCCAACATCTCAGCATTCATCGCTTGGGGATTTATTACCACATTGTTTATCGGAACCGGCTGGTTACCGAACGAAACGTTCGTTAAGCTTGTCGACCCGATGATCTTCTACTTGTTGCCGTTGCTCATCGGTTATACCGGTGGTAAACTGGTCCACGGTGTACGCGGAGGCGTCATCGGTGCCGTCGCTACGATCGGTTTGATCGTCGGTGTTGCGAAACCGCAATTCCTGGCCGCGATGGTCATGGGTCCGCTATCGGCATACATCCTGCGTAAGATCGACGAAGCCTTGGAAGGCAAGATTCCTTCCGGATTCGAAATGTTGATCAACAACTTCACCGCCGGGATCCTGGGTGCCGGATTGTCCATGTTGTGTCTCGTCGGGATCGGACCCCTGTTCGGTGCCTTCTCCGATGCGATGGGGAACGCCGTTCAAGCGATCGTTAACCAAGGATTGCTGCCTGTCGCTTCCTTGATCATCGAACCTGCTAAAATCTTGTTCCTAAACAATGCCATCAACCACGGCGTTCTGAGTCCTTTAGGGGTTGCGGAAGCCGCCACGAAGGGTCAATCGATCTTCTTCTTGCTTGAAACCAATCCGGGTCCGGGCTTGGGCGTTCTCGCCGCTTGCTGGGTATTCGGTAAAGGATTAGTCAAAGAATCCGCTCCGGGAGCGATCATCATCCACTTCTTGGGCGGTATCCACGAAATCTACTTCCCGTACGTCTTGATGAATCCCTTACTGCTGTTGTCCGTCGTCGCCGGCGGTGTTACCGGTGTCGCAACCTTCTCGCTGTTGGGTGCGGGCTTAGCTGCCGCCCCGTCGCCGGGATCCATCTTCGCTCTTTCCGCCATGGCGCCTAAAGGTGGCTTGCTACCGGTATGGGCTGGCGTATTGACCGCCGCCATCGTTTCCTTCCTCGTCTCTTCCGTCATCATGAAGTTCACCAATACCAGTGAAGATCTGGATGCCGCCAAAGGCGCTGTCAAAGAAATGAAGGGTTTACGTCAAGTTTCCATTAAGAAGATCGTCTTCGCTTGCGATGCCGGCATGGGTTCGTCCGCCATGGGCGCTTCCACCCTTCGTAAGAAAATCAAAGCCGCCGGTTTGGATATCGAAGTCGTCCATGCCTCGGTTGAAGACGTACCCAATGATGCCAATCTCATCGTCACCCACGAATCCTTGGCGGCACGTGCCCGTCAAGATCATCCGAACGTTGAAGTCGTAACCATCACGAATTTCGTCGGAGCCCCGGAATACGATACGTTGGTTCAACGTTTACTGAAATAATCCAAAAGGGGCAGCAATGCCCCTTTCTTAAATTATGGCACGAGTGATATGAATGCACAATTAAATCATGTCACTATTCAATTTTGGCACCAACCCACTATAATGAAGTTGACGGAGGTGCGACATGACCCAACGACTTGCGATTCTTAGCCCACGGTTGATCCAGTGTTTGGTATTGTTGGCGGACAACGACGATTTCGTGACGGTCGCGAAACTTGCCGAATCCTGCAAGACAAGCAAACGCACGCTCTTCCGCGAGATGAAAGACATCAATGAAATCCTACGTCCCTACCGTGTCCACATCCAATCCAAAACCGGATATGGCGTGAAGATGGAAGGGGAGAAAGACGAGAAGATCCATTTCAAGAGTTTACTGCTGCAAGCGGGGATGCAAAGTTCGCTCATCCTCAAGGAAGAGCGACAAGCCTATCTGCTGACGGAACTCCTCAAAAATAAGAATCTGCAGAAATTCGTGGTGTATAGCCGTAAGTTCGACGTCTCCGAAGCGACCATCAGTAACGACTTGAAAGCGATCGAACAGATCCTTTCGAGCTATGATCTTCAGTTTACACGTCGTCCCGGCAGTCCGATGAACCTGGTCGGTTCGGAAGAAAACTTCCGTAAAGCGATCACCGATTACATCCATAAACACATGGGTGAAGAACCCTTGAAAAGAATGTTGGAGCGCGACGACCGTCCGTGGCAGGTGGAAGACTACTTCAGAAACCAGGGACCCGACAGCATCCTGCAACTCGTCAACAAGGAAATCCTCTGGAAAGTCATCAATGTCTTGAAAGAGAACGATTCGATCTGGGTTCATCGTTTAGCCCAAAGTTCATACATCGGATTGATTCTACATATCACGATCGCGCTTGAACGGATGCAGAACAACGACGAAATCAAGATGAATCCCAGTCTGCTCCAACAGATCCAAGAAGACCCCTACTACACGAAAGCCAAGGATTTGGCGGCTTATATCGAAGATGAATTCGACATGACGTTCCCTCAAGAAGAAATCGCGTACATCACGATGCATCTCAAAGGGGCAAGGCTACTCAACGTGGATACCTCGATTCCCGAAGCCACGGAAGAAGAATTGGTCAGCGCCTATGAAGTGACACGCCTGGTCTATCGATTGGTGGAAGCCTTCGAAATGATATCCGGCTTGCATATCAAACAAGATGAATTACTGATCTCCGGTTTGACGACGCATCTGCGTCCGGCCTTGACACGCATCAAGTTCAAGATGGAAATCCGCAACCCGCTCCTCAAACAAATCCAGTCGCAATACGCCCAAGTCTATTCACTGACATCGCAAGCCGTGATGAAGATCAGCGCCGAGTACGGCTTGGTCATCAATGAAGACGAGATCGGATTTCTGGCGATCCACTTCGGGGCGGCGATGGAACGTCGCAATCCGCACGAACAACGCCGTACGGTACGCTTGGCGGTGGTCTGTGCTTCGGGCATCGGTATTTCCAGCCTGCTCGCCTCGAAAATTAAACGTATCTTCCAGGACGAAGTCAAAGTCGAACCACGTTCGCAAGTCGATGTCCGATCGATGAACCCTGAGAAATATGATCTGTTGGTCTCGACCATGCCGATCGAATCCGACCACTTGCCGGTGTTGATGGTGAATCCGCTGTTGAGCGATACGGATGTCGAGAATCTGAAGGTCGAAGTCGGCCGTCTTTCCCGCTTGACGATGGTCCAGACGGAAGGGCAAGCCCATGCCCGCATGGGGGTCGTCCTGAATCAAATGGAAGACATCGCGGTGAGTGTGAAACATCTACTTGAGAATATCGACATCGTCGTGCTTGATCCGACGATTCCAATGACGAAGATCTTTTCGACCATCGGGTATCGTATCGGAAAAGATAAGAAATCCGGGAAGTTGATCGTCGACGATTTACGTCAGCGGGAGAAAATGGGATCGATCCACCTCGAAGAGGAACAAGTCATCCTCCTGCATGCGAAGACCGCCGGGGTCGACTCTCCGATCTGTATGGTTTTCCGCAGTAACGCCTCGTCGTTCCAAGACCCCGAAATGAACGGGATGAAGACCATCGTCGTCCTCTTGGCCCCGGTAAATGTCAATCCGATCATCCAGGAACTCATGAGTCGCATCAGTGCCGGGCTTTTGGAAGACTCCTCCTTTCTCTTTGCGATCCATCGGGAAGAATCCTCCCGATTGCGTGAAGCCATCGAAGCCTTGCTTAAGCCGGGACTGGATGAATGGCTCAAGGAGGTCGCGGGAGAATGAAGAAAAAATATCGGCTTGTCTTCGTATGCGATGCGGGTATGGGATCCAGCGCCTTGGGTGCAAGCATGCTTCGCCGCAAACTGAATGAATACAAGATCGACGCGGAAGTCAAAAACGCATCGATCGACAATGAAAGCATCGTGGCGGACATCATCGTCTCCCACGAGAACTTCGCCCATATCCTCAAGAAGAGATATCCAAAAACGCTGATCATTTCGCTCAGCGATTTCATGAATCGCGAAAATTACAACAAGGTGGTAGAAATCATGCAAAACATGCAGCAAAATAAACTCAACGTTCTCCGTAAAGAAAACATCCTCGTCAATTGTCCCGTGGAAACCAGCGATGAAGCCATCCTTTCCGTCGGGAAAATGTTGGTGGACGGGGGGTATGTTACACCGGAGTATGTCCAAGGGATGATGGAACGCGATCATTCATTGTCGGTCTTCATGGGCAATACCTTGGCGATCCCGCACGGGGAATATGAATACAAGAAATTCATCAAACACTCCGGCATCGTCATCAAAGTCTACCCCCAGGCGATCGATTGGCATGGGGAGAAGGTCCATCTCGTTCTCGGCTTGGCCGGGATCGGCGAAGACCACATCACCATCCTTTCCAATTGTGCGACCGTGTTCAGTGAAATGAGCGACGTGGAGCGGGTGATCAAGAACCAGAACGTGGATGAGATTTTCGACCTCTTGACCGCGGAAGAAGAATAAATGAAAAGCGCGGTACATTTCGGAGCCGGAAACATCGGCCGGGGATTCATCGGCTTACTCTTGACGCAGTCGGGATATCATGTCACCTTCCTGGATGTCAACGACGTCGTGATCCAGGCGCTTAAGCAGAGGAAGTCGTATACCGTCGAATTGGTGGGTGAGACCACGACGATCGAAACCGTGAAGGATGTCTACGGGATCAACAGTAAGACCGAAGGGGACGAAGCCTTCTTGGCGCTATTGTCCGCGGAATTGATTACGACGGCGGTCGGTCCTTCGATCCTTCCGTTGATCGCGAAGCAACTTGCCCCTGTCATCGAAGCTCGCGCTCAATCGGCGACATCGTCTTTCCTCAACATCATCGCTTGTGAAAACACCATCGGCGGTTCGAAGCAACTCGAAACCGCCTTGCGGGGCTTACTAAGCCCCGCCGCAGTCGCCTATCTCGATGCCTGGGTCGGTTTCCCCAACGCAGCCGTCGACCGCATCGTCCCCAACCAAGTCAACGAAGATCCGCTTCACGTAAAAGTCGAACCTTTCTTTGAATGGGTCGTCGATTCGCGTGGAATCAAAGGGAATCTCGCCATCGAAGGCGTTCACTTCACCAATCGCTTGGAAGCGTTCATCGAACGTAAACTGTTCACGGTCAATACGGGGCATGCCTCGGCGGCCTATGCGGCGTATAAAAAAGGCATCGCCACGATTCCCGAGGCGATGCTGGATCTGGAAATCAAGAATTTCGTCACCACCGTCATCCGCGAAACCGGATCTCTCATCGTAAAGAAATACGGGTTCGATCCGATCGAACAAGAGAACTATGTCCAAAAAACCATCCGTCGTTTCTCCAATCCGTACATCGTCGATGAAGTGACGCGGGTCGGACGATCCCCCTTACGTAAGTTGACCCCTCAGGATCGGTTCATCAAACCGATCGTGGAGTTGACCAAGCACGGACTACGTTGCGATGCGCTCAAACAATCGGTCGCCAACGCCCTCCATTATGACTATGCCGGGGATGAAGAAGCAATGAAACTCCAATCCGCCATCCAAGAGAAAGGCGTCGCACAAGCGTTGTCCGAAGCCAGCGGCTTACCCGGCGATGGAGACATCGTCAAACAAATCATTCAATCGTACTAAAAACCGTGGTTCATGCCACGGTTTCTTTTTTGGATAACGCAAGATACATCAGAATGCTTCCGACCAGCACCAGTACGAATCCGACCCCGATCAACTTCACCAACCCGTTTTCAAGCAAGACGGCAGCGAGTCGTTGAATGGAGTAAGGACGGATCTGGATGCGATCATAAAAGCCTTCGACGTAGAGATATCCTGGGATGAGGAAGTAGATCCATCCTGTGGATAACAATGCCGTCGTTAACGATCGGTTCCATCGTTTTTGGGCAAGAAGCCTGTAGAGGAAATAAGCGAGCGACACGATCAGCAGGAAGAGGATGATCGAAAGGTTTCTTGAGGGAATCTCGATCCGGTTTCGTGCCGAGAGATAAAGATCATAATAGGGGATCGTCGCAGATCGGATATAGTCATCCGTGATGAGGGTGACCAATTCATCGATCCCTGCCTGGACCTCGGAGGTCATGGTCAACTCCTGGCTTTCCATGAATGCAACCAAGCGACTTCGAAGCTCCCGGGATAACTCCAACGTATCGATGAAGGGATCCCCGTCCAAGCTTGTCTTATGGAGGGTAAGCTGGATGTCGCTTTCCATTTTCTCTTTGGAAACGATGCCTTCGACGACTTCTTCGTCGACGCCGTACTGGGTCGCGACGTCCTTGGATTTCGCCACCCATTCGTCATAGTCATTGTTGGAGAAGGAACTCTTTACCATCGCCTCCGTCATCGCGTCTTGGCTAAAAAAGAATGGGTTTATCGTAATCAATCCGATCCACACTACGATACATAGGGTTAACATTAGAACGGTGAACGAAGCGATGATGCTGCGTGCTTTTTCCTGGTTTTTCATGTTGACCTACTTCACATCCGGGCCCGAAATCCGGTGACCATAAACCACGAACCGATCATATCTGCGACTGGAAAGGATACGGAAAGGATAACAAGTATACAAGATGAGTTGTTCAACCTCTTGGTTCAGTTGGTAGAACGTCGGATCGTCGGCTTTCTTCACCACGATTTCATCGACCGCATAGACATATTCGCCATAGTTGGTGTGGATGACGATTTCATCGTCAAGGGTGATGTATTGGAGCTGCTTGAACACCGAGAGATTGTGTCCCCCGATCAACAAGGGTTTCTGAAACCCCGGTAGGAAACTCCCGATATACTGACCGGCGCCATAGCGCAGGATTTTCTCGCTGTCCCCCCAATAGAGTCTCACATCGAGATCGATGCGCTGGATACTGAGGTTGGCGTAATGGACCCCGACAAACGGAATCACCACTTCGGACAAAGGGACGGTACTTCGATCGATCAGGTCTTTGCCTTGGAAGATCGAGTCCAGATCCGCATCGAAATCCGGTGCGTTCTCCGCGATGACCATCGATGCGACAGATAAAGAAAGATCGACCGTCGGTTTAAGGAGACCGTAAAGTAAAACGCATGAAACCAAAGAAAAAAGCAAAGGCACGATAAGAATCGCCGCCATTGCTTTTGAGACTTTCGAAACCGACTTCATCAACCTATGCTTTCGCAACAAGCAGATTGTTTTTCTTTGCGAAAGCGACGGCGCCGACCATCGTCAGACCGAGGATGGAGAACATCCAGAAACTGACGGTCGCATTCATGCCGGTATTCTTCACCACGGTGGAAGCCGTGCTCACGTCGGATTGGACCATGACGGATGTTCCCGAAAGGATGCTGACCGTCTTGGTGGCGACATCGTATTCAAACGTCAGGGAAATCGATGCGACGGAAGCCGTCGCGGCTTGCGCCAACGCCAGGATTTCGTTCTTGTCATCCAAGGTCAGCTTCGTCAAATCGGTGACGCCGGCAGCTTTGATGACGGCCGCGATATCATCGATCGCATCCAGGATCGCGGTAGCGTCGGCTTGCGTGAAGTCGACACCGTCCATCATGAAGAAGTTCTTCGCGATGTTCAGTTCTTCGGTCGACAGAGCGACGGTTTTTGTGCCCACAACGACGCCGGCCGCCAGCTTGTCAAGAATGGATTGTTCGTACGTGTTGACAGTCGTCGCCGCGAAAACAGGTAACATCGTCATCGCCAGAACGAGCGCGCTTGTCAAAAACAGAATGATTTTTTTCATGTTGTTCCTCCCATGTCGCCCGTAAGTGCGGCGACATCCCATGTATCATGGTTTTATTGTATGAACCGCGAAGAGCGATGTCAAGGCATTCCGACGGTCTTCCGTAAAGAAATTCGCAACATTTTTCATTCTTTCATTTGGGTTTCAAGCGATTCAGTAGATGCGTGTTAAACGATGTGAAGACGTAGCGAAGTGCTCATTTCATCGATGATTTTACGATTCGGAGTGTTGCTGGAGTTTCTTGATTTCTTCCACCAAATGGGGAAGGATTTCCAGCGCATCCCCGACGATCCCCAGGGTCGCGACCGAGAAAATGGCGGCTTGCGGATCCTTGTTGATGGCGATGATGTACTCGGATTTATCCATGCCGGCGGTATGCTGGACGGCACCGGAAATCCCGCAGGCGATGTAGAGGGTCGGACGGACGGTCTTGCCGGTTTGTCCGACCTGGACATCCTTCGGCGCTTCGCCCATGTCGACCGCACCGCGGGATGCGGCGACCACGCCTCCGACGTGCCGGGCACATTCTTCAAGTAAATCGAAGTGGCTGCTCATGCCTCTTCCCCCGGAAAAGATGATCCGGGCTTTCGCGATGTTCACGCCGTGCTCTTCCTTGGGGATCCGTCGGAGGAACTTCACCAAGCTTTCCGAATCGTTCTTGTACTCGATCTCGATAATCTCGCCGGCCCGTCCTTGTTGGAAAAAGTCGCTGTCCAACACGTTGGGTCGGATGGTCGACATCTGCGGACGATGGTTCGGGCATACGATCGTCCCGAACAGATTCCCCCCGAACGCCGGCCGGGTGATCCATAACTGGGTCGGATGTTCACCGGTCGGATCGATCTCGATCTTGGTCGCATCCGCCGTCAATCCCGTATCGACGCGCGCCGCGATGCGTGGCGCCAGATCTCTTCCGACGACCGTCGCCCCGATCAACAGCGAATCCGGATGATAGGTCGTGATGATCTCACTGACCACATCCGTGTATTTTTCGGTGGAGTAATGCGCAAGAACTGGATGATCGCAGAGAACCACCCTGTCCGCGCCATGTTCAAACAAACATTTCGTGCTGTCTTTCACGTGATGCCCAAGCAAGATCGCGACGACGTTGAAATCCGGTCGGGATGAGCGGATCGTGTCACAAAGTTTCCGCGCTTCGCTCAAGAGTTCGAAGACCACGTTCTCAAACATCGAATCCGTCTGCTGGGCAAAGACATAGATATCTTTCGTTTCCATCATTTACTCCATGTACGCTTTCAGCGTCGATGCGATCAACTTCGCGGCTTCACGGGGAGCCAAATTCTCATTGAGCGACCCGGCTTGGATCGTCCGTGTGAACGTCTTTTTGACCTGGGTCGGCGATCCCTTTAGACCGACTTGATTTAAGGGAAGGTCCAAGTCGTCGAACGTGATTTTCGTCAATGGCTTTTGGTAGGCATGCCAGGCATCGTAGACATTCATCCCGCGGGGTTGGTTCATCGTGTTCAAGGTCGTGAGAAGACAAGGCAGGGGGACCTCCAGGATTTCACTGAAGGTTTCGTACGCTTTCTTGACGACTAATCGATCTTTCTCGAGTTTGATGATTTCTGCGACGTAGGTGACTTGGGGGATATGCAATTTCTCTGCGGTCTGCGGACCGACTTGGGCGGTATCGCCGTCGATCGCCTGCCTACCCGCGAGAATCAAATCGTAGGCTAATGTTTTAAGGAAAGCGGCTAAAGTTGTGGATGTCGCCCAGGTATCGGCACCGGCGAAACGGGCATCGCTGAGAAGATATGCTTCATCCGCACCTCTTCCCAGGATCTCACGAAGCATTTCCTCGGCTTGGGGCGGTCCCATCGTCACGATGGTGATCCTCGCGTCGTATTTTTCCTTCAGAATCAAGGCTTCCTCGACCGCGGCCAGATCGTCGGGATTGATGATGGTGGGGACCCCGGTACGAATCAATGTCCCCGTGACTTTATCGATTTTCATTTCCGTCGTATCCGGAACTTGTTTGACAAGTAGAACGATGTTCATAGTGCCTCCTAGCGCAACAGTGCGCCGGCGATGACCATCCGTTGCACTTCGGAGGTCCCTTCATAGATTTCCGTAATCTTCGCATCGCGCATCATGCGCTCCACCGGATAGTCACGGGTATAGCCGTATCCCCCGAAGAGTTGCACCGCCTTGGTCGTAACCTCCATCGCCGTTTCCGACGCATAGAGTTTCGCCATCGCGGCTTCCGTCCCATAGGGTCTCCCGGCATCCTTTAGGCAAGCCGCCCGATAGACCAAAAGACGTGCGGCTTCGACGTTTGTCTGCATGTTTGCCAGGGTGAATTGGGTGTTTTGAAACGCGGCGATCGACTTTCCGAATTGTTTGCGTTGCTTCACGTAGGAGACGGCTTCGTCGATCGCCCCCTGCGCGATCCCCAGCGCCTGGGCGGCGATCCCGATCCTTCCGCCATCCAAGGTGTTCATCGCGATCTTGAATCCCATCCCTTCCGATCCCAACAGATTCTCTTTCGGTAATTCGACATTCTTGAAAATCAGTTCGCAGGTGCTTGATCCTTTGATGCCGAGTTTCTTTTCTTTCTTCCCGATGGTGAACCCCGGGGTATCCTTCTCGATTATGAAGGCGGAGATCCCGCGGGTACCCTGGGTTTTATCCGTCATCGCGAAAATCACATAGACATCCGCATACCCGGCGTTGGTGATGAAGATCTTGGATCCGTTGATCACGTATCCGTTGTCCGTCTTGATTGCGACGGTTTGTTGGCCGGCCGCATCCGTCCCCGCATTGGGTTCGGTCAAGCCGAAAGCACCCAGCCATTCGCCGGAGTTGAGTTTGGGTAGATACTTCTGTTTCTGCGCATCCGTCCCAAACGTAAAGATCGGGGATGCGCAAAGGGAGGTATGGGCGCTCAGGATGACGCCGGTGGTCGCACAGACCCGGCTCAATTCTTCGACGGCTAAAATATAGGCAAGGGTATCCGCCCCGGCGCCGCCGAGACTCTCGGGGAAACAGATCCCCATCATTTTCTGTGATGTGAGTTTGGCGATCGTTTCGATGGGGAAACGTTCTTCCTCATCGATCTCTGCCGCCAGCGGCTTGATTTCCTTCAGTGCGAATTCACGGTACATCTTCGATAAAAGGGCATGCTGCTTCGAAAGGGTGAAGTCCATGGTATTTCCTACGCTTTCGGCGGCATGATCGTCGCGATGCCGGTGACGACCAGTTCGTCGTCCTGGTTACGAGCGGTCGTTTCCAATTTGATCCGGTTCTTGTCGAGCAGTTTTTCGATCACCGTGACTCTCGCTGTGATCGTGTCGTTGAATCGAACCGGTTTGATGAACTTCAGCTCCTGCCCAAGATAGATGGATCCGTTTCCGGGTAATTGCGTGCCCAGGATCGATGAGAAGAGGGATCCGACAAGCATCCCATGGACAATCCGTCCCTTAAACATCGTGGTTCTCGCAAACGCTTCATCCACATGGACCGGATTATGGTCGTCGCTGACATCCGCAAACGCAAGGACATCGGCTTCGGTGATGGTCTTGGTGAGAGACGCGCTCTCGCCCAACTTCAATTCAGCAATCGTTTTTCCTGTATTCATAACGTTCCTTTCCCTCATGAAAATAAAACATGAATGGTGATTCATGTTTTAGGTTAGTACGTTGTGAATGGTTTGTCAATGGGTATGTTAACGAATTAACAATTATTTCATCAAGCGATAGGTATCGCGGGCGATGACGAGTTCTTCGTTGGTCGGGATGACCCAGACCTGGATCTTTGAACTTGCCGTCGAGATTTTCGCTTCTTTGCGACGGATGTTGTTGGCTGTGCGATCGAGTTCGATCGGGAAGGCGTCTTCCAAGGTTTCGATGATCAATTGGCGCAGATAGATCGAATTCTCACCGATCCCGGCCGTGAAGAGGATCGCGTCGACCCCGCCCAATTGGACGGCATAGGCTGCGATCGTATTGCAGACACGCTGAACATACATGTCGCAGGCGAGTTTCGCACGGGCGTTGCCTTCTTTGATCGCGTTTTCGATATCGCGCATATCGGATGAAATCCCCGATACGCCAAGCAACCCGGATTTCTTGTTGCACAGATCGGTCACACCCTGTAGAGAGAGATGTTCTTTTTCCGAAAGATAAGCCAAGATCGAAGGGTCGATGTCCCCCGAACGGGTTCCCATCATGATGCCGGCCAGGGGGGTGAAGCCCATGGTCGTATTGACGCACTTGCCGTTCTTGACCGCGGCTAAACTGCCTCCGTTGCCGAGATGGCAACTGATGATGCGGCGGCTGTTCTCCGAACCCAGAATTTCACGTAGCCGTTTGGTGACATAGCCATGGGACGTACCGTGGAACCCATATTTACGGATACCGTATTTTTCATAATATTCATAAGGCAGGGGATACATATAGCTGACCGGTTCCATCGTTTGGTGGAAGGCGGTGTCGAAGACCGCGACTTGGACGGCTTCGGGCAAAATCTCATCGATGACCCTTACACCCAAAAGATTGGCGGGATTATGCAATGGCGCCAAGTCCGACAACAATTCGATGTCTTTCTCGACCTGCTCATTGATGACGACCGAAGCGGAATACTTTTCCCCGCCATGGACGATCCGATGACCGATCCCGGCGATATCCTTCAAGTCGGAAACGATGCCGTGGCTCTTCAGGGATTCAAGGACCAGGCGGATGGCTTCTTTATGGTTGGGGATATCGAGGATGACGCTTTCCTCATGGTCGTTGGCTTTGACGGTGAAGACGGAGGAAGGAAGACCGATCCTTTCGATCAACCCCGATGCGATCAAGACTTCGGCGGGCATACGGAAAACCTGGAACTTCAATGACGAACTACCGGAATTCAACGACATGATCAGACTCATATTTTTCCTCCTTGACGATTACCGTCTTAAGTATACCATGATTGCACCAAGACGCAGAACGGCTTGTCCCAAATGCCCCGATGTCGTGTCAAAGTGTACGAAACAGGGCTTGATTCGATCGACGAATCACTTCGAACAGAATATTTTTGAAATCGCTTGCAATTTTCCAAATCATTGGATATGATGTACTCACTTGAAACATGAATCAGTATTCATATACAGAGTTTACCTGTCGATTCGGATGCTGTCAAGTACGAAAATAAAAGTCGTAGTAAACGCTTACAGGTTCTTATTGACAAACGCAATCCGTTCGATTACGCTATAAGTAATAGGTGAATCATGTTTCATGTTATACCATCCGTGGAGGAAAACAACATGTCGAAAGTGTACATCGTCGCCGCCAAGCGGACCGCCCTGGGATCGCATCTGGGTTCACTCAAAGGAACCAGTGCATCGGATATGGGTTCTGCCGTTATCAAAGCGCTTCTCGATCAAACCAAGATCGATCCCAACGTCATCGACGAAGTCTGTATGGGCAATATCCTGCCTGCCGGACAAGGACAAGGTGTCGCACGCCAGAGTTCACTGAAGGCCGGGATTCCGGTCAGCGTACCGGCCTATGGCGTCAACATGGTCTGCGGAAGCGGCTTGAAAGCCGTCATGAACGCCTATACCGAAATCAAAGCCGGGATTGCCGAAGTGATCGTCGCCGGGGGAACGGAAAACATGAGCGCCGCCCCGTTCTTGATGCCCAAGGAAATCCGCACCGGAATCAAGATGGGCGATATCACGGTGAAAGACCATATGCTGGCGGATGCGCTGTGGGATGCCTTCGATGGCTCGCACATGGGCGTCACCGCGGAAAACATCGCCACCAAATACAATATCACAAGTCAAATGCAGGATGAATTCGCGATCGCTTCGCAACGCAAAGCGATTAAAGCGGTCGATACCGGCGCGTTCGTGGATGAAATCGTCCCGATCGAAGTCAAGGTAGGTAAAGATACCGTCCTCTTTGCGCAAGACGAATACCCCAACCGCAAGACGGACTTGGAAAAACTCAACGGGTTACGCCCCGCCTTCAAGAAAGACGGGACGGTCACCGCAGGAAGTTCTTCGGGGATCAACGACGGGGCATCTGCCGTGTTGGTCGTCGGAGAAGAAGCGCTTAAGAAATACAACCTGACCCCGATGGTCGAAATCATCGGAATCGGTCAAGGCGGTGTCGAACCCAGCCTGATGGGCTTGGGTCCCACACCGGCGATCCGTAACGCATTGAAGATGGCGAAATTGAACTTAAACGACATCGACGTGTTGGAACTCAACGAAGCCTTCGCCGCCCAAAGCCTGGGTGTCGTCCATGAATTGGTGGAAGAACACGGCGTCGACCGCGAAGAATTCATGAAGAAAATCAACCCCAACGGCGGCGCGATCGCCCTGGGACATCCGGTTGGCGCAAGCGGAAACCGGATCTTGGTCACGTTGGTCAACGAAATGATGAAAATGGATGTGACGTACGGTTTGGCCTCGCTGTGTATCGGCGGCGGCATGGGAACCGCGGTCATCGTAAAGAAAGGGTAGGAAACACACATGAGACTTCAAGGCAAAGTCGCCCTCATTACCGGAGGGGCGCGTGGATTAGGACAAGCGATGGCGGAATTGTTCGCCAACGAAGGATGCAAAGTCGTCGCAGCCGATATGGGGGAACTCTCCTACACGCATGAAAACGTGGAAGGGGTTCAGCTTAACGTAACGGATGTGGAAGGATGCAAAAAGGTTTATGATTATGTGGTGAACAAGTACGGAAAGATCGACATTCTCGTCAACAACGCCGGGATCACGCGCGATGCGATGACCCGCAAGATGACGGATGATATGTGGGATCTGGTCGTGGATGTCAACCTGAAGGGCGTCTTTAATCTGACACGCCATGTCGGTCCGCATATGCAAACCAACGGCGGGGGATCGATCATCAACATCTCCTCGATCGTCGGCGTCTACGGGAATATCGGACAAGCCAACTATGCGGCCACCAAAGCCGGCGTCATCGGCTTGTCGAAAACCTGGGCGAAAGAATTTGCGATGAAGGGCGGGAACGTCCGCGTCAACGCCATCGCCCCGGGCTATGTCATGACGGATATCTTAAAGACCGTTCCGCAGGAATTGTTGGACAAATTCGCCTCATGGACGATGCTGGGACGATTGGGCCAACCGGAAGAAATCGCGAAAGCCGCGCTCTTCCTTGCCAGTGACGATGCATCGTATGTGACCGGCCATGTGCTCGAGGTCAACGGAGGCATGAGACTCTAATGAAACACTATCCCGTCCAAACCTTACAACTGAGAAACGGGGAAACCGTAGCCTATCGTCAAGCCGGCACCCAAGGCGACATCGTCGTCCTGGTGCACGGAAACATGTCGTCGTCCGTCCATTTCCAAACCACCATGGAACGTTTGGAAAGCGACCATCGCGTCTATGCGGTGGATCTGCGCGGATTCGGCGACAGTTCCTATCTTCGCGAACTCAACTCGCTGCGTGATTTCGCAGTCGACGTCGAATTGTGGATCGAAGCGTTGGATCTGAAGGATTTCAATCTCCTGGGTTGGTCGACCGGCGGCGGAATCGTGCTTGAAATCGCAGCCGACATGCCCGAGCGCGTCAAGAAACTGTTCCTCTTGGATTCGGTCGGCTTGAAAGGCTATCCGATGTTCAGGAAAGACGAGAAATACCAACCGGTATTGACGGATCTGCTGAAAACCAAGGAAGACATCGCGAAAGATCCGGTTCAGGTCCTTCCGATCTTGGCCGCCTATGCCAATAAGGATAAAGGGATGCTGAAGGCGATCTGGAACGCCGTCATCTATAACCTAAATCAACCCAATGAAGAAGATTATGACCATTATCTGGATGCGATGCTGAAACAGCGCAATCTGGTGGATGTCGACTATAGTTTGGTGATGTTCAACTTCACCCATGAAGCCACCGCCGTCGCGGAAGGTTCGGGTCGCATCGACTTAATCAAATGCCCGCTGATCATCATGCATGGGGCGAAAGACTATGTCGTCCCCTATGCCATGTCCGTGGAAATGAAACAATTCTTCGGCGACCGTGCGAAACTGGTGACCTTTGAAAACGCCGGGCATTCCGTCATCACCGACGACCTGGATCTGTTCATCCAAACCCTGAAAGAAAACTTCTAACCGTAGAGGAGGTTGCATATGTCAACTCAAAACGTAGGCATCGTAGGCATCGGAATCTATCTCCCGCAATCGACGATGTCGGCCGCGGAGATTTCCGCCGCCACCAAAGGCGTCTGGTCGACCCAGGCGATCATCGACAAGCTGGGCATCGTCCAAAAGACCATCCCCGGCAAGAACGACGGCACACAGGAAATGGGTGCGCTCGCCGCCCTGGATTGTCTGAAGAATTCCGACGTGAAACCGGAAGAAATCGATGTCATCCTGTGCTTCGGCGAAGAATGGAAAGAATATCCGCTCACCACGTCCGCCTTATACATCCAAGACCGCATCGGGGCGATCAACGCCTGGGGCATCGATGTCCAAAACCGGTGTTGCACGTCCGTCGCAGCCATGAAGATGGCTAAGGACATGCTGGTCGCGGATGATGAAATCAACGTCGTCCTGGTCTGCGGCGGTTATCGTAACGGCGACTTCGTCGACTATACCGACAAGGATATGTCGATGATGTACAACCTTGGCGCAGGCGGAGGCGCGATCTTGTTGAAGAAGAACGCGAATAAAAACCTACTCTTGGGTTCCCATCTGATCGCGGATGGCTCGATTTCCCGCACCGCGGGGGTGGAAATCGGCGGCACCGCCTGCCCGATGACACCCGAAAACGTTGCGGAAGGATACAAGTCCCTTCGTTTGATGGATCCGCAACGCATGAAAGACCGCTTGAACGAAGTCTCCCAGAAAAACTGGATGACCTGCATCGACCAATCGTTACGCAAATCGAAGCTACAACGCAAAGACATCGGCTATCTCGACATCCTGCACATCAAACGTTCGGGACATCTGGGGATGCTGAAGGATCTGGACTTGCGTGAAGACCAATCGATCTATTTGGAAAACTATGGCCACATCGGTCAGGTCGACCAAATCCTATCGCTCTATCTTGCCCTGCAAGAAGGGAAAGTCAAAGATGGGACCGTGGTCTGCATGATCGCGGCCGGCATCGGCTATGTCTGGGCCGCCAGCATCGTCGTTTGGGGAGCTGCGCAGTGAGCACCTTCGTCCAGCTCGTGCTGAGATCCCTGGAAACAGGGAGCATCTACTCCTTAGCCGCCCTTGGCATCATCATCATCTATCGTACCTCAAACATCACCCACTTCGCCCAAGGCGCCATGGGGATGTTCAATACCTTCGTCGTCACCTTCCTCTTCACCACCGCCGGCATGCCGTTGTGGCTGGCGATCATCGGAGGGATGGTCAGCGCCTTGATCACCGGCTTCACGGTCGACTTCGTGATCATCCGCCATACAAAGAAAGTCTCCCCGGTCGCCAAGCAAATCATCACCTTGGGCTTGATCATGATTTTCGTGGGTGTGACGCCGTTTCTCTTCGGTGTCGACCCCTTGAATCTTCCCCAACTGATCCCGACCGGCAGCCTACCCGTCGCCGGTGCTTCGATCTCGTTCAATGGGATCTTGAACATCGGTTTCGGACTGAGCGTCATGGCCGTCCTCTTCTATGTCCTTCAGCGGACGAAGTGGGGCTTGGCGATCCGTACGACCGCATCCAACGAATTCACCGCCCGGCTCATGGGCGTCCCCACCAAAACCGTCACCATGGTCGCATGGGCGGTCGCCGCGGTTCTGGGTGTCCTGGCCGGCGTCATGACGGCACCCTTCACCTCGGTGACCCTCAACCTGATGGACGGGGTCCAACTCAATGCCTTGATCGCGTGTGTCCTGGGCGGATTTCAGACCTTCTACGGTCCGGTCCTGGGAGCCTATATCATCGGGATCGCCAAGAACCTCCTGGTCTACTATGTCTCCTCGGTCTGGGGCGAACAGCTTCTGTATCTGGGGATCCTCATCTTCATCGTCTTCCGTCCTTACGGTTTGATCGGTAAGAAGATCGTGAAGAAAGTGTAGGTGCGTCCATGAAAATCAAAAAACCGGTATTCAACCTGAAAAAGAACGCACATCTGAATTATGTTTTATTCGGAATTGTCCTCTGCCTCGTCCCGCTTCTCATCGAATTGGGCTTGCTGCGGAACTCCTATCTCACCCTGGTCGGCAGCGTCATCATCTATTCCGTCGCCGCCATCGGACTTAACCTTTTGTTGGGGTGGTCCGGACTGATCTCCTTGGGAACCGCCGGATTCATGGGCTTGGCGGCCTACATCTCCGCCTATGCCACCGTGAATCTAAAACTACCCTTCGAAGTCGCCGTGATCTTGGCGCTATCGATCCCCTTAGCGGTCGGTATCCTGGTC
The DNA here is from genome assembly GCA_041736705.1 of Erysipelotrichaceae bacterium. Lineage (GTDB taxonomy): Bacteria > Bacillota_I > Bacilli_A > Erysipelotrichales > Erysipelotrichaceae > GWE2-51-13. Next base: position 91,279 of record JBGSTC010000022.1, read on the forward strand.
GGCTTGGTTTCGTTGAAGATCGAAGGATTGTATCTGGCCATCGCGACCCTCAGCGTCTCCGAAATCCTGCGTAAATCCTTTGAAGAATTCGGCGACATCACCAACGGCTTCTCCGGCAAAACCGCGAGTTATCCTAAATTGTTAGGGTTCTTCCAACTCGACAAGTACGGAACCTACATCTTATTGGTGGTCGTGTTGGTCGGGGTCATGATCCTGATCCATAACATGATCAACGGTCAAATGGGACGCGCACTCAACGCGATGAGAGGCAGCGAAGCCGCCGCCCAGGCGATGGGCGTGCATCTTCTCAAATACCGCTTGGTCGCCTTCGCCCTCGCCACAAGTCTCGCCGCCCTCTCGGGCATCCTGTACATCCACTTCATCAAATACACCTACCCCCCGACCTGGACCCTGGGCATGTCGCTGAACATCCTCTCGGCCATCATCATCGGCGGCGTACGGAACATCTATGGTACAATCCTCGGCGTCTTCGTGGTCTTCGCCGTACCGGATTTGTTTCTCAAACAAATCCCGTATTTCGGAGCCATGCCCGGGTTCGCCTACATCATCAACGGCATCCTGATTATCGTCGTCATCATGTATTATCCCTACGGTCTGATCTATCTCGGCAACGACATGAAGAAACTGTGGGGCAAAGTGAAAGCGAAGGTGAAACCATGAGCACTCTTGATCTGCAAGAAGGGTCGGTCCTTCGGTTGGAAGAGTTAAGCATCTCGTTTGGCGGATTGAAGGCCGTGGATAACCTGAGCTTTGAAATCAAGGAAAAGGAAATCTTCGGTCTGATCGGTCCCAACGGGGCGGGGAAGACGACCGCCTTCAATTGCATCACCCAATTCTATCGTCCCAACCACGGGAAAATCTTCTTCCGGGACAAGCATGGCAAGGTCACCAACCTGATCGACCATCCCGTCCATGAAATCATCAAGCTCGGTTTGGTCCGCACCTTCCAAAACGTCGAACTGATCCGCGAACTAAGCATCCTGGATAATGTGTTGATCGGTGCGCACATCGATTTCAAGAGTTCGCTCTTGGCCCAAGCCCTGAAAACCAAGAAAGCCAAAGATGAAGAAACCGCGCTTCGCAACGAAGCCATCGAAGTTCTTACCTTCCTGGGCATCGCCGATCGCATGCTTCTACCGGCCGGGGGACAACCCTACGGCATCCTAAAAAAAGTCGAATTGGCCAGAACCTTGATGTGTCATCCGAAACTCATCATCCTGGACGAACCCGCCGCCGGGCTCAACGACATCGAAACGGTCAACCTGGCGAAAGTCATCCGGACCATCCGCGACAAATACGGCTGCGCCGTGCTCTTGGTCGAACATGACATGCGTCTGGTCATGGATGTGTGCGATAAGATCTGCGCCATCAACTTCGGAAAGTTCCTGGCGGTCGGAAGCCCCAAGGAAATCCAGCGCAACAAAGATGTCCAAGCCGCCTACCTTGGCGAAACGGAGGCCGACCAATGAGAAACAATGCGTTGGAAATCCGTAACCTGAAAGTGAATTATGGTGCCATCGAAGCCTTGAAAGGCATCGATCTCACCGTGAAGGAAGGCAGCGTCGTCGCGCTGCTGGGCGCCAACGGCGCAGGGAAAACGACGACCTTACGTACCATCTCCGGATTGATCAAGCCGACTGGCGGATCGATCCAGTTCCTTGGAAAAGAAATCAGCCATCTCGAAGCGGAGAAGATCGCCACGATCGGCATCGCCCAGAGTCCGGAAGGACGTCAGGTCTTCCGCGACCTAACCGTTGAAGAGAATCTGAAAGTCGGCGCCTTCACCGTGAAGAGCCGCAAAGAAGTCAAAGCGAACTTCCAGAAAGTCTACGGTTATTTCCCGGTGTTGAAGGAGCGCAAGAACCAAGTCGCATCCACGCTCTCCGGGGGGGAACAGCAGATGCTTGCGATCGGACGCGCCTTGATGAGTTCACCCAAGATTTTATTGTTGGATGAACCCTCGCTGGGCTTGGCTCCCTTGATCGTCCGCGACATTTTGAAGATCGTCACCGAAATCCGCGATGCGGGAACCACGGTGATCATCGTCGAACAAAACGCCGCGCAAACGCTGAAAATCGCCGATTACGCCTACGTGCTTGAACTCGGGGTCATCCGTACCCATGGTCCGGCACAAGAATTGTTGCACGATCCCAAGCTCATCGAAGCCTATCTGGGGTCGCATTAAATGGAAATAATGCTAGGGCATTATGATAAAAGGAGGAAACATCTTATGAAGAAAATTTTAGTGGTTCTTCTCTCCGTTATGCTGCTGGGCAGCATGGCAGCCTGCAAGAAAGAAGAAGTCGCCGCGCAAGGCGTTACGGACGACAAAGTCCTGATCGCGAACTGCGCCGCAACCTCCGGTGCGTTCGCGCCGGTCGGTGTTCCGTTCACAGAAGGCATCAAAGCATATCTGGCCTATGTGAATTCCAAAGGCGGTGTCGATGGCCGCGAAATCGAATTCCTGCACAACGACGATGAATTCGATCCCGTCAAAGGCAAAGCCTGTCTCGATTCGTTCATCAACGACGACAAAGTCTTCGCAATCGTCGGCCACTTCGGTACCCCCGTCGTCGGCGCGACCTTGGAAGACTTGAAAGAAGCCGGTATCCCGGCGGTTTACTTCGCGACGGGTATCGGCCAGTTGTACGATGACAAAGCCACCGCCGAAGAAAAGAACCTGAACATCTTCCCGGTTCAACCGATCTATAAGACGGAAGGCCAGATCATGGTCGCACGTGCCGTCGGTAACTTCGGTGCCAAGAAAATCGGTGTCATCTCCACCAGCGACGATGCCGGTAAAGACTTGTTAGCCGGTGCCAAGATCAAAGCCGCCGAACTCAACGTCGAACTCGTCGAAGTCCAAGTCGCCGCCGGTGCCACGGACGTTTCCGCCGCCGTCACGACGATCAAGAATGCCAACGTCGATTTCGTCATCGGTGCCGCCATCCAGGCGACCATCCCGACGATCATCAAAGAATTGGCTGCCCAGGATGTCAATAAAGACGTCATCACCACGTATGTCAACGTTTCCCCCGCGATCGCGAACCTGTTCAAGGATCAAATCGCCGGTAAGTTCGATGTCTACGGAAACGGTTGGGTTGCGTTCGATGCCGCCCACCAAGCCGCGATCGCCGAATACGCCCAGAACATCGATGCCGCCTATGCCGCCAACGCCTATGCGATGACGGGATGGATCGCCGCCTACTTCTTCGTCGAAGGCCTCAAGCGCGTCGAAGGAACCGTTACTTGGGAAAAGTACATCGAAGCCATGGAATCCGATCCGATCACCAATCCGTTCGGCGGCGTCATCGACTATGCCGACGGTGCACGTATGGGTACCCAGGAAATGAATCTGTCCAAAGTGGACCCGACCGCCCCGACGATGTGGGTTGAAGTCGAACCTTTGGCGAACATGGACGAAATTCTTAACAAATAGGTTACAATGAAACAATGGGGGAGGGAAATCCCTCCCCCGTGTTTTTTAAAGGAGGTTTACCATGGACTACGCTCATAAACTGATCACCGTCGAAGAAGCCCTCTCCAAAGTGAAAACCGGCGATCAGATCGTCACCGGACTCGGCAGCGCCGAAGCCCGTTTATTCATGCTGAATCTGCATACGATCGCGGACCGCGTCAATAACGTAACCATCACCAACTGTCTTCCGATGTGCGACGCACCCTTCATCAAAGAAGAATACAAGAACAGTTTCAACGTGGACGGATGGTTCTATTCCCCGGCGTTGCGTAAAGCGCATAAGAACGGGAACATTTCCTTCATCCCCAACCACCTCCATCTCGCCGGCTCCAAACGCCTGCACCATGTGACACCCGACCTCTATGTCGGCGCCTGTTCCATGCCCGATAAACACGGCTATGTTTCCTTGTCCCTTTCCAATACCTATGAAAAGATGACGATCGACCAAGCCAAGCTCGTGATCCTTGAAATCAACCCGAACATGCCCTATACCTATGGCGATGTCGAACTACATATCAATAAGATCGATTATCTGATCGAAGCGGACTATCCGGTGCCTGTCTTGCCGGAAGTGCAATCCAACGAAAAAGACGAAAAGATCGGACAATACATCGCTTCCTATATCCAGGACGGCGATTGCATCCAACTCGGGATCGGCGGGATCCCCAACGCCGTCGCAGGTTTCCTGCACGACAAAAAAGACCTTGGCGTGCACACCGAAATGCTGACGACGGGCTTGATGCGTTTAGCGAAAATGGGCGTCATCACCGGTGAAAAGAAAACCCTTCATCGCGGGAAGATGGTCGCGACCTTTGCCTTGGGAACCCAGGAACTCTACGACTATCTCGACCATAACCCGGCGATCATGATTCTTGACGGGGGCTACGTCAACGATCCCGCAATCATCGGCCTCAATGACCACCAAATCTCCATCAACACGACCCTTGAAATCGATTTGACCGGCCAGTGCTGCAGCGAATCGATCGGTTCGCTCCAGTTCAGCGGAACCGGCGGACAAGCGGATACGGCGATCGGGGCGCAAAATTCAAAAGAAGGCAAATCGTTCATCGCCCTGTATTCCACGGCGATGGTGAAGAACCCTTTGACGGGAGAGCGTGAAGAAGTCTCCAAGATCGTCCCTCAGCTAAAACCGGGGGCTGCCGTCACCTTATCGCGAAACGATGTCGATTTCGTCGTCACCGAATACGGGGTCGCCGCCTTGCGCGGGACCAACATCCGTGAACGTGTCTACCGTTTGATCGCGATCGCCCATCCAAATTATCGTGAAGATCTTTTGAAACAAGCGAAAGATCTCGGGATCCTGATGTAATGGCGACGTTCCCTTATCAAAAGTACGAAGTCTATTACGAGGAGTATGGTCAAGGGACACCCTTGGTTTTACTCAACGGCATCATGATGTCGACCTTAAGCTGGAAACCCTTCATCGAAACCTTCAGCAACCAACATCGCTTGATTCTGGTTGATCTGTTGGACCAGGGGAAATCAAGCAAATTGGACGGGTTGGAGTACAACCAGGACATTCAAGTCGAGGTCGTGAAAGCACTTTGCGATCACCTCGAATTAAGCCAAATCGATCTTTTCGGTATCTCCTACGGAGGGGAGGTCGCGATGCGATTCGCGATCGACCATCCATCATTCGTCCGTCGTCTTCTCCTCTTCAACACGACCGCCTATACCAGCCCGTGGCTACGGGAGATCGGCGTCGCATGGAACAAGGCGACCAACGATCCGGAAGCGTATTATGCCACGACGATCCCGGTCATCTACTCCTCTTCGTTCTACACGAAGCATCAAGAGTGGATGAACAACCGCAAGAAAATATTACTCGGGGTCTTCTCGAACCCCGTCTTCATCAACGCGATGATCCGCTTGACCAACAGCGCCAACGACCACGATGTCCGCGACCGTCTGCATGAGATCCAGGCGCCGACCTTGGTGGTTTCCTGCGAGCACGACTACATCACGCCCGCACAGGAACAAAGCTTCATCGCAAGTAGAATCCCCCATGCTTCCTTGGTCATGATCCCCGATAGCGGGCATGCCTCGATGTATGAAAAACCGATGCTGTTTAGCTCACTCGTCCTCGGCTTTGTATCAACAAGCAAAAGCGACGACGTGATTTAACGGACCGTGCCGTACAACGAATGTTGTCCTCCCAAAATTGTGTCATGTTGTCCGCCATGTCCAGTCGTTCTACGGCACGATTAAATTGTGAAAATTGTGGAAAGATGGTAAAATAACAAAGAAAGTCGAGGTGGACGCTTTGGAATCCCTAGTGAACAAGCCGAAAACCAAGCGCGGTCAAGCAACGCTCGATCGAATCTGCGATGCCGCGGAACAACTGTTCTTCAAGAACGGGTATTACGGGACGTCGATCAATGAAATCACGAGTCTGGCCAATGTGGCGCCGGGGACTTTCTACATCTACTTTACCGATAAACTGAGTCTGTATTGCTATTTGCTGTTGCAGTATTCCCATCAGATCCGCATGCATATCGCCCTCAACATCAAAGGATGCACGACGCGTAAGGAAGCCGAACGCAAAGGCTTGCATGCCTATCTCGATTTCATCCGCGAACACAAGCATATGTACAACATCATCTGGGAATCCTTGTACATCGACAAGAAACTGTTCATCGACTATTATGCGAAATTCGCCGAGAACTACATCCATCAGATCAAAAACGCCCAATTGTCGGGTGAAATGAAGAATTATGATCCGGAAGTGGTCGCCTATATGATGATGGGGATTTCCAACTTCATCGGCTTGAACTATGTCATGTTTAGCGAACATGACGATTTCGACCATGCGGTCGACCAAGTCATCGAGATCTTAGACAAAGGACTCTTCTAAACGCGCCTCGAGTGCGTTTTTCTTCGGAGGAAACATGACGAAAGCCATCTATCCGGGATCCTTCGATCCCATCACCAACGGTCATCTGGACATCATCGAACGTGCAGCCGGGATTTTCGACGAGCTCGTCGTCGCCATCATGGTCAACCCCGATAAAGCTTTTGCGTTCAGTCTGGAAGAACGGATGGACATGATCAAAGAATCCATCAAGCATCTCCCCAACGTCACCGTCGACTTCAGTCTCGGGTTGACGGTCGATTATGCGAAGCGGATCGATGCCAAGATCCTCATCCGCGGCATCCGTGCCGTTATGGACTATGAATATGAAATGCAGCAGGCGACCGCCAACATGATGCTTTCACCGGACATCGAGTCCGTTTTCCTCCTCTCCAGCCCCGAACATTCCTTCGTTTCCTCATCCGTCGTCAAGAATATCGTCATGAACCACGGCGACGTAAGTTATTTCGTTTCCCCCTACGTCGCAAAAAAATTGATTGAACGATATTCCAATCTTTGATATCATAAAACCAGCAGGTGAGAACATGTACAAAAAACCAACGGAGAAAAAAGCGAATCTTCATTAATGCATCGGATTTTTCCTGTTGTTTTCCACTGAAAGACCGTCGGGTCTTTTTTTATGCGAGGTACCTATGTTAACACTACAAAACATCACAATCACGACACCCAAAGGCAGGGTCTTGGTCAACGACCTGTCTTTCTCCATCCAAGCCGGGGATAAAATGGCGATCATCGGGGAAGAGGGGAATGGGAAAAGCACGGTATGTAAACTTATCGCCACACCGTCGGCGATCATCGAATCCTTGATCGTCGAGGGGAAAGTAAGCGGCGACACGAAACGGATCGGCTATCTTCCCCAATGGCTTCAAGAAGAGGATATGAATACATCGGTGATCGACTTCGTGCTTAATGAAGAAGGATGGGTCGACTATGAGAAATTGACCGATATGAAACGATGGATGGCGGATTTGATCGTCGGCATCCCGGAAGAGCGATATGACGACCCGCTGAACCGCTTGAGCGGCGGGGAGCGCATCAAAGTCCAGTTGGTACGGTTGATGCTGAAGGAACCGGAGTTGTTGGTTCTGGATGAACCGACCAACGACTTGGATCTGAACGCCTTACGATGGTTCGAAGAGTTCATCCTCAGTACGTCGTTACCGATCCTCTTTGTCTCCCATGACGAAACGTTGTTAAAGCGATGCGCCAACCGCATCCTGCACTTGGAACAAACGCAACGCAAGACCGTGCCGCTGTGGACCTGCGTGACCTGTGGGTACGACGAATACGTGAGTACGCGTCTGCACTTGATCGATCGTCAAACGACGCTCTCGCGCAAGCAGAGGGCTGAATACGAGAAGCAGTTGGAGAAGTGGCGTCAGATCTATCAGAAAGTCGAACATGCCCAGGCGACCATCAGCCGCCAAGACCCTGCGGGGGCGCGGTTGCTGAAGAAGAAAATCAAGAATCTCAAGGCGGTTCGGGATCATCTGGATGGCGAAGAGAAAATCAAGAAACCGGATCCCGAAGAATCGATCACCTTGTTTTTCCAGGAGAAAGAACCGGTCTATGATCAGAAATGCCTGTTGGACGATGCTTTGCCCGAACTGAAAATCGGGGACCGAGTTCTAGCACGGGATTTGGAACTGACGATCTACGGACGGGCTCGCATCGGTCTCATCGGTGACAACGGATCAGGCAAGACCACCTACCTCGCCCATCTTCAGTTAAAAGCCCGTGAACGCGGGACCAAGGTCGGCTACATGCCGCAAAACTATGACGAACGATTACCCTTGTCGTCAAACGCGGTCGACTTTTTGACCCAAGATGGGACCAAGGAGGAAAAGACGCGGATCATGACCTATCTTGGTAATCTCAAGTTCACCGAAGAAGAGATGCGTCAACCGATCTCGGCGTGTTCGCAAGGTCAAAAAGCGAAAATCCTCTTGGTATCGTTGGTGCTTGGCGACAACGATCTCTTGATTCTCGACGAACCGACGCGCAATCTCAGTCCGCTGACCCTTCCCGTGGTCGAAGAAATGCTGGACAACTACCACGGGGCGATCCTGGCGGTCTCCCATGATCGCCGCTTCCTGCTGAACGTGACCCGTACGCGCTATGTATTACGCGCAAACGGTCTTGAGAATATTTCGCAAGATTTTGGATATCTGGTGTGATTTCACATGACATTTTTTTCGGATACGATATAATAATAACGTCAGGAGGGGGACAATGTATAAGCAACTCATTTTGGCGAGCCAAAGCCCTCGCCGCAGAGAACTCATGGCTTTATGCGAGATTCCGTTTACGATCATCAATCCGCAAGTCGACGAAACCTTGAATGCCGAGTTGCCGCTAGGGGATGCGGTGGCCGATCTTGCTTTCCGCAAGGCGCACTTGGTTTTTCAGAAGCATCCGGATTCCGTGGTCATCGGTGCGGACACCATCGTCGTCATCGACGATGAAGTCTTGGGAAAACCGGTCGAAGTCCCGGTCGCGATCGAAATGTTGCGTAAACTTTCAGGACGCGTCCATAAAGTCATCACCGGCGTCAGTATCATCGGTCCGGGTTCGGAAGAGAAATTCTTCACCGAAACCGAAGTCGAATTCTTTCCGTTGAGTGAAGACCAGATCAAAAAGTACGTGGATACCAAAGTCTGCCTGGATAAAGCCGGGGCGTACGGGATCCAGGATAAGGGCGCGCTCTTCATCAAAGGGATCGTCGGGGACTATTATACAGTCATGGGACTCCCCATCGCACGGGTCTACCAAAGTATACAAAAGTATTTATAGCTCTTGATTTATTGAACTATTTTGGTTATTATATTATGGCACACGCCATCATAGTTCAATGGTAAAACAGAGCAATGGTAATGCTCAGTTCGGAGTCCGATTCTCCGTGATGGCACCATTTACAAGCAAAGCCTTTAAACAAAGGCTTTTTTTAATGCCCAAAAGTCCAAGTGAATCACTTTTATAATAAACATAAGAATTCCAGATTTCAATTTTTAAAAATAGTTGCTTTAGTAGATCTAAAAAGTATATGATTTTGATTGTGAAGACTGGGGGATTAAAATGAAGATTGTATATTTGATCACTTATCCAAATGGAAAGATTTATATTGGATCGGATGTTACTGACGATATAAACTATTTTGGTAGTGCTAAATCCAAATTGATAGAGAATGACTTCCCACGAGAACAACGTTATGATTTTGTCGTTCATAGAAAGATATTATGGGAAAGCGAAAATGCATCGAATCATGAGGTGCGTCAAAAGGAAGTAGAGTTAATCAAATTCTACGGATCTAATGACCCACAAATCGGATATAATCTATGGCCTAAATTCCACTCGCAGAAGCAGTCTACATAAATCTGGAGTGAGAGACTAGTGTTCTGAGTTTCCATGATTCATTAATTCACCTTATAAGACTATGGTATTCGTGTAAATCAATCATGTTCCCCCAATATAGCGATTAGATGCAACTCTGACAGTTCTCTTTTCTGATGATCCAATAATGATATATATATATATAGGTGTAAATCTGGTATATGCCTCATTTGTGAGACGTGATGGAAGGAAACAATATAGGATAGGTATTATCCTTCAGATTGATATCGCTACGTCACGGTCGAGTAGGGAGACCGTATACTGAGCGCTAAAGAATTGAGATTTCGTATAGCAAATTATTTGATGGCGTTATACAACAACCAATAGGACTGGAGAGACTAATGGCAAAAAACAAAAAATCGACAGTTGATAATGAGTGGTTTGAATTTATGTTTGAATCTTCAAAAGCGAACAAAGAATTTCATAGGATTATAGATTTCTATATTTTAAATTGTCCTTCATACCAAACCAATGTGCAATCGAGAAAAATAGTTGATTACGGTTGGAATACACCAATCATGAAAAGATCATTAACTAGTAAACTTAAAAAGACTCTACCCAAATTAAACTGTACCCTTTGTAAAGGACACAAAATAAAAGCAGGGGTAAGATCGTCGAAGTTGGCGATCTTTTTCATGTTTGAACGGTGATTTGCGATATTCTCATCGGAAGTAGTAGGATAGGACTCCTTCTTTCTGATAG
>JBGSTC010000001.1:0-27593 GCA_041736705.1 Erysipelotrichaceae bacterium
TGAATAGCCCCAGGTAAAGTTTACTCATCTAAAAAGAAGAGTATCCCGAAGGTATGACTCTCGAAACTCTAGAGGGGTCATACCTTTTAGTTTGCGCTGTGGACGATCAGTATTGTAGAACAGGATAAAATCATCAATCGCATCGAGCAGAACTTTCTCGTTCTTGGGAATATTCAATTCTAGACACTCGCTTTTGAGGTGCGAGAAGAAGTTCTCGCAGCACGCATTGTCATAGCAGTTGGCTTTTCTTGAGTGCGAAACGGTGACCCCAATTTCATCCAATCGCGCGATATAGCTTAGATGGGTATATTGGAATCCTTGGTCAGAGTGTAAGATGCAACTCTGGGTTGGATTCCAAGTTTCGGTGAAAACCTGATCTAGACAAGCGGTGACTAACGGACAATCATTAAACTTCGAGACCGTGTATGCTATGATGGAATTGTCAAAGAGGTCTTTGATTACGCTAATCAACAGGCGACCTTCTTGATGGTGGACGTAACTGACATCGGTTACCAGTTTTTCGAGAGGCCGCGAGGCCTCAAAATCTCGGGCAAGGACGTTGTCGCAAACGATTCTTGCCTTTTGATTGGGATCCGAAGTCGTACAGTTTTGAAATCGTTTCTTGCGAATGGGGCTTTGAATGCCCAGAATATGCATGTAGCGCAGCACCGTTTTATCATTGACTCTTCGGTGATCTCGGCGTATCAGCTGATCTCGGATGTAGCGATATCCCTTCTTCTCGCGGACAAACAAGGCTTGGATGCGTTCAGCGAGTTGTTCGTCAAACGATCGATACAGGGGCTTCCCATGACGCAACCATCGGTAATAGGATTGAGGTCTCACCTCAAGATACGCGCAAAGCCGCTTCGTGCAGAACCCATCTTCCGTCAAATCATAAACAATCATGTATCGTTGCGCTCTCCTGAGTTTTTTAACCGGAGAGCCTTCGCTTTTTTTAGAATGGCGTTCTCCATTTTTAGGTACTCAATCTGCCGTTCAAGCGGCCAATCTTCAATGTTCTTCTCACGGAAATACTTTCCGCGCATCGTCTCCTTTCCGTCACTTCGCATATCTTTCGATAGCGAATCCGGTCCTTCGTTACGATAACGTTTTGTCCATTCTCTGACTTGGGAAAAACTCTTTAATCCAAAATGCTGCGCAACCAGTTCATAGCCCCCGAATCTTCCTGAAAGGTATGCTTCGACCACTTCTCGCTTAAATGCCGGATCATACTTCGTAAATGTACTGCCTTTCTTAGCCATAAAGAAACCTCCTTTGGCTTATCTTACATCTGTCATACGACATTTGTCAGATTCAAGGAGGTTTCGATTCAAACTATGCTTTTTAGATGAGTAAACTTTACCTGGGGCTATTCACACGCCTTCTTTTCGTTTTCAAGTATGAATCGTGCCGCTTTCTTCGCATGCATCTCGACCGTAACGAACAAGATGACATCCGTATCTTCGGGTTTCACCAACATTCCGATCTCCGTACATCCCAGGATCATGCACTGTGCCCCGTCCTTCGCAAGCCGGTCGATGATCTCTAGCATTTTATTACGTGATTCATCGCGCAGGATGCCATGGACCAACTCATTGAAGATGATCGAGTGGATCGTGGATTGATCATCGAAAGTCGGTACATCCACATCCAAGCCTTGTGAGATCAAACGGTCGCGATAGAAGTTCTCGCGCATCGTGTAGATCGTCCCTAACAACGCGGCGCGTTTCAACCCTTTCTCCTTGATCGCCTCGGCGGTCGCATCCGCGATATGGAGGAAGGGGACGCTGATTTTGGATTCGATCTGCGGTGCGACCTTATGCATCGTATTCGTACAGAGAACGATCGCATCCGCCCCGGCATCCTGCAGGGTCTTTGCGATATTTCCCAAAGTCTCCCCCATATGATCCCAATTCCCGGCGACTTGATCCTTTTCAATCTCGTCGAAGTCGACACTGTAGAGTAGGATCTTGGCACTATGATACCCGCCTAATGCTTTCTTCACCTCTTCGTTCAGGATCGTGTAATAGGGAACCGTGCTTTCCCAACTCATCCCTCCGATCAATCCGATGGTTTTCATGTCTCTTCCCCTTTTTCTTCCATTATACCTCAATCCATAAAAAAACCGATGTCCCTAGAGGATCACCGGTGTTCCTTGATGAAATTTAAGCTTCCATTGATCGTCGATATGGATCCAGATGGACGTGCGCAGGGCATGTTTCCCATCGTTCTCGCAACGATAATGTGCGATACAACAACTCTTGCATAACTTTTCAAGATGAAAATCTTTGATTTCCGCACAGCGGTCGCCCGCATTGCGTAGAAACTCCAAGATCTCATGGCGGTGGTAGATCTTCCCGGATTGACCGAACTCCAGGAAATCGGTATCTAAACGCTGTGATACGGCTTGATCATCTTCGCAGAAGGATTTCTTGAAGAAATCTTTCTCATATTCCAGAATCATGTTGTGCAAGTTTTCCATGGTTATCGATATCTCCACTTGTATCCCAGCACGACGCTGGAGAAAAGCAAGGTCACCGCATTGGCCAGGATGATTGCAACATCCTTGAGGTAGATTCCATAAATCGTCCAGCAGAAGACGCCGACCACGAACATGACGTACATGGTGAGGTTGATGCCTCGGGTGTCCTTTGTCTTGATCACTTGCAGTGCCTGCGGGAGAAACGAGAAGGTCGTCAATACCGCGGCGAGGTATCCGATAATGTTCATAGGGGGCAGCTCCTTTGAATATAATGGACTAATAATAACAGGATTCACATGAAATGTCATGTCAAAGTAACCAAAAGAAGTGAAAAAGAATGCCAAAGAAAACGATCCTTGCGGATCGTTTCGCCTAGTCGATGAATAAATTGTACAGTTCGCTCACCGGAGTATGGTTCTAGATCGCTTCGATCGTCTTCGCCAACATATATCCGATGGAAATCTGCTTGATCTTGGGTTCTTTGCGCTTTTCAGGGCTCAAGGGGATGGAATTGGTGATGACCAGTTTCTTGATCCTGGAGTCATGGATGCGTGTCAGCGCATCTCCGGAAATTCGAAATAATCCATTGGCAAATTTTGGTGATCCACCCATTTGGAAATTTTGAAAATTTACCAGAGTACAAAATCCGTTGTATTGAGCTAGTTTACTCAGTATAATATGATTAACAAACAGGATGAATAATCATTTTCATCAAAAGATGAATCTATCAATATATCCTTGATTTCGTTAGGTCGATCCCTCCATTCCTTATTCACCTTGATGTGTGAATTTGAATATCTGCCTTTTGTGTGCACAAAGAGAGGGGGATTGTTCAGTATGGGGCTGGACAGTAGAGACGAAATGAAAGTTAAGGATAAGAGGAAAATTAGTATACCTGATCCTTCGATGGGTCCTTTTGGGTTTACGATTTCAAGCATAAAAAAGGCTATCACTGGACTGAAAACTCTATTTAAGAACCCCAAGGTTCTCATTTTAACTTTGGTCATTTCAGTACTTCAAACAGGATTGGCTTATCTTAAAATTTATCTGCCAACCTCAGACTTGGTTAAGTACGCAAGCCTGATTACATTCGCTCAAGGAGGAATGTATGCTGGTCTGCTTGGGGCAGTCGGGGGAATCATCGGGAAAGGCTTTTATACCTGGTTCATTAATACTTTGGTTTTTTCATCCTTAAAGAAAAAAGGAAAGAAAAAAGTTAAGCAACTGGAACCTAAACCCAAAGGTGTAATCGCATTGGCTTTCGCAGGGACAGGACTTGCGCTAATCACTTATAATTTTCTCTCAGGAAATGCATCACTTGAAAATAGTGTCATCGGAATAACAGCAATGGCAGCGAGTTTCCGTACCTTGAAACAGAAGAACGGGTTTCTAGTTGGATTTATTTGTTCATTCACAAAAGGTAGAATGACAACAAGTGCTGCAGGTGTATTGATCAAAGGGATGATTGCGGGTTTCTTTTTTGGTGTTTTATCCTCATTGAAATACAGTGGGTTTTGGTGTTACATCGCTGGAGCGATCTTCTTGGTGCTCGCGTTTATTTTGCTTCTATCAAGAAGAAAGACACTTGTGGCGACGGCAGCCCTCATTGTTTTCATGGGATCGATTCTACCTGCTTATGCCTTATTACAAGTCAACGATAAGTGGGTAACGCCACAGCAAGCCTATGGCATCAAAGGGGATACACTGACGAGTTATATGGAGTTGGCAAACGCTGTTAATGCGTCACCACCGGCAAATATGGAATTGACATTGGTCGCGGTTGGAGCGAAATTCTTTGATCGGTCCGTTTCGATTTCACCTCAGAAAGTATTAGTTGAAAACGGTCAAAGCGGTTCATTCACAGTAAATGCTCAGTTTAGTGACATGAGGTTGGACAGTTTGGTGAGTCTTCATCTTGAAGAGGACGGATATTATGCATCGTCGTCGACAACTTATTCCGTGAATGATTCTTGGACAAACAATGAAACAGAAGAAGGAACGTATCAAACAGACAAGAAGAGTTATTTCTCTTTCCGTCATTTAGGAGCGGCGAATTATCTTTATGCGGCTTATCTTGAACCTGGTAAGTTCTATATGGAGATTGACATTCCATTTGCGTACGGTGATTTTGCAGGTCAAAGCAAAGTGGATAGTGCAACCCAGATTCTAGTAAGGGTCGATCTGGTCAAACGTGATTTTGACGAAGGGGAACAACCCGTTTCCGGGGTTTGGGAGTTAAAAGAGACACTAACCTATATGTTGATTCCAGGGAATAACTTTGTTAATGAGACCGAGCAATTTACGGGGCAATGGTCAGGTAGTGATTCCGTTGATCAAATGAATATCAATGTTACTGGAACAGAAATCAATCTGGTTCGCACACGCACACATGTGAATGGTCAGTGGATCTATAACATTACAGCAAACTTCACAGCTCCTCCGTCACAGTTGAAGGCGTTTGATACGTTTAGTTTACCCATCAATGAGAAGGGAACATTCTATGATAGTGAGAAAAATACAACCGAGGTACTCAACTTTAACCTAGCGAGTGCAGGTTTCTTGTCGGGTCGACGAGGAGATGGTTTTAATACCAAGATCAATCCAAATGATACGATGGCGTATCCTTTTGGGGCGGATCTTGGCCAGGTTTGGTTGGAACTTTCAGATGGACAATTGGTGGCTTCCGTTCCACCAGGGACGACGGCGGGGGAAATCATGACCTTGGAAATGGCGCTTGGCGTTCATGACGCCTACGACACGACCTTATCTAGAATATGGGAAATCCCTGTAATCGCCTATGTCTATGAGTGGAAGGGCGGTACAATCCCAACGCCGGATGACGAAGACGAGTCGGATGAACACGCCAATGAAGAAGAGACCGGTGTGATTAGCGCACTCGCTGCGATCGCAGGACTTGTAGGTGCGGCTGCGGCAGTTGCTGGCTTTGGTGGTGGATATGGTTCGAACAACACCGGATACATTAAACGCAATAAAGAAGGAGATCTCGTTGTCAGTGATCCTGTCACAGGTGAAGAACGCACTTATGTTGCAAATGCAAACACAGGTCGCTATACAAATCCTTTGACCGGTGCGGAATATACGGAGGACGAATTACAAAGTTCCATTGCATCACGCGCTGAGAATGCTAGTGTTTTGCGTCAAGATTATGAACAATCTGAACAAGCGAAGGCAGAACAACGTGTGGATAATCAGAATCTCAGCCGTGCTGAAAACGATATGCGTGCTGAGAATAAAATGAGGGCGGTGCAGAGAGACCTTGAACAGAAAGGTAAAGATGGTGATGAGTTAGCGACTGCGATGGCCGTCAAACTTAATAAGATCAATACACAGAAGCGCGAAACAGGATCATACAATACAAAAGATTTTGAACAATTCAAGAAGACACACAGCCGATGGACCACCGGGGCGATTACCGGAAACAGCGGTTTACCGAAAGCTGAAAGCGAATGGGATATCTTTAAGCAGGGTCTCGCCAACACAGGTGAGGAAATCGCCCGAGGCGAAAGTTACAAGTCGATTGCGTTGCGTGTCGCGGTCAGTATGTTGGTCGGTAGTTTCGCTGCGAGACAAGCCATTTCGGCTGCAGGTGCAGCGGTTGTGGAAGCGGGAATGGAGTTTGTTCAGTCGACGTTCGTAATGAAAGATTATGTGGATCAAGGAGGGAATGATTGGAAAGAAGGCGCGCAAAAAGCCATAGTTAAAACCCTTCAAGGGGAAGCGATGGGGCGTGCTTTTGGATATGGACTCGGAACTTTGGGGAAAGCCGCCTCGAAAACAGGTCAGATTATGTCAAAGGTTAAAGTCGGTAAGATTGTCGTCGACGGCATTTCGAATTTCGGAGAAAAAGCCGGAAAAGTTCTAAACACCAATGTTGGAGATGTGCCCGATGCTTTGCGGAAGATGTGTAAGGAAGCAAGTGAATCCGCAATGGCAACTAAGATGGCGAATGCGGGGATAGCAAAGTTAAAAAATTCTCTAGTTGGAACCGGAGATAACACCGGGAGATCATTGGATGAACTCACTAAGAAAGTTGACAATGTACCCAACTCAGCCAAGAAGGTAAATAGTACAAGCAAGGATGTTTCAAGAACAAGTCAAGCTACAGAAACAGCATCGAAAGTTGATGGTGTAAAACCTGAAAATGTTCCATTTGGCAAGACAGGGAAAAATGCTGATTTGGTAAGTAATAAAACCGGAGACTCTTCATCGGATATGAAAACAGCAAAATCCAATCCAATTCAACCCAAAGATACAGCTGAATATAAGAAAGTTTCTAAGGAAGTGGATGATAGCCTAAGCAAAGCACAAGAAAGGGCAGCAGATAAAATCGAGAAGTACAAGAACAATGTTTCTAAAGATCCGGAACTTGCGGCTCGAAAAGCAGCGCATGAAGAAGGTGGGAAAATAGGTCTAGAAAAAGTGAATCGGCTGGAACAAGCACGTAAAAATCTTGCGAATCATCCGGATTCACCAGAATTGAAGAAAGAATTCGAGAAGACTGTGAGTGATGTGCAAAAGAATAAACATGCTCAAAAGATCATGAACGAAAGGGAATTGACAAACAATGCGACGCGACAGGAGTTCAATAGACTCAAGGTTGAGAAGGATGCGGTCATTTCCATGAATAGCAGTGAACGGATCGCGGCGGAATATGGTTTGGATCCTAAGAATGTAAGCAATGTACAAGCTACCAATAATATGAATACAGGAGGTGTTGGCGATATCAAAGGTGTTGCAAGTAAAGGTGATCTTGGCACATCGGATGGACGTATACCAAGAAAGTTCAATGAGAGTGACGTAGATGCTAGTCGCTTGGAACAAAAAGGTGGAGACAAGATAAGTATCGACCTTGATCAAACATATCGCATGAAGATCACAATGAAGGATGGAACGGTTGTTTATAAAGACCTTCCTGCTCACAAGATTCGTCAAATTCAAAATGAAGAGGTCTACAAAGCATGGAACGATGGAAAATTGCCTCTTAAAGAAGATGGATCTGTCGATTATGAAAAAGTAAAAGATTTTGCGAATGATATGGATTATACGGTCGTTGACGCAAGAAGTCCGGATGCCTATGGAACCGTCGGTGACTTGCAGCAAGCCTTGAAAAACGATGGAAGTATCCGTCAATATGGAGATCCTGAAGCGGTAAGTAAGACCATAAAATATAAATCCGATGAATGGTTGGAAAAAGCGGAATTTAAGACAGGTAAAGGGAATCTTATCGACGCGGAAGGTGATGTGGCTGAAGGAGTTCGACAGGCAACCAAGCAATTCGATAGTCAATTGGTGTACCAGGTCAAGGCGATCAACACCAAGGCAGGGACGACAAAAATCACAATTCCAGAAAAGTTGTCCGAAGGGATGTCGGTCTTGAAACAAATTGGACATGGCAAAGGGAAACTGAGTCCTGCTGAAGCGGAAGCAGTATTGAAAGAAATGGGTACGAATACCGATGAGATTCTAAAGCTTAACTCAGAACAAACGGAGTTTATCAATAGACTGATAGCGGGGAGGTATAAAGATGAGTGAAAATCAAACCATCCGTATTCCAAAGGAAAGCATCATTCAAGCTGGAAATGAACTAGGGATCAAGTCGAATCGACTTGCGGTGTATTTCGGATTGGAAGAAGGTAAAGGTAAAGTCAAACCTGAAGAAACATGGAGGAGCGTCTTACCCGTTGTGCTCAGACCACGTAATTTTTCCGGTGTCAAAGTATTGTTTCAGGACGATAATCTACTCTTCACAAATATCTTGAGGAATGAAAACGAGGCGGTCTTCTTTGGTATTGAAAACGAGGATGTCATGGTTCTTCCGATGGAATCGGACGAGATCATGGTGCTTCTATCCTCCTATCTTGGCGAGACTGAACCAACACCAAGAATCAAACAAGAGCTTTCCTTGGATGCTTTGATCGCGATGCTCGCGATTGTGGATAGTGTAAGACACGCAAAACTTATGAATGTATTGGACCCAAGCAAGACAGAATTTGATCTTGATCTGGCAAGTCTTAGTAAAGAATTCAAGGATTCCGTAGTTGCGAAGGATATACGATGGTTGGCACCTTTCATGCATGATCTTCGTTGGGAAGCGAAGGAGATTAATTTCGATGTTGCATTAAGAGAGCTTGCGAAACTTGGCATCGTCCAGTATAAAAACGAAAAGATCGGGATCGATGACAGAGGGATCGTTCTATTTGATGAATTGTTGAATAGAAAAACAATGCTTGGGATTCGAAGCGTATTTTATCACGAAGAGAAACTGAACTATTCATCGATGGCATTCATCCGTAGTGAGAACTATATATGGCAACTTGATGGCTCAGAGAAATCATGCATGATGACATTAAACAACGAAGAACTTCAAGGGATGATTGCTGTAATGCTTTCTCCCGGTGAAAATCCTCCCGAAGAGAGACGAGTTTCCATGGAAGAAGGTAAAGATAGAGAAGATTCTAGTAATCCTCTTTTCTGTAGAAATTGTGGTGAAAAAGTAAGTATCGGCGCGAGATTTTGTAAGCGATGCGGTACAAAAGTCAATTGATGTAAAGAAAGTCGACTTGAATACAATGGTCATAAATGGTGTAATTCGCACTAAGAATCCAGACGAATTTCTAAAAGACTTCGCAGTTTACTTGAGATTTATTCCAATTGTGACGATGACTTAAGTTAAGGAGGTATTCGATGCGTGGTGGTGTCAAAGCAGCACTATGGCTTTGCTTGATGGCGATTTGCTTCTTCATTGGATTCATCATCTATGGAATATTAAGTGGAGATGAAGAAGGACTGATCATCGGATTGATTACAGGAGGTATGTTTCTTGGCTTAGCTTTGTTGAGTTGGATACGAATTCGACCCTGGAAATAATGAGACAATAAATCAATCGATTTATAGGAGGATCCTATGTATTGCGAAAAATGTGGTCAACAGATTCCTGATGACAGTAAATTCTGTGAGTTTTGTGGTGCACCGGTAAAAGTAGAAGTTAAACCAAAAGTGACTGAACCAGTGTTACCGATTAAAGAGACGGTCATTAAAAAAGTCAAACCGAAACAAACAATCAAAAAGACGGCGAAACCCAAATTAAAAAGCAAATTGATCCCCATCATCTTGGTCACATTGATCGCGGTGGGAGGCTATTTTGCCTTGAACTATTTAGGTATGGATGAATGGCTGGCTAAACTTCCGGATTGGATTACCGGAAAGAGGGATACAACCATAGAACCGACACGGGAAGACTTCAGTTGGTATGTGCCGATGTCTTACGATGAAGTACCACAGGGTGGATTCGAACTGATGTACAAGGACATCCTGGGTGAATGGAAAGTCATGGTTGTGAACTATGTATCCGACCCTGAAGAAACGTACTTTTCAACGGTCGGGCTCAAAGAAATCTCATCATCGGGTAATAACACATCCTTAGAGTTTACCCATCATTATATCGAATATGATGGCGAGAAATATCCATTTGAAGGCGACGAAGCGAAGGATCTGCTTTACGGTAATTATTCGGATGGCTATCTTACATTCGCTTTAGGTGATGAGGAAGTCGCCGAAATCATCTTCTGGTCGAAAGATAATCATGAATACGGACAAAGTCATATCTATTCCGATTGGGATAAAGATGGCTTGGCTGATCTTGTGAAAGTACTTCTTTTTACGCGATGACACCTTACATAGTTAAGGATGATGGAGGATGAATATGAGAAAGATTGTCCGATTAAGCTTTGCCTTCGTTATGATTCTATTGATGTTGGAAGGTTGCGTATTCACGAATAAGGCAAAGAATCCTTTATTGGAGAACGAAGCTTTTGATATCATCGGTGATCAAGGCATCCTTGATTCCATCACCCTTGATGATCTTCAAGGCGACTACACCTGTACGCTTTGGTTCGTTGAATATAAAAACAGCCAATACAGTGAAGATGAATTCGACTGTATTAGTTGGATTGATAAAAATGAATTGAATGTAAGTTGGGAAATGAATGGGAATTCTTATGCATTTGGACAGGGTATCCAATTTGAACTTGAGGATGGTATCATAGTATCTGACAATGCCGATGATCCTGATCTTATTGGAGCAGTCAAATCCTACCCCTCTGGACATATGGTCGATGGATTAGGGATACTCGAGATCAATGAGTCCGACTTGGTTCGAATTCACTTTCAAATCGTGAAGTAATCGTCTATTTTCCTTTCAATAGCGGTGAACCACAGGCTCGACAATAATTATCTCTCGTATCGCCTTGATAGGCACAAGAAGGGCAAAATAGAACCACATCATTACGTTTGTCCTGTTTTTCTAAAGTTCTCAGATTTGGCTTGTTGTGCTTCTTAATGACATCTCCAACTTTATAATAGTCATATAAGACAAGATCATCATCCAGAGGAACTTCGATCATTGTTCGATCATCACGTTGTATGACGATGTAAGGGTTGTCCATCGGTCCGCCTAATAAATGTTTATCCACGATCTTGCCTGTCCACTCCATTCCTTTTCGCGTTGTGCTACGGATCGCGTATACCGCAATCAGAATGAACATGATTGAAACAACGGCAATGACAATGATCCCTTCACGATCAAGATCTAAATCACCGGATAAAACGAGAAACAAAGGGATTGATATGACAAGGAGTAGCGAGAATAAAGTGATATATGTCCGTTTATTCCATTGGTAGCCTGCATATCGTGGATCATTGACCGCATCCGACCAGCCCGATCCGCCAGCCCCTATCGGGGATGTATCCCCATAAGGCTTGTCACTGTGAATATCAAAACCACAGTTTCGACAAGGCTTCTTGCCGGAAAGTCGAGTTCCACATTGTGTACAAAAGAATGTCATTTCATTCGCCATAGTGTTTCTCCTCAAGCTGTTCTCTTATATCTCATTGTATCACCAATGGTTACATTCCTTTACTAGAAAATGCGCACAGAAAATAATAGAATTGATCTATCAGATTATTCTTATCATTGATTCGAACATGTTATAAACATGAAAAGGAGGCTAACAATGTTTTGCGAGAAATGTGGAAAAGAACGTATCGCTGATGAAGCTATTTGCAAGTGGTGTGGAAACCCGTTCGCAAAGGTGGAAGACACTTTAAACCCATCAAGATCAATGGACACAAAAGATCAAGGGTTGCTAGGCAAACATGATGAAATTGAAGAGAGCGTTCAAAATCCTGAACTCACTTCAGAAACCTCATCTCTTAAGAAGTTTGGAAACATCACCATCAATGGCAATGAACTTCAGTGGATGTATGAGTTTTCATTCTGGAGAAATCCAACAATCCTGATCACCGTATCCAAAGTTCTACTCATTTCGCTACTTGTGCCTGCGATATTCATGTTCTTTATTACTTTGAACGATGGGTTTAGCAAGGCAGTTGAAGTAACCGGTATGATCCTCGGCTATGGAATCATCCTTATGGTGATCCTTCTTGCGATTGCATATCCACTACTTACTCTTCGATACGGTGGAAAGTATTGCGTGTTGTTTAAGATGGATGACAATGGGGTGAATCATATACAACTGGATAAGCAATATAAAAAAGCCCAAGCACTCGGTTTCCTTACTACTCTGATCGGACTTTCCGCAGGGAACTTTACGACTAGCGGTAGTGGCTTGATGGCTGCAACAAAGCAGAGTATGTATACAAGTTTCAAAAAAGTAAAGTCAATCAAAGTTGTTAAGTATAGAAACACTATTTATGTCAATGAATCGTTGTTGAAAAATCAAGTTTATGCCTCAAACGAAGATTTCGATTTTGTATTAGCCCACCTTGTTAAGAGATGTCCGAAAAATGTCAGAATCAAAAGTAAATGAATGATGAATAATGCAGGTCTATCTATCGTCAAGTTTACCAAGAAACTCAAATTGATTTTTCTTATTTTGTTGTGTATGTTTACTTTGGCTTGTACAAAGTCGAATGATAAACCACCCCAACTAGATACTCCGTTGCCACAAGTCCATACAGGGATTTATAAGAGTTTCGATGCTACATTCACATTTAATGGGGATGGCGAAACAGTAATTATACATCTATCAGATCGGTATCTTGACTCCTTAGGGAATCCCCCTAATAACACAGAATATATTTATACCTTCACTTGGTATGAATTTGGCGAATACCGTTATGATGGGTCGACGAATCTCGTTCTTTATCATGAAGAAACAAAGACATCGATCGATTTCAGTTTAAGTGAAGCTTCGGATTTCGAGAGAATCAGCATTTCTTTTCCAATCCCAGATAAGGAAATTCAAGTTCTTGAAAGAATTTCGGACTAAAAGTAAAATTTAAAGAAATCTGTTGGAACTGAAAGGATAAAGATAACCTCGAAGATTTGAGCACTAATTCTTGAATTTATTTTTTTTTTGCTTCTTTTTGGATGTTCTACCAGTGAAATTAATTGTGAAAACTCATGTGCATATCTAGATAAAACCAAAAAGGGGTTACTCTTGAAATATCAAATAGTAAGGCAATCATTATCTTAAGAAATGCTGGTAGAGTGTAATTGAATCTCGATAAAACCAGCAAGAGTGTATATTACCTATGGCTAATTAACCCTTCAACAAACTTGAAGGAAGGGCTCAACATTACTTTATCAAACAACCATTCTTTATCGACATTGCAAATAACGTCAATAAAAAGGATGTGCATTGTACTCGAAATTAATATTCATTATTTGTATTTGGACGAGTTGATTTGATTAAGTAAATAGAATAACTGCCTACAAACAGCTACTTTAAATATTATGAAGAAACTCTAAAAGAAAAAGGCGATCATTTTTTCGCCTTTTCTGTCAATCGATGAATAAATTGTACAGTTCGCTCACCGGTGTGTGGTTTTGGATCGCTTCGATCGTCTTCGCCAACATGTAGCCGATGGAAATCTGTTTGATCTTGGGTTCTTTGCGTTTTTCCGGACTGAGGGGGATGGAATTGGTGATGACCAGTTCCTTGATCCTGGAATCATGGATGCGTGTCAGCGCATCTCCGGAAAGGATGCCGTGGGAGCAGGCGCAATAAACTTCTGTCGCACCTTTGTCATAAAGCATGTTGACGCCACCCATGAGGGATCCGCCGGTATCGACGATGTCGTCGACGATGATGGCGATTTTCCCGTTCACATCCCCGATGAGGTTGACGGCTTCGGCGACGTTGGGTTTGGTTCTGCGTTTATCGATGATCGCGATCGTGGTCCCGGGCATCGCATCGGCGAGCCGTCTGGCACGCGTCGCTCCGCCATGGTCGGGGGAAACGATGACGACTTCATCCGCGAAGTGTTTCGCACGGAAGTATTGGCCGATCATGGAGACGGCGGTCAAGTCGTCGATCGGAATATTGAAGAAACCTTGGATCTGCGGGGCATGGAGGTCAAGCGTCACGACACGGTCGGCGCCGGCGACCTGCAAGAGGTCGGCGACCAGTTTCGCGGTGATCGGTTGACGAGCCCTGGCTTTGCGGTCTTGACGCGCATAGCCGAAGTAAGGGATGACGACGGTGACTTCCCCGGCGGATGCCCGTTTGAAGGCATCGAGGGCGACCAGGATTTCCATCAAGGTCTCCGATACCGGCATACAGGTGGATTGGACAAGGAAGACGTTCTTTCCACGGACGGATTGTTCAGGTTCGACGATGATCTCGCCGTCGGCGAAATGTTTCACCGAGATTTTCCCGCGCGGTATGCCCAGATGACCGCAAATTTCATCCGTCAGATCGGTACTGGATGAAAGTGCGAATACGATAATGTCCTTAACCATGGTGTTCTCCCTCTTTCTTCTTGTTTTTGTATTTCAAGCCGTATCCCGGTTTGTTTTCTTGCCGTGTCCGTGCAATCGCCATTTCCCCGTCGCCCACATCTTTGTTGGCGGTGGTTCCCGCGGCGACGACCGCATTCTCCCCGACGGTGATCGGAGCGATCAGATTGACGTTGGACCCGATGAAGGCGCCGTCCTTGATGATCGTCTTGTGTTTGTTTTTCCCGTCGTAGTTCACGGTGACGACCCCGCAGCCGAAGTTCACTTTGGCTCCGACTTCGGCGTCCCCGACATAGGTCAGATGGGCACAACGGGAATCGAACCCGATCGTCGCGTTCTTCATCTCGACGAAGTTCCCGATCCGGTTATTGTCCTCGACCACGCAATTCATACGTAGATGGGCGAAGGGTCCCAGGTTCACATTGTCTTTGACGATGCTGTCCGTGATGCGGCAGGCATCGATCTTGGTGTTGTTTCCGATGGTCGCGTTGACCAGGAAGGTTTGAGGCAGGATCGTACATCCATTGCCGATCGTCGTCTTCCCTTCCAAATAGACGTTGGGATACAAGATCGTATCTTCGCCGATTTCGCTATCCGCCGAGATGAAGGTCAGATCCGGATCGATGAAGGTGACGCCGTTGGTCAACCAATACCGGTTGATCCGCTTCTGCATCCAACGTTGCGCCGCCAAGAGATCGATCCGATCATTGACGCCCGCGACTTCGTCGACATCCTGGACAGGCAGGGCTTGGACGCTTAATCCGTGTGAATTGAAGATCTCGATCAGATCGGTCAGGTAATATTCGTTCTGGGCGTTCTCGTTGGTGATTTCGTCCAGATGCTTGAAGAGCAGATCCGTCTTCACGCAATAAATCCCGGTGTTGATCTCTTTGATCGCCAATTGGCGCGGCGTACAATCTTTGAACTCCACGATTCTCTCGATGTTCCCGTCTTCGCCGCGAACCACCCGTCCGTATTTCTGCGGGTCGTCCAGTTCGGCGGTCAAGACCGTCATCGCACAATCGCTGTTGTGAATGAAGATTTTCTCCATCGTCTGTTCGCTGATGCACGGGCAATCCCCGTAAAGGATCAGCGTTTCCCCTTCTTTTCCCCGCAGGCTTTGGACTTGCATGACCGCATGTCCCGTCCCGAGTTGGGGCATCTGCGTCGCATATTGAACCGAATCTTTCAGATAGGCCTGAACCTGATCCGCCTGGTGACCCACGACGACGACGATGTCTTCCACGTCGATCTTCTTCAGGTTGGTGACCACATGTCCGATCATCGGTTTGCTTAAGACCGGATGCATGACTTTGGACAAGGAACTCTTCATTCTCGTCCCTTTTCCGGCGGCCAAAACAATCGCGTTTCTCATGTTTTTATCCTCCTCTCCTATTTTACCAAAAAACTCCTCGGTTTGGTCCTACTTCGGGAGTATTTTCGTCTTTATCACGAAACGATACGCGGATTTCAGACTCCGTACCGCTTTGTCGGCGATTTCCTCGTGTTGGGTAAAGCCCATGACGACCGATCCGCTCCCCGTCATCATCGCTTTATCGCATCCCATCCGCACTAGTCTCTGCTTCAGCTGTTGGATATCGGGAACCATCTTGATCGCGCTGGCTTCCAGGCTGTTTCCGATGGAAACAAGAAATAGGGGATAATTGTTGGAATTGAGCGCTTCTTCGACCAACGACGTCTCGGGATGCAGGAGATTATCGAACTGCAGACTGCCGAAGGCTTGGCGTGTACTCACGCCCCGTCTCGGTTGGACAAGGACGATCCACATCGGGAGTTCCACATCGAAGAATCGGAGTTTCTCGCCGATCCCTTGCACTCTCGCCGGTTTCTTGAAAAGGCAGAAGGGGACATCCGCCCCGATCTTCACCCCGATGTCGATCATCTCTTGATCGCTCAGGTTCCAACCATAGGCGGTGTTGAACCAGTTGATCACGGCGGCCGCATCGCTGCTCCCTCCGCCCAATCCCGCCTGGGAGGGAATCCTCTTCGTGAGATGGACATGGAAATTCTCATTGAAGTGATAGATCGAACGCAACAGTTCGATCGTCTTCAAGATCGAATTGTTTTCCGGTCGGATCCGGATGTCCGGGGTGCATGTGAACGACATTTCCTTGGCAGGGGTGAATTCGATGTCGTCGTGCCATTCGATCGGCACCATGACGCTATCGAGTTCGTGATAGCCGTCCGCTCTCTTTTCGACCACATCCAGACAGAGATTGACTTTACCGTACGCTTTCGTTTTCATACCACACCTCATAGAGTTTAACGAATTCAGCCAAGGTCAACGCTTCCGCACGGACGCTTTCCTGTAGACCTGCTTTTAAGATCGAAGACTGTATTTTCTCTTGATTCCCAAGTTCTTTCAAGTTGTTCGCCAAGGTCTTGCGACGTTGGGTGAACGATGTTTTGACCAGTTTGAAGAAACGGTCGGGATCCTCGACCGGAAGGATGCTTCGACGTACGAAACGGACGACGGCAGAATCCACATTGGGTCGAGGCAAAAAGACGCCTTTGGGGACGTTCATGACGTTTTTGACTTCATAAAGGGTTTGGACGATGATACTCAAGGCGTTATAGTCTTTGGTTGAAGGTTTCGCTACGAAACGGTCGGCGACTTCTTTCTGAACCATGATCGTAAAGGAAGTGATCTTGGGTAGATTCTCCAGGATATGGAAAAGGATCGGGGTGGTGACATAGTACGGGAGATTGGCGCAGAGGGTCAACTCGCCCTCGGGCAATTCATCGGCTTTCACCTCAAGGAAATCTTTCAGGATAACGTTCACATTGGGATAGGGGCTCATCGTATCGGCTAAGACTTCGATGCATCGCGGATCGATCTCATAGGCGGTCACCGACTTCGCTTTTAAAGCAAGTTGTTCGGTCAGTGCCCCGATGCCCGGACCGACTTCGATCACGTTCGTCGTTTCGTTGATTCCGCTGACGCGTGCGATTTTCTCGACCACCGACGGATCGATGATGAAATTCTGTCCAAAGCCCTTTTTCGCGCTCATCCCGTATTGTTTCAAGATGGCAAGCGTTCGGGCGTTGGCGCTTATCGGTTTTTCCATAGAACCTCCACGGTGTCTTTTAGTTGCGTAGGGGTGATCCGCAACATCCCGCAACGTTTCAGAAACGTCTTGGCGTTGCAATCCCCGATGTTATAGTGATGCGCGATGCGATTCCGCCGCATCTCGCTCTCTTGTCCACCGGACAATCCAAGGTCGAAAAGATCGGCCATGGTGAGGGTTTGCGTCGGTTCTTCAAACGTTTTGATGTTCTCAAGGGCGGCGAGGATATCGCTTGCCTTGGCGTGTTCGACCCCGATTTTGCCTTTACCCAGGGCAAGATGTTGGGGGAGAAACGCATGTTTCGCCGTTGGGACAAGCTTGGTGATTTGTCTTCGGATCCTTTCACCGGTCGAATCCGGGTCGGTGAAGACGATGATACCACGTTGACGCGCCGTTTCGATAATGAGTTTTTGGGTCGTTTGACTTAAGGTCGAACCGTTGGTGATGATGGTTTCACAGTCGGCCACGGACTTCAGGAGGGCGCTGTCATGCTTGCCTTCGACGACCAACACTTCACGGATGGGCATGTTTCTTCCTCCTTGACTGGAATATTATATCACGCTTCCAATAAAAAACCGCTCGCGCGGTTCTTACTTACAGATTCTTTGTCCAAGCGAATTCCTGGTCCATTTCGCAAAACCGACGATGGTGGCGACCGGGGAATGTTTCCCGATCATCCGCACCGCACTCAGATTCTTTTCTGATCCCACGAAGAGATCCAACAACGATCCGGAGACACCACGGTCAACAACCATGACCTTGAACGGTTTACCCGGGACAAGTCCCATTCCGGAATAAGTATGCTTTGTGATTTCCATGATCGTGCACATCGGCAGACTGGAACTCGAAGCGACAAGATAATAACCATTGAAGGTGATTCCGTCTTTCCACGTTCCGTCACGTTGACGGACGGCGGTCGTGGACACGCGTATGCCGGAAGCTGTTCCGGCAGTACCATCGGCATAAGGCTGGCATCCGCCGCAATCGGCTCCATAACGGGAGAATCCTGCATTGAAATACGCGCCTTTGGCGACTTTGGCGCCATACATCCAGATCGTCGGAACCGCTTCTTTCGTTACGGTCGATCCTGGGACGGCGATTTTCGACAATACGTTCCCTAACCCGTCATAGGTGATCCGGTACGATGTCGATTGTGTCTTGGGTGAACCTTCACTGATCTTGGAAATCAGCCAAGGGATCCCGGTTCTAGAGGCTGTGGCTGGTTTGACCACGGAAACTTGTTTTGCGAGTACTGTGCTTTCCACGACTTCTTCCATGATGAATCCATCTTCGGAAGTGAGCGCAACATCTTCGCTCGAGAGGGTTTGTAAGACGACTTTTTTGTCTTCTTCGATGCCCCAGCTGCACGCGGAAAGTGAAATGACCAAGAAAACTAAGATGATCTTTTTGAGTTTGATCAAGAGATAGTCTCCTTTCACATCGGGTTAACTGTAGCACACTTCCTAAAATCTGGCAAATTTCCGACTGTTTTCGTTGTCAGATTTGGGCACTAAGCACAATGAAACGGCTTACTTTAGCCATTTTTCGAATGAAAGAGTCTTTGATAAGTGACACTCATGGCGTCCTGTAAGGTTGCCACATCGATTTCCTTGAGTCGGCAAATCTCTTCGCCGACGTGGATGACGTACGAACTTTCGTTGCGTTTCCCCCGAAAGGGCATGGGTGTCAAATAGGGGCTGTCCGTCTCGATCAAGAGGGATTCGATGGGGATTTGTTTAGCGACTTCTTTGGGGATGACTGCGTTCTTAAAGGTCACCGGACCGGCCAATGAAATGACATAACCGAGCTTGATGAATTCGCGAGCCATCTCGACGCTGCCGGAATAACAGTGCATGATGCCGGCGCGGGCACAGGGATGGTTCTTTAGGATTTCAAAGGTTTCCTGGGTCGCATCGCGGGTATGGATCAGGATCGGTAGGTCGAGTTGGTTGGCGATATCAATCTGTTTAAGGAAAGCAACGCGTTGTAGCTCCCGGTGTTCCGGTGCTTCATGCCAGTAATGGTCCAGTCCGATCTCGCCGATGGCGACGATTTTGGGATGTCGCCATAGTTTCAGCATTTCATCCCAGGATTCTTCGTTCATTTCTTCGATTTCCTGCGGATGAAACCCGACTGCCACGTCGAAGAGATCGTCACTCTCCGCCAAGGCGATGGCTTGTTTCGAATTCTCGACCCCGCATCCGATCAATAGGATTTTACGCAATCCCGCCGCTATCGCACGTGCGATCGTTTCATCGCGGTCGAGATCATAATCTTCGGACGTCAGATGGGCGTGGCTATCGATCCAACCTACCATATGCGGGTCTTCGCCGCGATGTCATGGAAGGAGGAATGGTTGTCGGCGATGAGGGTATAGACAAGGGACAAGATCCCCAGAAGAAACAAAGGGGATTTGGATGCGCCGAAGATCAGTTCCTTGACCGTGGATCGAAGAAGACAGGTCCATCCATCCAAGGTACCGTCGATCGCACGCACTTCCAGGTTCATCAGTTTCTTTCCGATGGTCGTTTTCATGGCATAGAGCGAGAGGGTTTCATAGAGGATGTAGAGGATCGACACGGATCCGGTGAACGCCCAGAAGGGGTTGCTGATCATCCAGTTCCAGGGAAGGAACCAGAAGAGAACGCGGAATAATACGGAGAAGACAAAAAGCAAGATGCCGAGGACGAACGTCGGGATCGCGATGATGATGTGGTCGATGATGTTGGCGAGGATGCGACGGATGACAAGTTCCATGGGGTTACCTACTTTCCGAGACAGAAACGGCTGAACAGTTCGTTCAGCAGGAAATCCTTGTCGACGGGATGAAGGATTTCGCTTAATCGTAAGAAGGATTCTTGAAGATCGACCGCGATGAGGTCCAATTGGATCCCATCATTCAGTCCATGCAGGGCGGATTCCATCGCATCGAGCGCTTGCGACGCCAATCCGATCGTCCGCTCGTTCACCAACGCCCCTGTTTTCAAGACGATCTGGTGATCGGCGAACCGTTGGTTGATCGCTTGGATCAAACTGTCGATTTCGCCTTTCAACGCACTGACTTCGATGTCTTGTTGCGCCGTATTCAAATCCGATTTATTGTAGACGACCAAGCGTTTCGCAGGATCGACCAGTTTCAGTAATGTTTCATCTTCTTCATCCAATTCGTTCGACGCGTCGAGCACGAGTAGAATCAATTCGGCTTCTTCGAGCGCTTTCTTGGATTTCTCGATCCCGATTCTCTCGATGAAGTCACCGGTCTCCCTGATCCCTGCCGTATCAATCAAATGCAAGGTGACATTCTCAAGCCGGATCGTCCCTTCGACCAAATCACGGGTCGTGCCTGGAATCTCTGTGACGATCGCCTTGTCTTCTTCCAACAACGCATTCAGCAGGCTCGACTTTCCGACATTGGGTTTCCCCACGATGACGGTCTTGACGCCTTCCTTCATTTGTTTACCGGAGTTCGCATCTTTCAGGATGCGTTCAAGTTTAAGTTTCCATTCCTTGCATAAGGGTTGGATGTGTTGACGGGTCATCTGTTCGACATCGTCGTATTCGGGATAATCGATGTTCACTTCGATGTTGGCGATGATGGACAAGAGGTCGTCCATCAAGGGTTCGATCAATCGTTTCAAGGATCCTTTGATCCCTTGGACGGCCATGGCCGCGCTTTGTGAGCTATCGGCTTCGATCATGTCCTGGATGGCTTCCGCCTGGGTCAAGTCGATCCTTCCGTTCAGCATCGCCCGCTGGGTGAATTCACCGGGTCGAGCCAATCGCGCCCCCGAACTTAGGATGGCGGCTAAGATTCGCTTCGTGATGTAGACACCGCCATGGCAATGGATTTCCGCCACGTCTTCCTTGGTATACGACCGAGGTGCTTTCATGACGAAAACCAAGGTTTCATCCAGGACTTCGTTGGTTTGCGGGTCATGGATAAAGCCATAGTTGACGGTATGGGATGGAATCGTTGCGAAATCGCGTCCCGTGAGACGGGAGAGGATCTCGATCGCCCGGTCCCCGCTGATGCGGATGACGGAAATCGCCTGTTCGCTCAGTGCGGTGGAAATCGCGGCGATGGTATCGCTGAACATTCATTCACCTCCGATGAAAGAAGACACGGTTTCCCCGTGTCAGTTTTCTTCTTCCAAGCATCCCAAGGCTTCCAGGATGCGGTTTAAATCCTCATCATCGCTAAACGCGATGACGATCTTTCCATCATCGACCTTCACCTTGCTTTGGAGCTTGGTTTGAAGCAGATCGGTCACATAACGGTAGTCTTTCTTTATTTTTTCGACTTCGGGTTTCTTGGGTTGATTTTTCTCTTTGATGAGTTGCTCGACGGCACGTACCGAAAGATTCTCTCTGATAATTTTCCTTGCGATTTCTTCGATCTCCGCGTCTTCTTCCAACGTGATCAATGGGCGGACATGCCCCATGGTCAACTTTTTGTCACGGACCATTTCCTGTACGCTTTGCGGAAGCTTGCGAAGACGCAGGATGTTGGTGACATGTTCCCGGCTCTTCCCGACTTTCTGGGCGAGTTGTTCCTGGGTCAAACCCATGCGGTCGATCAACAATCCATAGGCGTCGGCTTCCTCGATGATGTTGAGGTCCTCGCGCTGAATGTTTTCGATCAACGAGATCTCCATCATTTCTTCTTCGCTGAAATCCATGATGATGGCGGGGATGGTTGCGAGTTCCGCAATACGTGCCGCACGGACACGTCGTTCACCGGCGATCAACTGATAACCGGATACCGCCTTACGCAACAAAACCGGAGTGAACACCCCGTGTTGTGCGATGGATTGGGCAAGTTCGTCGATTTTCTCGGGGTCGAAATGCAATCGCGGTTGATAGGGGTTGGGATGGATGATCGAGAGGTCGATTTCTTCCTTGGGGAATGATTTATCGTTCCCTTTCTGGATTTCTTCCAACATCGACGTGACATCTTCTCCGAAAATCGCACCGAGACCTTTCCCTAGACGACTTCGATCACTCATGATTGTACCTCCCCTTCGTTCTGGGCGATGACTTCCTTGGCAAGTGCGGCATATGCCCGCGCCCCTTCGGATCGTACATCGTATTCGAAGATCGATTGTCCGCGCGAAGGCGCTTCGGACAAACGTGTATTACGAGGAATGAAACTCTTATAAACCCGCTCTTTGAAGTACTTACGCACTTCCTGTTGGACCTCGACGCTCAGCCGTGTCCTGGAATCGAACATCGTCAGCAAGACGCCTTCGATGAAGAGTTTATCGTTGAACAGCTTCTGGACCAAACGGATCGTCGATAACAACTGGGTCAATCCCTCAAGCGCATAGTATTCGCACTGTACGGGGATGATGACGGAATCCGCGGCGGTCAATGCGTTGGTGTTGAGTAAACCCAACGACGGGGGACAATCGATGATGATAAAATCGTAGTTCGGTTTCACGATGTCCAGTTTGTTTTTCAGCAATCTTTCTCGACCGATCTTAAACTCGACCATTTCCAAGTCCGCTCCGGCCAGATCGATGGTCGCCGGAATCAAGGTGAGAGGCGGCATCTTGATGGCGACACTCGCTTGATTGACACTGATATCGTTCAACAGTACGTCATACGCACTGTATTTGATGTTTTGACGGGAAGCGCCGACCCCTTGGGTCGCATTCCCCTGCGGGTCGAAATCCACAAGTAAAACCTTCCGCCCTAAATAGGCGAGACCTGCAGCCAGGTTGATACTGGTGGTCGTCTTTCCGACTCCTCCTTTTTGATTGGCTACGGCGATGACTTTACCCATGAACCCACTTCCTTTCATCTATTTTGGGAAACGCAATACGATCCGGACTTCCTTCTCGTCTTCTTCGACTTTCTTATGGACGTCGACCCCGGTTTTCAGGATCATCCCGACCGCCGCCTCGATCGTATTCAGTGCGATCTTCAGGTTGCGGGTGATGCCCTTGGTTCTCGGTTTCTTCATCTCTTCTTCGTGTTTCTTCACTTTACCGTTGATCCATTGTTCGGTCTGGCGAACGTTCAGGTTCATCCCGACGATCTTTTTGAACATGTCGTGACGTTCTTCCGGGACGACGTTCAGCAAGGCACGCGCGTGACGTTCGGTGATGACCCTCTCGCTCACGGCTTGCTGGATGTCCTCGGGGAGTTGAAGCAGACGGATCTTATTCGCGATCGCCGATTGGGACTTCCCGACCTTGCTTGCGATCTTCTCTTGGGTCAATTGACTCTCGGCCATGATTTTAACATAGGCTTTCGCTTCTTCGATGGCGGTCAAATCCTCGCGTTGCAGGTTCTCGACCAACGCCATCTCCGCCATCTGCGTTTCATCCGCTTCACTGATCAAGCAAGGGACCGTGATGAACCCCGCCATCTGCATGGCGCGATACCTTCTCTCCCCGGCGATGATTTCATATTGCAGCCCGATTTTTCGTACGGTGATCGGTTGGATCAAGCCGTTCTCACGGATGGATTGGGCAAGTTCCATCAACGATTCCCGATTGAAATCCAATCGCGGTTGATAGCGGTTGGGTTTAATCAGTTCCACTGGGATATCAAAGGTCTCTCTCATGCTTCCTCCTACAAAGGTTTCTTCTTGATTTGGGCGAAATTCCGGGGATATCCCTTGGGTGTTTCACCGGTCTTCCTCAATACTATATTATAACGCAGGCCTGCGCTTGGCAGTACTTCCTTTTGGATTTCTTTTCTCTCCAGCCTCAACACTTCCATCGCATGGACGCTTTCCTGAAGTTCTTCCATCCCCGAACTACCTTTCATCGCGATGACGATCCCGTCGGCTTTCACCAAGGGCGCACACAATTCAAGCAAGATCGGCAAGGCCGCGACAGCGCGTGCCGTCGCCGCGTCGTATCTTAGTTTGCGATTCACGAAATCCTCGGCGCGTTCGTTGACGACGATCGCGTTCTTCAATCCGAGTTGTTTGACGACTTCGTTGAGGAAGGTGGTTCTCTTCCCGATCGGTTCGACCATCGTCACCTTCAAGTCAGGCAAGGCGATCGCCAAGGGGATCGCAGGGAAACCGGCTCCCGATCCGACATCGACCAAACTCTTCGATTCCTGAAGTAAAGGAACCAAACAGAGACAATCCAGGAAATGCTTCTCACGCACTTCCTCGATCGCCGTGATGGCGGTCAAATTCATGCGTTGATTCCACTCTGAAAGAAGTTCATGATAGCGATCCAGCATCGCGAATTTCGACGCGGTGAAAGGAATCTTACGTTGACCGAGGGCTTCGGCGAGTTCTGATTGATTCATGTCATTCCTCCGTGTTGCTATTTTATCATAGATGACCCCCTAGCGTAAGGGTGTATGCGTATTATCTTACATGGGCTTCGAACTGTACGTTTCTATGGATTTGAACTTGAATCGATCTTCCCCTTGCTTTCAAAGGCTATCCCACACTTTGCCCTTGAACGCTTTTTGAATTGGGATACAATAAACTTATTGGGAGGAATTTCTATGCGTAAATTCATCATTGTCTTCATCCTTGCTTTCATACTGGTTTTATCCAGCTGTCAATCTCAGAGTGATCTTACCGAAATCACGAATCAGATCAACGAAAACAAGGCGACCCTTCAGGCGAACACAAACAAAATGATTCAGCTCGATGCTTTGCTGAAGGAAATGAAAGACAAGGTCGACAGTTACATCCCTACGTTTCTAGAACGGGGTTCGGCATTTTGCTGCGACACCGGAATCGAATACTATGATGAAGCGAAAGACGTGATGATCCTCACCCCGGCGCTAACCAACATCCGTATCGAATTCAAAGGAAAACTACCGGTTCAGATCACGATGAACGAACAACGGGGGTTGGTCCATTTCTATTTCAACGGGGAATTGGGGAGCGATGGAAACATAACAAAAGAATTCATACTCGGCTATGAAGCGGTAAGTAAACTTGCGCTCGAACGCGCCGGAATCAAAGATATCGTGCTTGACCTTGGAAACGGAATGGCTTTGGTGAGGGTGAATGGGGAACCTTCCAAACTAACCGGATCATCACTTAAAATCAGAGAAGACTTCGAAAAGCTGGTTTTCACCATAACGCTTGGTAATTAACCATGAAGAACACGTCCATCGCAGTTGTCGTCCTTCTTCTGCTCGTTTTCGGCGGTTGTACGCAAAAAGAGTCGGAAGAACTTACGAAATTGAAATCCACGTTGGAGTCCCAACAATTTTCGATTGCCATTCAGGAAACGTCGATCAATGAAATGACGACTAAGATCACCGAACTGGCGAATCTGGCCGAAGTCTATCTTGTCGATCATAGCGCATCCATCCTTGGCGAAAACTTTTCCTTATCTTATTATGACAGCGCGCTCGATGTCACCGTCGTCACACCGACCAAGATCAACGTCCAGATCGAAGTCGAAGGACAACTCCCGGATTATGTCTTCGTTTCGGAAACGGATACAAGTATCGATTTCTTCTTCCATGATGCTTCGAAGATCGAATTCATCACGGGGTATGCGGTCTATTCTAAAGAAGCCACCAACGGGGTTGATCTTGGAAAAGGATATATCCTTGCGAATACGCGGATCATCTGGACGGAACTCAATGAAGACCAAATGAAGTTGCGCGATGAATTCGCAGGCCGTAAGTTCATTATTATTGTAAACAATGAGTAATTCCTCTATTCTTCCATTAATCAACTTAGCAAAGGAGAACCCTATGTCGAAAACCGCCTTATTGATCGTGGATATGCAGAAGAACTGTAAAACCAATGCGTCGTCGACCGATTCTTTCCTCTCCGCCGTCGCCTACATCAATGAAGTAAGCAAGATCTTCCGATCGAAGAGCTTACCGGTCGTGATCATCCAGGATTCGGAAGATGCCGGACCGGGAGAAGAAGGATTCGATTGTGTCGATGAGTTGATCGTGGATGAATCCGATTTCCATATCCACAAACGTTTCAGTAATTCTTTCTGGCAAACCGAACTGGACACCTTGCTTCGATCACAGGATGTGGATAGCGTCGTGGTGTGCGGATTCGCCGCCGAGTATTGCGTGCTCTTCACCTACAACGGAGCGGTCGAGCGGGGCTATTCCACCTTCTTGCTTCAACATGGAATCGCCGGGGTTCATGAAGAAGAAATCAGTCGAATCCAACAGCTTCGACCGGTGGTTTCATACAACGCACTCGGATACTTCCTTAAATAATCTAAAGAAAAGAAATCCCGTAGCGTCGGGATTTCTTTTACGATAGGAGATCAAGGATCCGTTGGATCTTGTTGAAATCGATGAAGCGGCTTTCACGCAGCACTTCCTTTCCTTCGTGGAACACAAGGATGGTCGGTACGGTTAACACATTGTTTTGGGCTGCGATGTCGGGATGCATCGATCCATCGATCTTTAGAAGCGGAAAAGTATAGTTCGAACTGAGTTCCGTCAATTTCGGAAACACCGCCTTACAGACATTGCATGTGGGTGTGGTGAAATAGAGGATCGATGTGGGTTGCGCATTGATGTTGTCCGCGAAATCCTGAGTGCTTTTTATCAGTTTTAGTTGTGTTGTTTCGATCATGCATTTCTCCAATCATAACTACCGGCTTAGCCGGTAGTTTGC
The DNA here is from genome assembly GCA_041736705.1 of Erysipelotrichaceae bacterium. Taxonomy (GTDB): domain Bacteria; phylum Bacillota_I; class Bacilli_A; order Erysipelotrichales; family Erysipelotrichaceae; genus GWE2-51-13. The sequence continues at coordinate 26,943 of JBGSTC010000001.1, forward strand.
CTTCGCCCTATAAGGGCTTGTTGCTGCCGTCCCCTCCGGGACGCCGAGGGCCTGACAGCCGCAGCGTTTCCTCAGCTGACACCTTACGGTGCCTTTTCTACTGCTTTATTTTCCCTGGTCGCCCGTAAACGGGTCAATGTATTCCTTCAAACTTAACTGATCATACATCCGATCCTCTTGCAGTTGATTCGCGATGTATTCCTTGATCTTCTTTTCATTCTTTCCCACCGTATCCACAAAATACCCTCTCGCCCAAAACACCCGGTTCCCGTATTTGTACTTCAGGTTCGCATGCCGCTCAAAAATCATCAGCGTGCTCTTTCCCTTCAAATACCCCATCACTTGCGCTACACTATATTTCGGTGGGATACTGACCAGCATGTGGATGTGATCCGGGCAGGCTTCCGCCTCGATCAAGTCGATTCCTTTGCGCTCGCACAGCGTGCGCAAAATCACCCCGATATCATGCTTCAATCTTCCGTAAATCACTTGTCTTCGATACTTCGGCGCAAACACCAAGTGATATTTACAGTTGTACGTCGTGTGTGATAAACTTTGTGTGTCTTTCATGAAAGGCTTCCTCCGTCTTGATTGTTGTGCTGTCAGGCTCTTCAATCTTACCACGGAGGATTTTTATTTGACTCATCGCTT